>CAKRPQ010000088.1 GCA_934385225.1 uncultured Eubacteriales bacterium
CTCATCGAAAAGGGCTTCAAGGTGGCGATCTGCGAGCAGACCGAGGATCCCGCGACGGCAAAGGGACTCGTCAGACGAGAGGTCATACGCGTCGTAACGCCCGGAACGGTGCTTGAAACGAACCTGCTCTCCGAGACGAAAAATAACTACCTCTGCACCGTCTACGTCGGCGAATTTGCCTCGGGAATTGCGTTTGCGGACGTTTCGACGGGTCAGGTGTTCGGCACGTCGCTTGACGGCGCGGAAATGCTCTCCGACCTTAAAAACGAGATAGCAACCTACTCGCCGAGCGAGATAATATTCAATATTTCGCTCTCAAAAGCACCCGAAATTGCCGATTTCGTGTCGCAGAGAACGGGTGCGCTCGTCTCGGATAACGAACCGTCAAGATTTGAGCGCGAGGGCGCACTCGAAAGAATAAGAGCGCAGTTCGGAGACGACGGCGCGGAAAAGGCAGCCGAATCGGGCGCGCTTACAGCCGCCGTCGGCGCACTTCTCGGATACGTTTCAGAGACGCAGAAGGGCGATATTTCCTATATAAAGGAGTTCGACGTTTACAGCGGCGGTCAGTACCTCCGTATGGACGCGAACACGCGCCGCAACCTTGAACTCACCGAAACGATGAGAACAAAGGAAAAGAAAGGGTCGCTTCTCTGGGTTCTCGATAAGACGAGAACGTCGGCGGGCGCGAGAATGCTCCGTAAATGGATTGAAAAACCGCTTCTTTCGGAGAAAGCGATAAGACAGAGACAGGGTGCGGTGCGCGATTTTGCGGAGGATTTTATGCTCCGCGAGGAGACGTCCGAGCTTCTTTCGGGCGTGCTTGACCTTGAAAGACTTATTTCAAAGATAGTTTACGGCACGGCGAACGCAAAGGATCTGCGCGCCGTGGCAAACACCGTCAGACTTATCCCCGAACTCAAAAATCTGCTCTCAAAGTGCGAAAGCGACGAGATGAAGCGCATCGTCGCCGAGCTTGATGACCTTTCCGACGTTTACGAGGCGATAGATACGGCGATCGTTGACGACCCGCCGTTCTCGGTTCGCGACGGCGGAATGATAAAGGACGGCTACGACGAGGGCGTTGACTATCTGCGCTCGGTAATGCACGACGGTAAAGGCTGGATCGAAAAAATAGAGGCGGACGAGAGGGAAAAAACGGGCATAAAGAACCTTAAAATCGGCTATAACCGCGTTTTCGGCTATTATATCGAGGTCACAAGGTCCTTTATATCGCTCGTCCCCGACAGATATATAAGAAAACAGACGCTCACGGGCTGCGAAAGATACATAACGCAGGATCTTAAAGATAAGGAATCGACCATTCTCGGCGCGGCGGATAAGGTCACAAACCTTGAATACGAGATATTCGGCAGGGTGCGCGCTTTTGTCGCCGAGAGAAGCGAGAGAATACAAAAGGCGGCGTCGCTTATCGCCGCATCGGACGTTTATATGTCGCTCGGGACCGTTGCATCTAAGAATAAGTACGTCTGCCCCGAGATAAATTCGGGCGACGAAATAAACGTGAAAAACGGCAGGCACCCCGTCGTCGAGCAGTTCGTGAAGGACTCCTATTTCGTCCCGAACGACGTGCTTCTCGACTCGCGCTCAAACCGTCTTATGCTTATAACGGGACCGAATATGGCGGGTAAATCGACGTATATGCGCCAGGTTGCGCTCATCACCGTCATGGCGCAGATAGGCTCTTTTGTCCCCGCAGACGAGGCGGATCTGTGTATCGTCGATAAGGTGTTCACGCGCGTCGGCGCGTCGGACGACCTTGCGTCGGGACAGTCGACGTTTATGCTTGAAATGAACGAGGTTGCGTATATTCTCAAAAACGCGACGAGACGTTCGCTTATCGTGTATGACGAGATCGGACGCGGAACAAGTACGTTTGACGGAATGAGCATAGCGCGGGCAATAGCGGAATATACGAACAGCAAAAAGATAGGCGCAAAGACGCTTTTCGCGACGCATTACCATGAGCTTACCTGCCTTGAAGACGAATTTCAGGGCATTGTGAACTATAATATCGCGGCGAAAAAGCGCGGCGACAGTATCACGTTCCTGCGTAAAATAGTGCGCGGTTCGACCGATGACAGCTACGGTATCGAGGTTGCGAAGCTCGCGGGACTGCCGAATGAGGTAGTGAAACGCGCAAAGGAAATACTTGCGTCGATCGAGAAAAACTCCGTCAAAATGGGGAAGATCGAGGCTCTGCCCGAAAAAGAGGAGACGGCGGATATGGATATGATAAGCATAGACGATTGCCTCCGCGACGGCGCGATAGAGGAACTGCGGTCGCTTGACGTCAACACCCTGACGCCCTACGAGGCACTCCAATACCTCTATAACCTGCAAAGAAAATTGCGGTAAACCGAAGCGGCTTTGCCGCAATCTCCCGTTAAAACAATATCCCCCGAAAGCGAGGTGAACGAAGTGGGAAAAATAAACGTACTCAGCTTTGCCGTGGCGAACCTTATCGCGGCGGGCGAGGTTGTTGACAGACCCGCGTCCGTGATAAAAGAACTGATGGAGAATTCCATCGACGCGGGCGCGAGCAGAATAACCGTCGAAATACAGCACGGCGGCGTCGCTCTTATGCGCGTCACCGATAACGGCTGCGGCATCGAGCCCGACGATCTGCCGACGGCGCTCCGCCGCCACGCGACAAGCAAAATAAAGGACGCGACCGACCTTGACGCGATAATTTCGCTCGGTTTCAGAGGCGAGGCGCTGGCTGCTATCTCCTCCGTTTCGCGCGTGAGGATAATCTCAAAGCCGAAGGAGCGCGCCGTCGGCGGCATAATCGAGTGCGACGGCGGAAACATCGTCGATTTCGGCGAACGCGGAACGGCGGACGGTACAACCGTCATCGTCGAGGAGCTTTTCTATAACGTTCCCGCAAGGCGTAAGTTCCTTAAAAAGGACACCGCCGAAACAATGGCTGTAACGACCGTCGTCGAGAAGATCGCACTCTCGCACCCCGAAATTGCCGTCCGCTTCATCGCCGACTGCACGACAAGGATTGAAACGTCGGGCGACGGAAAGCTCGCAAACGCGATCTACGCCGTTTACGGACGCGATTTCACCTCGCGCCTTATCCCCGTCGACGCCGAAACCGACGGCATAAAGGTGCGCGGATATATCGGGCGTTCGGATAACGTCCGTTCGAGCCGAGGCGCGCAGAATTTCTTCATCAACGGCAGATACGTCAAGTGTAAAACAGCAATGGCGGCGACAGAGCAGGCTTACAGCTCGTATATTCCGCCCGAAAAGTTCCCGTGCGCGGTGCTTTTCGTCGATATCGACCCGCGGCTTGTCGATGTAAACGTTCACCCGTCGAAGCTGGAAATCAAATTTTCAAACGAAAAGCCCGTTTTCGACGCGATCTATTACGCCGTCCGTAACGCGCTTGAAAATAACGTCACAAGACCCGAAATGAAGCTCGGCGGCGACCGCATTTCGGCGGAGGATTACAGAAAGCTCTCGCAGGGACAGAAAAACGGCGGTTACGGCGGTTTGTATGGCACAGGCGGCGGTTACCGACAGAATTTCGGCACGGGTTACGCGAAAAACGAGCCGAAATATGAGACGAAACGCGCCATTCCGAATGCGATTACGTCGTTTGTGCCGATCGAGGACAGAAGTGCGCCGAAGCCCGAACAGCTTAAATATAACGTTCCCGCACGGCACGAGACGAACGACGAGACAGGCACGACTGTCGCGATAGGCGGAACGAAAAAGCCGATTAAAATCCCCGAAGGCGAGGCGGTGCGCGATAATTTCCGCATTTCGGATAAGAGGACGCTCGCAAAGGGCGAGATACCGCACTCAAATATTGATGTGCGGCGAATGATAGAGCGGACGGACGCTTTTTACAAGGACTTAAAGGCGCGTATGGAGAGGAGCGAGACACATACGCCCGCGGAAGAAGCCCCGAAAAATAGCGATAATACGCGCACGATCGTCCCCGAAGAAAGAGTAACTTTTGCCTCTCGCGAGGGCACCGCGTATATTACGGATAGCGGCACGCATACCGAAAAAACGCCGGAAACGCGCGAAGAAAATATTTGCACACGCGAGAGTAAAAGTGTCAAGGCGTACCGTATAATGGGCGAAGCGTTCAATTCGTACATATTCATCGATACGGGCGAAAAGGTTCTTGTCGTCGATAAGCACGCGGCGCACGAGAGACTCATTTTCGAGCATTTTAAGGAGATAATGCACGGACGCGAACAAGGCTCGCAGATGCTCCTCCTGCCCGTCGAGGTCACACTCGGACGAGAGCAGTGCGCGGCGGTCGAGCGGTATCGCGACGAGATAGAATCGGCGGGATTTTCGTTCGATATAAGCGATGACGGACTTAAAGTGTGCGTCAAAGCGTCGCCGACGGGAATAGAGACGGACGCGCTCCCCGATATTTTCGAGACGTTCGGAGAGAGACTGGCGGACGGAACGGGCAGTACCGCCGTCACGCGTGAAATCGTGTTCGAGAAGGCACTCTATCAGGCGTCGTGTAAGGCGGCGATAAAGGCGGGACGCGTTTATACGGACGCACATACCGAATGGCTCTGCCGAAAGCTGATGGAGAATCCGGATATAACGTTCTGCCCGCACGGACGTCCCGTCGCGATCGAGATGACGAAAAATATGCTTGATAAACAGTTCGAGAGGATATGATGGGGTTTCGCCCGCCATATGTGAAAGTTTTCGTCTCGCCTTTTTCAAAAGGCGAGCGTGAGCCGCCGACGACGGCGGTCGCCGTCCGCAGACGGCGAAATGTTTTCGGCGCTTCTTTTTCCGCAAAGCCCTTTTTCTTGCGCCTGTCGCATCAAGAAAAAGGGCGCCAAAGGGAACTGCAAGACCTCACGTCGGCACGAAGACGGACAACCCTTCCGTCGGAGGGCTTCGCACCTCCGCCACCTCCCCTTACACAGGGGAGGCTAAAAAGAGAGAGTGCCTGTCGCATGGGGAGAAAAGTGGAAAACGGTGCTGCACGAACTCACGGCTGCAAAGAGGCGAAATCTTGCTAAAAGTGTTCGTAACACCTCATCCGTCAGCCGTTCGGCTGCGGACTTTCCTTTACGGAAAGTCTCTTCCCACCACTGGGGAAGGCAAAGGTGGAGGTAAAGTCTAATATAATCTAAATGTAAACTGCTCCACCTATGAAAAACCTATGGTTTTTCCCATCGTTCGGCTTAAAAGGCTAAACACGACTTCACGGCTGCATTCAGCCTCCCCTTTTTTCTATGAAAAAGGGGAGGTGGATTGCCGCGAAGCGGCAAGACGGAAGGGTCACAATAATCCCCCATAAAATAAAAACATCCGAAAGGAAAAAACAATGTTTGACCTGATAAAACAAGAGGGCAGAGCAAGACGCGGCTGCCTGCATACCGTCCACGGGGACATTCAGACACCCGTTTTTATGAACGTCGGCACTTGCGCCGCAATAAAGGGCGGCGTATCGACGATGGATCTTATCGACCTGCATTGTCAGGTTGAACTTTCAAATACCTACCACCTACACCTGCGCCCCGGAGATAAACTTATCCACGATATGGGCGGTCTGCGCAAATTTTTCAACTGGGACGGTCCCGTACTCACGGATAGCGGCGGATTTCAGGTTTTTTCGCTCTCGCAGCTCCGTAAAATAACCGAGGAGGGCGTCAAGTTCGCATCGCATATCGACGGTAAACGCATTTTTATGGGACCCGAGGAGAGTATGCAGATACAGTCGAACCTTGCGTCAACGATCGCAATGGCGTTCGACGAGTGTATCGAAAATCCCGCGCCGTACGATTACGTCAAAAAGTCCTGCGACAGAACCTACCGTTGGCTCGTCCGCTGTAAGGCGGAAATGGCGCGCCTTAATACCCTGCCCGAAACGATAAATAAGGATCAGATGCTTTTCGGCATAGGTCAGGGCGGAACGTATGAGGATCTGCGTATCGAACATATGCGGAAGATCGCCGAGCTTGACCTTAACGGCTACGCGATAGGCGGACTTGCCGTCGGCGAGGAGACGGAGGAGATGTACCGCATAATCGACGCCGTCGAGCCTCATATGCCCGTAGATAAACCGAGATACCTGATGGGCGTCGGTACGCCGTGTAATATACTTGAAGCGGTGCATATGGGCGTCGATTTCTTCGACTGCGTAATGCCGAGCCGAAACGCAAGACACGGAAATCTTTTCACCTGGCACGGAAAAATGAACCTCTGTAACGAGAAGTACGCGCGCGACGCAAGACCTTTTGACGAGAATTGCGGCTGTCCCGCGTGCCGTCATTATAGCCGCTCGTATGTCAGACACCTGATAAAGGCGAAAGAATCGCTCGGAATGCGCCTGGCTGTTATGCATAATCTGTATTTTTATAATGAGCTTATGCAGAAGATACGCGACGCGCTTGACGGCGGATATTTCGAGAGCTTCTATCAGAAATATCGCCTGATTCTCGGCGAGAGATCGGAGACGTGAAAAGAGGAGCGACCTTTTGTCTAACGGCTGTGTTCAGCCGCCACGATTATAAAAAGCAAAATATAACTTGGTGTCGGCGTTTTGTGGTATCCGAAAATCGGATACCACATTTTTTCGCCGAAATACACGTTCTCTTTTTGTCTTGAACTCATAAATTCTTTCTTTCCGCAAAAAACACAGCGTTTTTTCGAAAAATCGCTAAAAAAACACAGTTGACATCTTCGCTGTATTACGCTATAATTAGAATGTAATATCGAAAACTTTTTTGTGTATAATGCACAAACAGAGAAAGGAAACAAAAATGAAATTCAAAGGTATGTTACCGTACTTTTCCATTCTGCTTGTACTCGTGATTCTGTTTTCCGCGTGCGGAAAAACCGAGGACAAAAACAATGGCGAAAAAAAAGGCAGAGAGAGCGTAGCGGGGACGGAGAAAGTCACCGAGCCGACCTACGAAACGATCGACATAAGCGAGTACAGCCTCGTCCGCAAGGACAACGGCACAAGTGCCGAAAAGGAGGCACTTGTTGCAATAAGAAAGGCGATAATGACAGACCTCGGCGTAACGCTTAAAGCCTTGACAGACTTTGACGGCAAGTCGAAAAAGGAAATTCTTATCGGCGACACCTCACGCGACGAATCGAAGCGCGCAATGGAGGAGATAAGAACGGAGAACGACTATATCATAAGAAAAGACGGCGATAAAATCGTTATCGTCGCGGGCAGTGACGAAACTATTGCCTCCGCAGCGGCACTTTTTATCGAAAAGTGCATAGATAAGGAGGGGAAAACCTTCAAAGTCCCCGACGGAAAAGGAATAACCTATTTCCATAAGCTGAAAATAAAAAGCCTGACCGTTGACGGAACGGATATTTCCGAGTTTTCCGTCATAGATAAAACGGGGGTGGGTTCCGGTACGGCGGAGTATCTTGTGAAAACGCTCGGAACCGACTATATCGGCAGGGGACTGAAAATCACAGATAAATCGGTGCGGCATGCTATAATTCTTGATGAGAGCGGCATTTCATACACCGATTACGATGTGAAGATAGCTGACGGTAATATCACGATAACCGGCAGCTACCATTCGGTGAAAAGTGCAGTAGACGCTATTTTTGCGCTTCTCGATAAGGGTGGCGATGTTGCACTTGCGTCGTCTGACAGCTTTGCGGGCAAGGCTGATGCCCCTGAAATTCCATACAAGACAAAGGACGAACTTATGCAGGTGATGAACTACCTGTATGATAGCGATTACATTCTTTTCGGCGAGCATCTTGCGGGCAATATGGACGTAAAAGCGAGAATAGAGGGCTATTACGAGGCTGTCGGAGAATACCCGTCGATAATGGACTTCGATATGCTGCGCCTTAAAGACCACCCACGGGAGGTTTGGAGTAAAGCACTCTGCGAGCTTGTCGAATTTGCCGAAAAAGGCGGAGTAATAACGACAATGCACCATTGGTTAAGTCCCGTAGACCCGTCCCAGGGCTTCCGCGGGCATCTCGGAACGCTTGCCGATTGGCGCGAGCTTCTCACCGACGGTACGGCTCTTAACCTCAAATGGCGCGAGGAGCTTGACCGCGCGGGCGAGTTTATGCGCGCATTGCAGGACGCGGGTGTTTCGTTCCTTTACCGCCCGATGCACGAGGTCAACGGTAACTGGTTCTGGTTCTGCGCAATCCAGGAGAACGAAGCGATACCTGCCGAGGACGTTATAAATATGTGGAAGTACGTTTATAACTATTACACGGAAAATTACGGCATAACGAATATCCTCTGGGAGTACGGACCGAATTTAACGAACAGCGAGACATCACCGCTTCCGGTGCTTTACTACTACCCCAGCGACGAATACTGCGACATCGTTGGCTTTGACTGGTATACCGACGGCGATATAGAGGCTATTGACGGCGAGGGACAGACGTATA
>CAKRPQ010000089.1 GCA_934385225.1 uncultured Eubacteriales bacterium
CGGCGTAATCACCGCTGCCGGTGGGCTCAACATAGCCCTATAAGTTAAGGTTCATAACTTCCCCATCTTTGGCAAGATACCTGAAAAACCCTGAGTAAGAGCCGTTGTAGTGTATAAAAAGCCCCTTTATTGTGTGACCGTTAAGGCAAAGAACAGTGTTGTATGCGGGATTCCATGTTGTTCTTTCGAGAGTCACGTCGGTCGTGAGATAAAAGCAACCTGACCATGTCGGAAGCGAATCCGAGCTTTCCCATGCGGTGAAAGTTCTAAGGTCTGCTTCCGTATGCGTTCCGCCGTCCGTATGTTCAGCCTTGCCGCAAACGCAGTGGCTGTGTTCATCGGCAAAAGACGCAACGCAGAGCATTGCCGCGAAAAGGAAAATGAATAGTGCGCATGTTATAATTCGTTTTATTGTTTTCATTGCTATGACCTTCCTTTTTAATAGTGTGAATGCCGCTTTCAAGATAAAAGCGGCATTCGATGAAAAAGGTTTTTGGAACTTGTCTTTTATCAGCCCTCTTCTATCTGAATGAAGTAGAGAGCGGTTTCGGAATCCTTAACATTCGAGAATACGAAAACAGGTGCGCCTTCCGATTCCGTGAGAACGCCGTAATATTCATATCCGTCGAATACGAGGTGAAGTGCGTAACCGTCAAGGAGAAGCTCATATGTTCCCTCGAATGTCTTTTCGCCGTTTTCCATTTCGACAGAGCCTGCTTCGTTGAAAGCAAATTTGAGGAATCCGCCGCAAGCTGTGAGAACGGCATTAAATTCTTCTTCCGTCATGTCGTTGCCGCTTACCATACCGCCTGCCATTTCCCAGGACGTGTAGTCGAGGTCTGTGATGGGATAAGAGGGAAGATCGGAGAGTGCCTGCGGGAAAACGGAGCCTTCCGTTTCGGCATTCGCCACGGTTGCAGCGTCCGTAGCAGCGTCCGTTTCGGGAGCGGCGGTTTCCGTCACAGCCTTTGTGTCGGTGTCGACGTCGTTTCCGTCCTCTGCGTCGCCGCAGGACGTGAGAGTGAACATAGCCGTAAGCGCCGCAAGAACGGCAAGAATAAGTGCGAGTGTAATTTTTTTCATTGTAATATGTATCCTTTCTTTAACGGTAATTTAGATTAACCGCTTATTTCGCTTAATTGCCTGTCAAGTTCGGCTTTGCCTTCCGTTGCCCATTCTTCGACAGTACCGAACCATTCGATCATAGTGTCGAACTGTTCGTCGGAGATCTCGTCGTCGCCTTCAAGAATGGCTTTGTACTGCTTCATGAGAGCTACCATTTGATTGTAGGTGTCGAACATATCCGTTTCGATAAGGTCGGCGTTTTCGTTCATGTCCGCGGCAAAGTCGTCCATAACCGTGCTGACTTTGTTGAAAGCGTCGATCGCTTCCTGCTTCTTTTGGTTTCCGCCGCAGGAGACAAGGCAGATGACAAGTGCCGTGAGAACCGCAAAGCACACTGTGCGGATTGCTGTTTTTTTCATAACATAGTCCTTTCGTATTTGGATTGCGGTTTATTATATATTGAAAATCCCCCTTTTTGGAGACAAATGCGTGAAATGACGTTTTTTCGGCACGAAATGCAGATTGAAAAAAACAGAAAAGTGTGGTAAAATATATTTACTGAAAGGAAGTGGAAAAATGTTCAGAGTTGCGGTATGCGACGATAGCACCGAGTTCCTCGGAAAGGCTGTTTCGCTTGTCGAGAGATGGTCGGAGGAGAGCGGAGTTCCGACGGACGTTTTCCCGTTCGAGAACGGAGAGGATCTTATCGAGAAGAACGCTTCGACCAGAATGGACGTTGTTTTCCTTGATATAATTATGCCCGTTACGGGCGGAATGGACACCGCGCGTGAGCTTCGGAAAAACGATACAGCGCTTAAAATCGTTTTTCTGACGTCGTCGCCCGAATTTGCGCTTGAATCGTATGACGTTAAAGCGTCGGGGTATCTTCTTAAACCCGTTGTGTATGAAAAAATAAAGGATATACTTGACGAATGTTGCAGAGCTTATGAGGAAACGTCCCGCGGAATAGTGCTGAAAACAGCCTTCGGTTACAGAAAGATATTTTTTCACGATATCGAGTATGCGGAGGCGCAGAACAAGCGTGTCAATTTTTACCTCAGGCAAAATAAATCCGTCGAGGCGATAGAGCCGTTTCACGTCTATGAGGACAAATTTACGGAGACGGACGGATTTTTTAAATGCCATCGCAGTTACCTCGTTTATATGCCGAATGTGGACAGGTTCAGCAGCACCGAGATAATAACAAGATCGGGCAGGGTGATCCCCATTGCGCGAGGGTACGCAAAGCCGTTTAAGGAGGCGTATTTTGCCATGATGTTCGGAGAAACGGGAGGAAACGCGAGATGAAGATAATAACCGAAATTCTTTTGTTTCTGCATAACGCTTTGACCCTTTTGTTCGGTGTCTATATTTCGGCGGCTTTCCTCGGAATACATATGAAAAAAAAGAACATTCTCACGCTACTCTTTTTTTCGCTTGTGTGCGGGGTATTTTATATAGCCTCCTATCTGTTTTTCGGAGAGGACGTGACGGAAAAGCTCTACCCGCTTATCGTTCATATACCTCTTATCATTTTTCTTTCCGCGTTTTATAAATACAAGCCCGCTCTTTCCGCCCTTTCGGTACTCACAGCATACCTCTGCTGTCAGGTGAGTAACTGGGTCGGCATTGCTGCTCTCGGTATCACCGACTCCGAGATTGTCTATTATTCCGTGCGTATAGTTGTCACCGCCGGAACGTTTATCCTGCTCATGCGTTATGTTTCGGAGGCTACGGCAAAGCTGCTGAGAAAACCTACAAAGTCAATTATCATTCTCGGACTTATGCCGTTTGTTTATTATCTTTTCGATTATGTTGCGGGCGTATATACGGGACTTCTATATTCGGGAATGGAGGTCGTTGTCGAATTTCTCGGCTTTGTGCTTTGCATTTTTTATATACTATTCCTGTTCCTGTATTTCAGACAGTACGAGGAGACTCTTGAAACGGAGCAGAAAAACAGACTTCTTAAAATGCAGTGGGCGCAGTCGGAAAAAGAGATCGGTGCGCTTCGCCGCTCCGAAAGAGCCGTGTCGATCCTGAGACACGATATGCGTCACTTTTTACAGAACATATCGGGCTTTATCGAAAACGGCGAAAACGACAAGGCGCAGAACTATATAAGCGAAATAATCACCGCCGCCGATAAAACCATGTCGAAGAGCTACTGTAAAAACGAGATTGTGAATATGATACTTTGCGCGGAGGACGACGAGGCGGCAAAGCTCGGTGTAAAATTCGACTGTACCGTAAAGATTCCCGAAAAAATACCTGTATCCGATGTCGATATTACATCAATTTTGTCAAACGCGCTTGAAAACGCCTTTAACGCGGTATCGTCACCGAAGTGCGAAAACAAATATATCTGCCTTGACATGAAAATGAACGGCGACAAGCTGCTTATTTCCGTGAGAAACACATTTGACGAAAGACCTCAAATGAACGACGGAATGCCGACATCGTCTGAGGCAGGACACGGATTCGGAACGCAGAGCATAAGGTACATTGCCGAAAAGAACGGCGGAACCTGCCTCTTTTCAATTTCGGGAGATATGTTCGTCCTTCAAATTATTATTTGATAAAAATGTTGACACGGAATATTTTCCGTGATATAATTCAGACGTAATTTCTTAATGGTGAGGACGACGATATGAATATTGTAACCTTTAATATAAGAGTTGCTTTCGACACGGACGGAATAAACTCTTTTATATATCGCGCGGGACTTATATACGAAATAATAATGAAGAAAAGTCCCGAGGTGATTCTTTTTCAGGAGATGACGGATAAGCACCTTGACCTTATGGAGAAAATGCTCCCCGAATATTCTTTTCACGGGCATCTCAGAGGAAAGGATTACGGCGGAGAGGGACTTTACACGGCTGTTCGAAAAGAGAATATTCAGGTTCTCGGATTTGAGGTGTTCTGGATAAGTCCTACGCCGTCGATTCCGGGGTCAAGATTTGAAAATCAGAGCGAATGTCCGAGAATCTGCGTTATTTCAAAGCTGCGCGAAAAGCGGAGCGGAAAGGTTTTCAGGACTTTTAACGTTCACCTTGACCACATTTCGGAGGAGGCGAGAGTCCTCGGCATAAAATGCGTTCTCGAAAAGGTACGAGAAGCCGAAAAAGATGACCTGCCGTATGTCGTGGGCGGTGATTTCAATACAAAGCCGAACACGGAAACGCTTGCGGAGTGCGTTAAGGCGGGACTTTGCGATGTCACGGACGGAATAGAAGTCTCTTTCCACAATTACGGAACGCGAGCCGTGAAGATAGATTACATATACGCCGACGAAAAGATGAAAAAAGTATTCCGCGGAAGCGGGATATGGGGAGAGGGAAAGGACGGGATATATCTTTCCGACCACTATCCGGTATATGCCGAATTTGATACAGAATGTCTTTGATAAAAAGGCGGTGCCCCAAAACTTATTTATGTGAATTTTTTTCGCGAGATATTCAACAGTCGCGTAGTCTGTTCTTTCGAGTATGCTCATTATTTCCTTTTCCCGTTCGCCTGTGTGCATTCCGCCTCCCCTGAAAATGCGTATTCATGCGCATTATGCGCGCGAAATTTTGATATTTTCCTAAAGACCGACCGCCCGATACCGAAAGATAAAATTTTTGAGTGCATGAAGACTATAAACAGCATCGGAATGCCGCTGCCAGTAAAGATCGGTGATGTTGCGGCACGAAATGTGTTCGGCAGCAATATTGTCGTAACGTCAAACAGAAAAAATGAATTTGCGGGAAAATCGCCCGAAATTCGAACAGTTTTTAACAAGTCCGTAAAAAACGGATAACTATACACGGAAAGTATAGTCATATTAAGAAATACAAAAAAGCCCATTTTTATGGGCTTTTTTGTATTTTGAGTTATCAAATAAAACAGAGCTGTCATTCTACGCTTCGTTTCATTATTTTCTGTTTATTTTTATAAATTCGCGCGGACCTACGCCGTTATTTGCCTTGAAAGCCTTTGTAAAGTTTGATGAGTCGTTATACCCGCAAAGTCCCGCGGTTTCTGTCACGCTTCTTCCCGCAAGCATATGCGCTCTTGCGGCATTCATTCGAACTGCCGTGAGATATTCATACGGTGATTTTCCGAATTCCCGCGAGAAGAGTCTTGTGAAGTGAAATCTGCTGACCCTATAACGTTTAGCAAGTGCTTCCACGCTGATGTCAAACATATAATTATTATCTATATATTTTTTTGCATCATAAACCATATTGCTAAACGCATTTTCATCATTACTCGGTTTTATGCCCGCATAGTATTTGAAAAGAGCGGATAACGAAAGTAACTTCAAATTTTCGCTCGCATCTTTTTTGAATTGAATGGAGTAGAGTTCCGAAAAAAAGTCCGCATTGCCGGGAAATACGGGAGGAAGCACCGCAAAATCCCACATAAGCTCTCCGTCAAAATTTATCCACTGATACGTCCAAGGGTCATCTGTATCTGCCGTATATTGAACCTCCTCGTTCGGCATGATGATGAAAGACTGTCCGGGGTAAACGGAATACGACTTCCCGTTTTTCTTAAATACACCCTTTCCTTTTATCACATAATGAATAATTGCATAATCAAACAGGACAACGGGACCGACGTTGAAGTCCGGAACACATTTTGCAAACCCGATTCCGAGAGGATTAAGATCATGTAATTTTTGCTTTGATACGAACGTAACATAATTATCCATATTCTGTCCCCTTTCCGAAAAACTACAATTACATTCCAATTATACCCACTTTTTCCGATGATTTCAATATGCGTACCCTAAAAATTTTTTTGATGTCACATTTCGCCGTATTTCGGTCACAAAAAACAATGAATTTACCTTTCTTACAGCGTATAATGAACACAGAATAATTTTTCACGGAGTTATCGGTAATGTACAATTTCAAAATCGGTGCTATGGTCGAATCGTTCAAATGTGACCGACTGAAAGCTATCGAAAAAGCGGCGGTGCTCGGAGCAAACGGACTTCAAATGTACGGGACAAATCCCGACGGCTTTTCCGAGTGTGAAAAGCGCGAAATAAAAAATGCCGTAAAGGAAAACGGACTTGTTTTCTCGGCAATATGCGGAGACCTCGGTTGCGGTTTTCATGACATGCAAAAAAACAGATGGGCTATCGACCGTTCAAAGAAAATCATTGATTTCGCGCTCGAAATGGGAACAAATATAGTCACAACACACATAGGCGTAGTTCCCGAAGACGAAAATCACGAAAGATATAAGATAATGCGGGAGGCTTGTTCGGAGCTTGCCGAGTATGCTCATTCGATGAATGCCCACTTTGCGGTGGAAACGGGTCCCGAAAAAAGCGAAACTCTCGCAAAGTTTCTCGATTCCCTCGGTTCCGACGGTGTAGGCGTAAATCTTGACCCCGCAAATCTTGTTATGATTATCGGAGAAGATCCCGCTAACGCGGTTTACAATCTGAAAAAATACATCGTCCACACACACGCAAAGGACGGTGTAATGTATAACAAAACAAATCCCGAATACATATACGGAATTCTTCCGAAGCCCGACGGCGCGGAAAAACTCCCCCTTTTCGCCGAAGTTCCTCTCGGAGAAGGGCAGGTCAACTGGAAAACATATCTCGCCGCACTTGACGATATCGGCTATCACGGATTTCTCACAATAGAACGCGAAGTAGGTGACAACCCCGAAGCGGATATAAGAACGGCATACAATTATCTGAACAATATAATGAAAGGAAATTAGACAATGAATAAACTTAAAATCGGCATTATAGGGTGCGGCGGGATTTCCCGTATGCACATAAACTCATATCTGAAAAATCCCGACGTTGAACTTTACGCTCTTTGTGATATAAACGAAGAAAGACTGAAAAAAGCGGCAGATGAATATGGGATTACAAGAACATTTACGAACAAGGAAGATATGCTTGCGCTTCCCGAAATCGATGCCGTAAGCGTCTGCACATGGAACAGCGAGCATATGCCGTGCACGATTGCCGCGCTTAATGCGGGAAAGCACGTTCTTTGCGAAAAACCGATGTCGATAAATGCCGAATGTGCGGAGAAAATGAAAGAAGCGGCGGATAAAAACGGCAAAATACTTATGATAGGCTTTGTTCGTCGTTTCGGTCACGATATGCAGCTTCTCGAAGACTTCGGAAGACAGGATTATATGGGAGAGATATACTACGCAAACGCCAGATACCTGCGCCGCAAGGGCAACCCCGGCGGTTGGTTCGGAGAAAAGGCGCGTTCGGGCGGCGGTCCTCTTATCGACCTCGGCGTACATATGATAGATTTCGTGAAATATTCAATGGGAAATCCCAAACCGACGTCTGTTTACTGCGTAACATATCAGAAGCTGTTTGAACGCAGCAACATCAAGACCTCGGCAGGCTACGTCAGTATGACCGAGGCAAGCAAGAAAAAATGCGACGTTGAGGACTTTGCGTCGCTTATGCTTCGCTTCGATAACGGCGCAACAATGCACCTTGAAACGAGTTTCAGCCTGAATATCGAAAAAGAGACAAACGAGATAGAACTTTTCGGAACAAAGGCGGGTGTAAAGCTCGGCGACAAAATGAAATTCATAACCGAGGAAAACGGCTACCTTGCAAATGTCGAGATTGAAACGGACGCGTCAATGGACTTCGGCGGAGCTTTTTCGAGAGAAATTAACAACTTTGTCGACGCAATCCTCGGCAGAACCGAATGTAAAAATCCCGCCGAAGACGGAATTGAAATGATGAAAATTCTCGATGCCGCGTACGAATCGGCAAGAACGGGGCACGAGGTTATCATAAAATAAACAAAAGAGAGGATTAAAAAATGAAGAAACTTTTATCTTGGCTTCTCCTGTTTGCAATGCTTCTCGGTACTTTTTCGACGTTTGCTGTCGCAGCAAGTGCCGACACACCCGCGAAGATACAGATTTCGGTGAAAGCCAACAATCCGAACGTAAAAATCACCTCCGATACGGGTGATGTTTCGAAACTCAACGACGGAGATTTCAACAATAACAATAATTTGTGGGATGGCGGCGCAACACCCGCAACATTCGTTATGGATCTCGGCGGATATTTTGTTATCACCGATTTCGGTGTAAAGTGTTTTATTGACAGTTCGCGTTGGTATCAGTACGAAATCTATACAAGTACCGATGGCGAAAGTTGGCAGCTTTCGGCAGAAAAAAAGGACGAAGCCGTCAGCGACTTCGGAGGAAAATGGCATACTCCGAAAA
>CAKRPQ010000090.1 GCA_934385225.1 uncultured Eubacteriales bacterium
CGCGAGGAATACTCAAATTCGCGATGCTCTGGAAGATAGCCGTGCCCGCAATTATCGTCATTATCGGCGTAAAAATGATCTTCGGCGCATTCAGAGGCGATAAAGGCTTCAAAATTTCGGCAGAGATCAAAAGCAGCGGGAATTTCAAGGAAGTATCGGCTGTTTTTTCGGGGAACAACGTGAATTTTAACGGTGAAGTGTTTGAGGGCGTTGAGCTTAACGCCGTTTTCGGAGGCGTAAAGTGCGACCTTCGCGGAGCGATAATAGAAAAGGACTGCGTTATCGAGGCAAACGCCGTTTTCGGCGGAATTGACATTTATCTGCCCGAAAACGTGAACGTCAAAATAAATTCAAGCTCCGTTTTCGGCGGTATTTCGGATAAGAGAGGCGCGGCAAAGATCGAGAACGCTCCTACGGTCTACATAAACGGAACGTGTATGTTCGGAGGTGCCGACGTAAAATGACGACTTTTCAGAAGGTTGTGAAGTATCTTGCTTTCGCTTTCGCCATTCTCCTCTGCGTAGGCATATTCGGCGGAATTATAGGCGGAATAGCTTCGATAGCTCCGCTTCTTGACAAGGCAGCGTCAAATGACGTCGATACAAACATAAGCACGGATAAGGAAATAGCCGAATTTGCCGTCACGGGTGACGTAAAAAAACTTTACATTG
The DNA here is from genome assembly GCA_934385225.1 of uncultured Eubacteriales bacterium. Lineage (GTDB taxonomy): Bacteria > Bacillota > Clostridia > Oscillospirales > CAG-272 > SIG710. Next base: position 672 of record CAKRPQ010000090.1, read on the forward strand.
ATATAGGCGCGGCAGATCTGACGCTTAAATACGGCGAAAAGGCGTATGTAAAATACGACAGAAACCGCGTGAATGTTAAGCAGGACGGCGGAAAGCTCACCGTCTCGGAAAAAACGAGACTTTTTAACATTGACGGCAATACCGATATTGTCGTTTGTCTTGCGAAGGGAACGGAGCTTGCCGATACGGATATTGACACGGGAGCGGGAAGCGTATTCTGCGACGGACTTGTGACGGACTCCCTTGATGTCGATCTTGGTGCGGGCGGTGCCGAATTTCGCAATATAACGGTCTCGCACGAGGCTGATGTTGACGGCGGCGCGGGTAAACTCGTGATCGACGGCGGAAGTATCCGTAATCTCGACTTTGATATGGGCGTCGGTCGTGCCGAGGTGCGCTGCATTCTTGAAGGCGAGAACAAGCTCGACCTCGGTGTCGGTGCCTGCGTGCTTGAACTTGTCGGCACGGAGGCGGATTACTGCCTGAAATTAGATAAGGGAATCGGCAATATAACGGTTGACGGAAGAAATGTGCACGACGGCGACGTGTTCGGAAACGGCGAAACTGTTGTCGATATCGACGGCGGCATCGGGAATGTCAACGTCACTTTCACGGAAAAATAAAAGCATCGGCGGACGCTAATGTGTCCGCCGTTATTTATTGCGATTGTTTGCAGATTTTAATGAATATCATATCGTAATTTCCGAGCGTAATAGGGATAATCGTTTTGCCCGCCTTTGCCGATGCCGTGATATATTCTTTCATCGTGCAAATTTCGTTTGTGAGATAAATAACTATGCTTTCGCTTCCTGAAAGACCGCTAATTTCGAGATTTATTTCGCGGTCTGCCGCGTTGTCATCGTCATCGAAGTATGTTATCGAAGCGCATTTTTCGCTTTCTTTGGCTGCTGCAACGCAGAATAAATGTTCGCCGTCGTCGGCAGAGCTTTCCGCCTCGTTTTCTATACGGTAGATGTCGCCGAACATTTTCAACGCGTAAAAACCTTTGAGCGGGTCGAGCGTGTAGAAATCGAAAAGACCGTTCATTACGCAGGGGCGCGCGTCATAGTACATGAGGTGATCAAGAGGAGAGTTCTGACAGGTGATCATTGTACCAAGGAGAAAACTTGCGCCTTTAATTGATATTTCCGCCTTTATTGTTTTTTTCCAATCGTCGCCCAACCATCCGCAGACGTAGTTCCATTCGTCGAGGACAGTCTCCGTTTCGTTCATTCCGTATTCGTCAAGCAATTTTCTTACGTATTTCGTGTCGCGCATGAATTTTCGGGGAACTTCCTTGTAGGCGTGGAACGAATAAAAATCGAGTTTTATATTTTCCTTTTTGAGGCGGTCGAGAAACGGGCGTTCCATGCGGCTGCCCGAAGAGCAAAACGCAGGACCGCCTATTTTAAGATGCGGAAATTTTGATTTCAGATGCTTGAATGCGACGCAGAAAAAGTCGTAAAATTCTTCGTCTGTGCCTTGCCAACACGGATTTGTTCCGTCGGCATTGGCGCAGTCGGGTTCGTTCCATATCTCCCAGTATGCGACCCCGGCGTCGAAGCCGTCCGCCCAGCCTTCCGTATAGTGCAGGATTATGTGTTCGCAGATCTTCGCCCATTTGAGGTAATCTTTTGGCGGATATGTGTTGTATTTTTTTATCTCGTGTTCGATTTTTGAACCGAGACGGAAAAATACTTTTGAACCTCCCTCGGCAATGTCCCGCATATATTTGTCGGTGAGAACAAAATCGTATGAGGAGGGATCGTTTTCGTCTGCGTCAAAATTCGGGAATATGTAGTTTACATCGGTTGAGTGCGAGCCTCCGTATCCCGAAAAAAAGGAAGCGTCATGCGTTCTGACAAACGGTACGCCGATCTCTCGGAATTTGTCGGCATTACCGACACCGCGTGAAATTACGGGACCGTTGTTTACGCTGTGCATCGGTTTGATTTTGCCGACTGTATTTTCAAAGTTTATTTTTATGGTGTTTTTCATGGGATCGCCTTTCCTTACGCTTTTTTGATTATATTTTAGTTTACAAAAGGAAGAATGTCAAGACGCTTTTCAACGAATATTATTCGTAATAAGCGCAAAGCCTCCGTACCGAAAGATACGGAGGCTTTTTTTCTATTTTTCGAATCCCTGCATAAATCCGCCCGCGTCGGCAGAACAGATGTCGCCGCCGACAACGCGCCCTTTGTAAATAAGCAGGTTTGCATAGACCGTTCCGTCGTAGCCGTCGTAGTTGGTCACTTCGTATGTATAACGGGTGAGGTGCTTTTTTCTGTATTTTCCGAGGTCAAGCCCCTGGCTTTTCTGTATTTCGTTGTAGCCCGCAAATACCTTGTCAAAGTCCGACGGAATGAGCACTTCTTCCGTTTCTAGCGGCTCGGAGGTCACTTTCCAGCCGAACTGTTCGAGAAATTTTATTCTGTCCTCGTTTGTCTTGACCTTGTCGTAGGAAATACTGACGGTATTTTCGCCGTTTTTTCCGACGGCGGCGGTATTCGGCTCGTATGACGGCAAAAATGCGATGAGCGTTATAAGCGCGACGAGGGCGACGCAGAGTACGCCGAAAAATTTGATTGTATTGGCTTTCAGCGAATACACGAACATATATTTTTCCTCCTAAAACAGATAGCTTCACTGAAAGTATATTTTGCGTGGGGCGTTAATATGTTCTTTTGCAAAAAATAAAGGACGCTTATAAGCGTCCTTTATTTTTTCGTGGCAGAAATCAACCGACGATGATGTACATAGCGATGACAACTACGGCAAAAACGACAGCAACTATCGTTGTGAGCTTCGACAGAACCTTGTCCATTGTCGTTGCTTTTGATTTGCTGAAAAACGTGTCCGCACCGCCTGCTATCGTACCCGAAAGGTTTTTATCCTTGCCCGACTGCATAAGAACGGCAACGATAAGAAATACTGCCATAACAAGAAGAATGATTCCGAAAGCGAGTTCCATTTTAGTTCCTCCGAGAGTGATTTGTTCATTTTAATTGCCGCTAAAACGGCAATGCAATTTTGCGATTACGGATATTATACCATACGTTCTGAAAAAATGCAATAGAAAAAATAAAAAAAGTCGCAAAAAAATAAGTAACTTGAATTTTTCTATTGACAAAACGGGCGATGTGTGATAAGATAATAGTGTTTTGAGCGTAAAGTGGCGTTCGGAAACAAAAATCGAATACGGAGAGGTATCGAAGCGGTCATAACGAGGCGGTCTTGAAAACCGTTTGGGTGCAAGCCCACAAGGGTTCGAATCCCTTCCTCTCCGCCACACAAAGCGCCGATTGAACTCCTGCGGGGTCAGCGGTGCTTTTTTTAACAGTTTGATTTTGTATGATCGGGGTTGTTATGAAAAAACATGAAGACAAATTCGGCATAGCGAATGACTCGTACTTTTGGATTTCGGGTGTTGCATTTGAGAGGTTCAGGAGCTTCTGCGACAATATTCTCGGAATAAAAATTGACGATGTGCCGTCCGAGCAGGGCATTTTTATGAAGCAGAATTTTTCCATCATCTTTTTTGCGACTATTCTTTTTCTGCTTACCAACGGTTTCTATCTTGTAAAGAACATTATATTCAACACGATGATAGTCATTGATATGGTACCTCTTTATATGATGGTCGCGTCATCTGCCGCAATGCTCGTCTTTATAATATTTAATAAGAAATACGATTCGCGGCTGTCCAGATACGTGTTGCTTGCTTATTATACGGTGGTCATTGCGAGCGTTACCGTTTTTATGGTTTCCTGTAATTTTCACGGCATCGGTCTTTCGATTTCAATGTGTTATCTGTTTGTTATCATGGTTGCGCCGACATATAAATTGTCCGATACGATTCTCATATGCGTTTTCATTTTGGTCAGCTGGTGGCTTCCGAGCGTGCTCCCTTATTCGGACAACTACAATCTGTTCAAGCATTTTCTTCTTCGCTTTGCGATAGTGGCGGGCTTCATTTCGGTTCGTTCCGTTTTCATTCGTCAGGCCTCGAACGAGAGGCGAATTACTAAAATGCGAAATTCCTTTATTATGCTCGCGTACAATGACACTATGACAGGTACTCTCAACAAAAAGGCGATGGAGACCTACCGATCGTTTGTTACCGAGAAAATGAACCCCGAAAAAGTCAGCGTTATAATCTATGATATTGACAATTTCAAATCGTATAACGACAATTATTCGCATATGAAAGGCGATAAGGCACTTGAAGCCGTTGCGGGAAGCGTTATCAGCGTTCTTGACAGATCGAACAGGTATCTGTTCCGTTTCGGAGGCGAAGAATTTGTTGTAATACTGCCGAATGTCGGCGAGGACGAAGCGCGCCTGATAGCGAGCGAACTTCTGTCGGCGGTTCGTGCCGCCGCAATTCCGAGGAGTGATCTGCCGAATACGGATATTGTTACCGCATCGTTCGGCGTTGCCTGCGGGACAAGCGAGGAACTTGACAATCTTTCGATTATTGGAAAGGCGGACAAGCAGCTCTATATTTGTAAAAGCAGCGGCAAGAACTGCGTCGCGGCAAACGGCGTAATATACAGATGACAGATTATACAAAAAAATCCGAACTTTACCTCGTGTACAGTTCGGATTTTTTCGTCATTTTCCTATCACGCGCAGTTTTTCGACCGCATCAATGATTACGTCCGCCACATCGTCAAACGAGACGGAAAAGCTCCCGCGGGAATATTCGATTATGACGTCAACACATGCGCTCGAAAGGTAACAGATCTGAACCTCCCATATCCTCGGATCCTGCGTAAAATGGGAGTGCGATACATTTTCGGTCACTTTTCGCGCTATTATTTTTTTGAGCTTTTCGGCAAAAAGCCTTGGTGAGGACGCTTCCATGACCATTCGGTAGCTTTCCTCGTTTTCTTTCAGAAATGAAATGATCCCGCGCGCATAAAGCCTGAAATCTGCGGCTTCGGGAGACGATTCCTTCCCGAATTCCGCAAGAGACTCCGGCAGACGGTCGATAAGCTCGTTTTCAAATTCTTCCGCGACGGCGTAAATATCTTCGTAGTGGTAGTAAAATGTCGTTTTTGAGATGTCCGCACGCTCGGCAAGCTCGTGGTCGGTCATACTGCCTACGATCAGAGCCTCATCGGCTTTTACAAGATATTTTATTCCGTTGAGCTTTGCGTGGAGCGTACCGCTGATGCAGTACAAAATCTCGATTTCGTGATGCATATGCACCTGAAAAAAGTGAAATGTTCATTCTTTCTTACGTAATAAGGAGTGGAATATTCCAATAAAGGCTGATAAAGCATAATTGTCACCTCTGCTTTATTTTAACATGATTGCGGCATTTTGTCAATTAAGAATTTTTGTACATTTTATAAGAATGCAAAGTATTGCAAACAGCTTTGAATTACCGTATAATTTAGGTGAGTCTTGTGAGAGGTAATAAGAATTGCTACCGAAGGAGGCAAAAATAAAACAAATAGGGCTTCAGCTTTATACTGTGAGAGAACATTTAACAAATGATGAAGAAATCAGGGTGTTGTTTGAGCAGTTAAGAAATATAGGGTATACAGAGGTTGAGCCTTTCGGCGCAATAGAAAATATGGAAGCTCCGGCAAGAATAGCTAATGAAATCGGCTTAGGTATTTCGGGTACGATATCCAATTGAAAGTGCGGACGAGACGGAACGTTTTATAGGCGAGGCAAACGATCTTGCGGAATACCTCGACAAGTACGAGATTGCAATCTCGTATCACAATCACAGCCATGAATTCAGAAAATATGAGAATGGAAAAACCGCTTATGAAATGATGACCGACGGCTTTGACAAGGACAAAATCGGATTTGTGCTCGATACATACTGGATTCAGCACGGCGGCGGAGATATAAGGCATTGGATAGAGAAACTAAGCGGCAGATTGACAACACTGCACATGAAGGATATGAAGCGGGTGAAAAACAATGCTGTGACCTTTGCTGCGGTAGGAGAAGGAAACATTTGGTGGGACGGAGTAATTGCGGTGGCAGAGAGAGCCGGAGCAAAGCATTTTATTGTTGAGCAGGACGCGTGCGACCGTGATTCTATTGAGTGTATCAAGGACATCGCGGCATTCCTTAAAAAATATTTAAGCAAATAAAAAAACGGAGGTATCATTATGTACAGAGTAGGAAAAGAAGAAGCGGAAGCGGTTTCAAGAGTTGTATTGAGCGGCAGTTACTTTAAGACCAGAAATGTCTATAACGAAACGGAACAGGCAGAAAAAGAAATGAAAGAATTGTTCGGCGTAAAAAAATGCGCTGATCATGACATCGGGAATGGCCGCGCTTGTTTCAGGCCTGACAGCACTCGGAATAGGACCCGGCAACCAGGTTATTGTGCCTGCATATACATATATCGCAACCGCAATGGCTGTCGTGGCTGTTGGCGCGATTCCCGTGATTGCGGAGTGCGATGAAACGCTGACAATCGACCCTGAAGATGTAAAAAGAAAAATCACTCCCGCAACAAAGGCAATAATTACGGTGCATATCCAGGGATTTCCTTGTAATATGGACGCAATATGTGCTATTGCAAAGGAGTATAATCTTAAAATTGTCGAGGACGCGTGTCAGGCAGACGGAGGAAAATACCATGGCAAACGCCTCGGAACAATAGGCGATGCGGGTGCATTGAGCTTTAACCGGTACAAGCTGATAAGCACAGGCGAGGGCGGTGCTCTTTTGACAAATAATAATCTTTTATATCAGAGAGCGCTGATATATCATGACAGCAGCGCGGTAGCGTTTTTCGGAGATCAGCTGAACGGTGTACAGGAAAATCTGTTCTGTGGTGTTGAATACCGTACAAATGAAATTCAGTCCGCAATGCTTCGCGAGCAGCTTAAAAGAATGGATCCGATGATAGACAACCTGAGAGCTATAAAGAAAAGAGTTATGGACGAACTTGACGGTGAGTACAGATTCATTCCGTCGAACGAAATTGAAGGCAATCCGGCAACAACGCTTGCTTTTGCGTTTGATTCGTCGGAAAAGGCAGACAAATTTGCGGAGGCAAAGCACGGAACTGTTCCGATTAACACGGGAAAGCATAAAACACGCCGAAAATGAAATTGTTACGCTTGTCGACGCCGATTTCGACGATTATCGCCGAAAAAACGATATGCGCACTGTAAAGAAGAATTGCACAATTCCGAGCTGGCTCAGCTATAAAGCGGAAAAAGCGGGCATAAATTTTTCCGCCGTGCTTGCAAACGCTCTGAAAAAAGAATTGAATATTGAGTAAAACAAAATCCGGGCAAATGCCCGGACTTTGTTTTGAAAACTGAAATACGATATGCATAAAACTACATAAAAAGCATTTGAAAAAATCTGACAACACTTTGACAACATACCCCGTGCTTTTTTACGCTTTTTCGTGCCTTTTTATGATTTTCAAAAACATAGAAAAAGCCCCGTAAATACTGGATTTTCAGCATTTACGGGGCTTTTTGATTTGGCGGAGAAGGAGAGATTTGAACTCTCGCGCCGGTAAACCCGACCTACACCCTTAGCAGGGGCGCCTCTTCGGCCT
>CAKRPQ010000091.1 GCA_934385225.1 uncultured Eubacteriales bacterium
TCCGCCAAAAGCCGTTCGCCGCTTATAAGCTCGTTAATGCTTACACCGAATTCCTTTGAAAGCAGCGACAGCATTTCGACATCGGGCATATAGTTGCCGTTCTCCCAACGCGAAACGGTTTTGTTTGTCACGCCGAGCTTTTCTCCGAGTTGTTCCTGCGTCATGCATTTCTCTTTCCGCAGGGCAGCTATGAATTTTCCTATCTTTATCTGATCCATTTTGCTCACCTCCGAAGAAAAGATAGCACGGATTTCTCAAAAATTCTTCCCCACAGACAGCGAATGAACTGCCCGCCGTCGGCGAAATACGTTTTTTACGTTCCTTACAGCGTTATTCGGGCATTTTTGTTCCGTAGTATCAATCCAATATGATTCCCTTTTTCTTTCCGTTTTTATTTCTCGGATACTCCCTTATGCGGGCGACGAAATCCAGATTGATAATTTCCTTTTCGCCCTTTTTTTTCTCGATGACTATTCCGCCGTCATCAACTTCTTTTATCACACCCTGTATGCCGCCATCATATGAAGTAATTGTATATACAATGCACTCTTCTCCGACAAAACGTTTTGCCAGCTCTTTCATAACACTTTTCTCCTTATTCTGCTTTTTTCGGTTCAAAATATGTCTGATCGCCGCCAGTCTCCTCCGCCGCATTATCCACGGGATAATCACAAGAAGGAACAGGGCAAGCAAAATGAGGTAAAGACTGTCCATTTGCTTATCCTCCGATCTTAATCAGGAGATTTTAATTCCTGCCCTTGAATAGCGCATTGCTTCCTTACAGTACACCGACAGATTGACGATCCAGACAAGGCATACCGCAAGCGACGGCAAAAATCCTATTCCAAACAAAAGCGCACAAACCGCGAGCACGATAGACAAAACCGTGCAGACAGCATTTGTTGCGGAATATGCTTTGAACGCACACTTGCCGATGATGATTTTCTCCGCTTCGTCGCAGTCCTCCGTCCACTTTTTTTGAAATTTCATATCGTAGACAGACGCTTTCTTTTCGGGATTCATTTGTTTGGCGGTATCCACGCATTTTTGCTGGAAAATGATCACTTCGATCATAATAGCGAAGAACGCGGCAATACCGATAAAAAATACAACAGTTCTTTCTCTGTCATCAAACGCGGCAAAACCTCCCGAATAGGACGCCGCAATCAAAAAGTAGGAGAGAATCAAAGCCGCGCTTGTAAGCCAAATCACTAAGGACAGCTTTCTGTCAACCGTGTCCGATATGTCCTCATCTTCGCCATTCCACGCAGCAAGCAGTTTCTTCGCACTTCTATAAATCGGAATGCAGACCGCAGGCACTATGACCGCCAGCGTCAGCATCAGCCACGGTGCGAGGTATGTTCCGAAAAACGCTCCCGCTTCTTTTATAATGTCGGTCAATTTATCTATACCGCCTTTTGCCGCACCATAACCGGAGTAATAGCCGATCACGCCGCCGACAACCGCACAAGCAACTGCAAAAAGCAGGAATTTCGGCAAAGCTTTTCTGTTTGCCCGCTTGATTTCGTCATTTTTCATTTTCGGTTTCCTCCTGCAAATAGAATACTTCTTCTACCGTAACGCCGCACACCTTCGCAATCGTCAGAGCAAGAGTGACAGACGGCGAATAATCACCCCGTTCAATCAGGCTGATTGTTTGCCGTGACACGCCGCACAGGCGTCCCATCTCCTGCTGATTAACGTTCAGTGCGGCCCTGCGTTCTTTCAAACGATTTCGCAGTACCATACAGCACCTCCGTATGACAATTTTATTTGTCCGTATGACAACTATCATTATCATAATGTATTATAATCTTGTCATTCGGATTTGTCAAGAGGAAAAACAAAAAAGTTTACAAATTCATTACCGCCGTTCCGATTTTTTTCGGCTGTCATCGACGGCTTTCCTATATGGAATTTGAAATACAGCGAGGCAAACGGTTGACTATTTTGTGATTATGTGGTATTATAACTCAAATAAACGGTTAAATTGCCGAATTTTTTAATATCTGCGCGTTAGCGTATATCGTCTGTCATTATACTTTTGCAAAATGTCTGCTCCGAATAAATTTGAGTATCGGATATGCGAAATGGTGCGGTGTAGGTCTTATCGTCATTTCGGTTTTAATATATAAAGAAAAGCTCTCGCTTGTCGGAATTATAGGTCTCGCCTTAATTACGATCGGCTGTGTACTTTTAAACGGATTCGGCAGCAAATAGCAAATGACTGCCATAGCAAAGTAAAAAGAGATGTAAAAAACTCAAAATGAGTTTTTTACATCCCTTTTTCATACAAACAGTCGGTTTACAATTTTCCCGTCTCCCGTACCCATTCGGAAATCGCGGTCTCGGCACTGTCAACGCCGCTGCCGTGAACGGCAAGTCCTTTCGTGACTGTCGCTCCCTTTGCCGCCTTGCGAATGTCGCTTACGGTTTCGGAAAGACAGCTTCCCTCATACGTTTTCAAAAAAGTTTCGAAAAAAACGAGAGCCGCCGCTTTCGCGACGACTCCGGGCAAAATATTATAAAACAGCACCCCAAAAATGTGTGTTTTATGCTTTATTTTTCTTCTTTTTAAGAAGAATTACCGCAAGAACCGCAATCAGGACAACTACAACGCACACAACAGCGATAACAATTATCACAGTCGAATTTCCGCCGTCCTCTGCGTCGGTGCTTGTATTTACGTCACTCTCGTCAACAAAGATGGGGGTAGTTTCCGTTTCGGTTGCAGACACCGTATCCTTCTCCGTGCTTACCGCAGATGTTTCGGTATCGGGTGCGGGTGCTTCCGTTTCGGTTTCTGTTGCGGGCGGCTCGCACTTTACGGGTACGGGTGTATTCGTAGCGGAATCAAGGAATGTATATCCGCCGTTTGCGAATGTCTCCGCCGCAGAAGCGGGTACACCGTAAATATTCTTCACATTGACTGCTTCGTCAAATGCGCTTGTCGCGATTTCTTCGACATTTTCGCCGAAAATTACGTTTGCGACAAGGTAGTTCTTTGCGAACGTCCATGCCTCTATCTTGTTTATTTTACTGAGATCAAGTGTTCCCTCGATCGCGTCCGTTCCTCTTCTGTAAATCGAAACGAGACCCTCGCAGCCCTCAAATGCGGCGTTTCCGAGTTCAAATTCCTTATCGGGAAGCTCCACGGTTTGAAGGTTCTTGCAGTATGCAAAATCGTATTTACCTATTGATGTTATATTATCCGATATGACGATATGTTTGATCTCTTGCTTGATGTCAAACCACGGAGCTGTTTTTGAACCGCCGCCGTGATAGTTCATTATATCCATCATCGGACCGACGCCGTAAACGGTCATAATTCCCGTTGCGCTGTCAAAATCGTATGCGCATCTCTCGCCGCACATTGTGTAAGAGGAATCAAGCTCCTGGAAATACTTATAAACCTTTGACTGATCGTTCTTATCAACAATATCAATGAAATTCTTTTCGCCGTAGGCAAGAATTTCATCGTTTATCTGCGGAGTGATGATCTTTCTCACAGATGTCGGGAGAACAAAGCTGATTTTGGTATATTTTTCACCGAGTATAAAGTTTACAATCTTTGTTCCCTGGAAAGAGTCGCGAAGCTCCTTGCCGATGTTCGAAAGATCAGCCGTACCCTCTACTCTTTCGGTTCCAGTTACCCATATAGTTGTGAGAGAACTGTTCCCCTGGAACGCAAGAGCACCGATCTGGCTTATCGAAGCGGGTATTTTTATGTCTATGAGCTTCGGGCAGCCGATAAATGCCTTGAACGAAATATAATTGAAATTTGCGCCGATCTCGATATGCTCTACATCTTTCTTGTAGTCCGCCCATGAGGCTGTTCCTTTATCGCAGTTGCCGACGTTGCCGGTCTCGTTATAGGACGTTGTTCCCGACGTGAATTTAAGTGTCTTTGTGTCCTCGTAGTATGCCCAGTATGTATCTACGTTAGGCGTGCCGAGGTATTCGCCCGTCATATGACCGTATGCCGTCGCACCCGTGGGATCGAATTTTTCAAGAGTAGGCTCGTCGCTTACGGGTACATCGGGCTTCGGCGTATCCGTACCCGTGTCGGGTGTTTCCGTTCTGACCTTTGCGGGTGCTTTCGTTCCCTCAAAGACAGTTTCGTTCGTTTCAAGATTTACAAACGTATATCCGTTTTCCTTTGCAAATTCCTCCGCCTTTGAGCCGACAAGCCCAACTATCTTAGGAAATCCCGTACAGTCCGAGAAAACGTCTGCGGACTCAAACGTCGTATCCTTGCCGAGGACCTTGAACGTCTGTATATAATCTGTCGCCTTGAAGGCGTTTTTCTTTATCTCGGAAACGCCTGCGGGAATTTCTATCTCGGTAATACCCGTCTGGTTATGGAACAGATAAGCCGAAATGTATTCCGTCATATTCGGATTGAAGATGACCTTTTTTATGAGTTTGACCGCAGTTGTAGCGTGAAATTCGTAACCCGAAAACTTCTCTATGCAGGAGAGGTCAAGCGTACCGTCTTCGGGTTCATTGCCTGCGATATAAACGGTTTTCAGTGCGTTGCAATGCTCAAAAACGGACCAGTCAAACGTCGTGACCGTCTTTGAAAGCTCGACAACTTTAAGTGTTCTGTTCTGGTTAAACAGGCTCGTTCCGAGCTTCGTTATACCGTCGCCGATAACGGCTTTTGTGATCTTTGCGTTCTGACCCCAGCCGTTCTTTATCGGTGTTTTATAAGATGCGGCTGTTCCCGTTTCGGGGTCATATCCCTCGATTACGGTCGTCTGCGTCTTATCCGTCGCATTCGGGTCGATCTCAAAACGTGCGACAATATCGTCGCCCTCTTTTGTGACAGACCACTTGATATTTGTTTCGACACCGCCCTTTCCTTTTACATATCCTTCTTCTGCGTAGGCGGAAAAGGCAAACAACATTACCGAAAACAGACAAATTACCGACGCTATAATTACTTTTCTCATTTTCATTGTTTACTGTCCTCTCTCATTCATTATTCTGTCAAACATCGCCTTTACGTCTTTCTGACCGAGCGTGTATGGCTGTGCCATAAATTCTTCGCCTTTTCCGAGGTACGGGAAGCTCCACTGATTTATCCAAGTGAGGATATACGCAAACGAATAGCCTTTGTCGCGGAGCGCCATAAGGTCATCGAAATAATCCATTGAGTTGTAAACGTCAACCTGTTTAAGGTCATCGGGGTAGTAATCGGGATATTTCTTTTTAAGCCATGTGGCGCTTGCTCCGAAACGCGCACCCGTTTCCGTAATCGCGCATATTTTACCCGTTCCGCGCTCGACGTCCTTATAGCTGTCCATATGCGTGATTTCGAGCTTGCCTTTTCCGCCGGTGTACCAGTCAACACCGCCGATATCGACGTAATCGTCACCGGGATAACAGTACATAACGTGCATAGCTTGAAGTCCCTCGTATGCGTCGGGACCCGAATTTGCGTCTTTGCTCGAAATATCGGGGGCGTATACCCAGAGCATATTGTCAAGACCGAGATCGCCTACAAGGAAGTTGTAAATGTACTTCCAGAGATTCGTGAAATTCTCCGCATCGACGCAGAATGTTTTCTGACCGACGTTCCACCAGAACCAATAACCGTTCATTTCGTGAAGAGGTCTGTAAAGAACGGGAATGTTGTTGTCCTTCACCGCTTTAAGGAATTTTCCGATAATATCAAGCTCACTTTGGAAATTCACGTTTATCTCCGTTCCCTTTGTAACAAGGTCAACAAACGCCTGATTATAACCCTCTCTCGAATTGTCAAAGCCGAGGTTTCCTCTCGGATGCTGCCAGAGCCCTTCGGGAATGTTGCCCGACGGGTTTGTAAAGTGCGACGAAACGCAAAGTATTCCGCCGCCCTCGCAGAATTCGACTATCTCGCATAGCTGCCTGCTCCACATTTCGGGCGTCTCTGTTTTAAGATCCATACCGTAGGGCGTAAGGTCAATACCTATCATACCGGGAGCTTCGCCCGTGCCGTTTTTGAAGTGCGTGAGCGCATCGCTTACATAAGGAATAGCCTCTTCGCCTATAATGCTGTGATCGGGGTCGCCATAAACGTCCGTAAGCACCTGCATAAGCTCGCTCTTGGTGTATATGCGTCCGCGTCCGATGCTACCCGACACATTATCGGATGCGCTCACATATTCTTTCTCCGAAATGATTTTCTTAAATGCCTCCACCGCTTTTTCTATCGAACGGTAACTGCCTTTAAGCACCGCGCCGTCCTTTGTGAACGAAACGGAATACGGCGCGTAGTCAAGCGACGTATTATCGATAAACACTGTGTTCGGCTCGGCATTATCCGAGATTCCGTACTGCATATTCACACCCGTCAGACCGAGAATATCCCCGCTGAGTTTTTTCGTATTATATTTGCCAGCCGTAGTGATTTTGAAGTCGGAAAGGCTTTTTCCGTAAATGGTATGGGTCATTGGTTCACCTGTTTCCTTGTGATTAAATATTTTTTCATTGTCGTATTCGTTGTCGCCGATGCCCGATTTGAATTTGAAAAATTCGTCATCGTCTATCTCGTTGTCGCCGATCCCCGATTTGAATTTCAGAAATTCATCATCGTCTATCTCGTTGTCGCCGATCGAATACGCTCCGTTTCCGAGCGTTACGCTCCAACCCGCAACGTACTGCGAAAGTATTACGAGATCTTTCATATTGATTTTCCCGTCGGTGTAAACATCGGCTGCCTTTTTTTCCTCTTCGGAAAAGTCTATCGACCAGCCCGCCATGTATTGATCAAGCGTTACCGCATCGGCGGAATTCACTTTTCCGTCCATCGTCACATCGCCGTATGTAAAAGCGTATGCGGACGAGGAAAAAACGAAAAGCGAAGCAAAAACAAGCAAAAACGTCAATATGATCGTTATTTTTTTCATACTTACCCCAGTTTTTCAAACAATTTGGCGACATCGCTGAGTCCGTAAGTGTAGGAAGATGCCATAAATTCCTCACCCGCGCCGAGCTTCGTTATGCTCCAATGGTTTATCCACGAAAGTATGTATGTGAAATTGTATCCCTTGCCTTTCAGCGTAAGCATATCATTAAGAAGATCCATATTGCTGTACAGATCCGCCTGATTTACCTTTTCGCCTGTATCGGCAAATATCTGATTTGCGTTCTTTTCGCCTCTCGGACCGAACTCCGTAATTGCTCCCGGTTTGCCCGTGGACTTTACAAGGTTTGTATAGCAGTCGTTCGAGCCGATTTCGAGCTTGCCTCTCGTGTACCAGTCGATTCCGACGATATCCACATATTCATCGCCCGGATAGCAATACATTGCGCTCATAATTATCGATTTTGCATAACCTTCGGGAGCCGAGTTCGTTTCACTGTCGGATATGTCGGGCGCATAGACCCAAAGCATACTGTCGATTCCGAGGTCATTTACAAAATAGTTGTAAATATATTTCCAGAGATTTGTGTAATTCTCCGCGTCGATGCAGTATTCACCCTGACCGACGCACCACCAGAACCAGTAACCGTTCATTTCGTGCAGAGGTCTGTACATGACGGGAATACCGTTATCATGCAGAGCCTTCAAGAACTCACCCATAATTTCAAGCTCGGACATAAACGTTTTGTTTATATCCGTTCCGTCCGTTACAAGATTTTTGAACTCCTCGTCATATTCCGCCTTTGAAAAGTGAACTCCGAGAGTTCCGCGGCAATGCTGATAATCGCCGTTCGGTATATTGCCCGAAGGGTTGGTAAAGTGAATGCTGACATTCACTATGCCTTTCTGCGCTACATATTTGTATATCTGGCATAGCTGTTTACTCCACATTTCTCTGCTCTCGGTTTTGAGATCCTGACCGTATTCGGTAAGGTCGATTCCTATCATTCCGGGATATTCTTTTGTCGCGTCATAAAATCTGTTATACGCGTTTCCGAGGTACGGGATCGCCTCTTCGCCGATTATGCAGGCATTCGGGTCGTTATATACCGCTTCAAGCACCGCATAGAGCTGCTCCTTGGTATAAAGCTCCTCTTTGCCTATGCTGCCCTCGTAATTATCGGCGGAGGTAATGTTGTACTCGGTTTTGCTCTTATCCGCAAACTGCTCGCAGGCAAAATAGTTCACTGCGGCAGCCGCGCCCGAATAACTGCCCGTAATAAGGAGATTTCCGTTTTCGACCTTTATACTGCAAAGGTCGTATGT
>CAKRPQ010000092.1 GCA_934385225.1 uncultured Eubacteriales bacterium
CTTCCTTACGCCACTTTCGTTATCGACTATGCGCATAACGCTCTGAGCCTCGAAAGCGTCCTTAAAACTCTCCGCAAATATAACCCGCATCGCCTCATATGCGTTTTCGGGTCTGTCGGCGGCAGAACGCAGATGAGACGCGCGGAGCTTGGAAAAGTTGCGTCGGAACTTGCCGATTTCTGCATAATCACGTCCGATAACCCCGATAACGAAGCACCCGAAAAGATAATAGACGAAATCGCCGACGCTTTTGTAAAAGGCGGTGCGGATTATATCAAAATCGTCAGCCGCAGAGAAGCTGTTCTGACCGCCGTGCATATGGCGCAGAAGGACGATATAGTTCTTTTTGCGGGCAAGGGGCATGAGGATTATCAGCTCGTTTGCGGCAAAAAAGAGTATTTCAGTGAAAGGGAAACCATTATCGAGGGCGCATTCGGAATGCTCCTCGGCAGGTGAATCTGATGGGAATTTACCGTTTTGCGGACCGAATATTTGAGCTCAAAAACAAATATGCTTATACGGAGCAACTGTGCGCGGACTACGCCTGCGGCGGCATCCCCGACTTTATAATTGAGTTTGGCGACGCCGAAATTGAGGCGGAGAGGCGCGATGACGGCGATTTTTCGCTCGGTTACCTCGAATCGCTCGCATTTTACCGCAGAATTGCCGAGCTTCTGATGAAAGACGGCTGTATTCTTATGCACGGTGCGGCGATAGAATATGACGGAAAAGCATACATATTTACCGCGAAAAGCGGAACGGGGAAAACAACGCATATTTCGCTGTGGAAAAAGGCTTTCGGAGATAAAGTGACGATAATCAACGGTGATAAACCGCTCTTACGCATCAAACGGCAGGGCGAAAAGGCTGTCTTTACCGTTTACGGTACGCCGTGGTGCGGAAAAGAGGGCAAAAACACCGATACGAGCGCACCGCTCGGCGGTATTTGTCTGCTTCACCGCTCCGAAAATAATACCGTAAAGCTTGCCGAAAACGAGAAAATCGTCCCGTTTCTTCTCGGGCAGATGTTTTTCGGCAGTAAAGAGACAGATGTTGCATATCTGCTTGAAACACTTGATCTTTTGATAAAAAATATCCCGATCTATTCGCTCGGGTGTAATATGGAGGAGGAAGCCGCATTCAAAGCGCGGAAAGCGCTTGTCTGCGGTGAAACGGAAAAGTGAAAATAAGAGAAGGTTATGTCGTAAAGGAAATCGCGGGCGCGTTTTATGCCGTGCCGACCGTAAAAAATCCGAAAATCGGAAACGGAATGATTAAACTCAACGAAACGGCTTATTTTATCTGGAAAAAGCTCGAAGAGGGCGTCGAAGCGGGCGAGATTGCGGAACAGCTTTCCGATGAATTCGACGTTGACGAAGAAAGCGCAAATCGCGATGTTTCCGCGTTTGTCGCAAAGCTCGTCGATTACGATATAGTAAAATGAAGTTTGAAGAAGCGCTTCCGGTCGTTACCGAGGCAATAAAAAGCGAGAACGGCTTCCGCTTTTATCAGCACGGAACGAGTATGCTCCCGATGTTAAGGGACGGAAAAGACTCCGTTTTGATTGTTTCGGCAGAGAAGATCTCGCCGAAAAAGGGCGAGGTCATTCTTTACAGACGCGTAGGCGGCGCATTCGTACTGCATAGGATAATCGCCGAAAGAAAAGACGGTTTTGTCACATGCGGTGACAATCAGACGATTCCCGAAAAAGGCGTGGAGCGCGGCAGTATTCTCGGCGTTCTCGGCGGATTCTGGCGCGGAGACAATTTTGTTGCGCACGATAACGCGGAGTATGTTTCGTATGTGAGAAAGCGCATTTTTTCAAGAAGATTCCGCCGCTTTCTTGCAAGCGTAAAGCACGCTCTCAAAAAAATCCTGCAAAGGAGTTAGAGTTATGGAAAAACTGACTTACAGGCAGAAGAAGCGCCTTGTCACATCTGTCTGTGCATTTCTTGCCGTTCTTCTTGCGGCGGTGCTTCTTTTTCTTATGCGTGATTATAATAAGAAACAAAGGGAAGAGTCAAGCCGACTTTTCCTTGAAGACATCGAGCAGTATGAGGCGAGCAAGGAAAAAATGGAGTACGGAGACGATAAGGACGCACTCCTTACGAGAAAACAGCAGAAATATGACGTTTATCAGAAACTGAAAGAGCATTTACAGGTCAATATTCTTTTTCTCGGCGATGACATTGCGTCGGGAGCGGGCGTTTCCTCCTCGGAGAATAACTGGGTAATGCTTGTCGCGAATGCAATCGAGAAGAAATACGGCTCGGATATCAAGGGCGGTACATACGCAAAACCCGGCACCTCCGCTTTTTACGGATATCATATAATGAATTCGTATTCGCGCGGACTTACATATGATATAATGATCGTCGCATACGGCTCGGAGGACGATCCCGAAACATTTGAATTTTACTATGACGGACTGATGCACAGCATAAAAAATCAGAACCCGAAATGTGAAATATATTGCATAATCGAAGCGCGCACGGACGGCGAAAACGATAACGCCGAAAAGATACGCGAAATATGCGACTACTACGGCGGAATCGTCATTGATATGAACGAATACTACGCCGAACACGGGCTTAAAGCGGAAAGCCTCACCTCGGACGGCAAGATACCGAACGTGGCGGGCTGTACGAAATATTACGATGCCGTTATCGATGTTATCGACGACTGCCTTGAAGCCGACAGACGTGTACCGTCCGTAAAAACGGCAAGGCTTGAAAGCTCGCGCGCTTTTGATAACTATAACTATATAATGATTGCGGATATGAAGAAAATAAGCGATACCGTGTACGAAACATCTGTTAACGGAAGTATCGCCGCACTCATATATTTTAAGAGCTTTTCGGGCGGAAACATAAATATCCGGGTGAACGGAAAAAAGACGATAACGGAGAGCAACGTACTTTCCGAAAACGTCGCAAGAACAGTCGCAAGCCGTATAATCTCGTCGGAGCTTGACGGCGTTACGAAAATAAGAATAGAAACCGACGATGCTTCGAATGTTTCGAACATACTCGGAGTTGCATATTGCGGTGAGGAAAAATGAGCGAAATCGAAAATAAAAGCACGGGCGCAAAGTCGGCAGGTGCTCTTCACAAAGGACACAGAGCGAGAATGAAGAAACGCTTTTCGGAGCTCGGCGGCGACAGCTTTGCCGACCACGAAATACTTGAAATGCTCCTTTATTATGCGATCCCGCAGCGCGATACGAACGAGATAGCGCATGTTCTTCTTCAAAATTTCGGCTCGGTAAAGGGCGTTATCGACGCTTCGCCCGCGGCTCTGCGTGAAGTGCCGTATGTGGGCGAGAACGTGCAGACGCTTTTGAAACTTATTCCGGAGGTTGCAAAGCGCTATCTTGCCGAGGATACTACAAGAGAATTTTTCGACAATAATGATAAAATCGGCAGACTTTTTGTGAATAAGTACATCGGCGCTACGGAGGAGTCGGTATATCTTCTTCTCCTTGACAATTCGCTGCGCCTTATCGAATGTAAAAAGATGTTCGAAGGCTCGGTGAACTCCGCAATGTTTGACGCGCGGACTCTTACGAATCGTGCGCTTAACAGAAACGCGCCGAATGCCGTTGTGGCGCATAATCACCCGTACGGCAAGGCTATTCCGTCGAATGCCGACTATAACGCGACCGAATCGCTCGCTTCATCGTTTGAGCTTGTGGGCGTGAATTTTCTGGGGCATTTTATTGTCGCGGGAAATAGGTATGCTTACGTCGAAAGCAAAAGATACGGCTCCGATTCGCGCCATATCGGCGTTGACTGACGGTGAAACCAAAATAAAATTCAGAGAGGTGCTGTTTTGTCTGAACTTGACATAAGAACATTAAATGAATTTGCCGAAAACGACCCGCTCGGCGCGGTTGCAAAGGCTGAAAACGCTTTTAAGGGCGAGATAATGCGTTGCGCGCGCAATGCCGTAGAAAGAAAAACAAAAATAATTCTTCTCGCGGGACCCAGCAGTTCGGGAAAGACGACGTCGGCGAACATTCTGAAAGACGTTTTTGAGTCGCTTTCGCATAAAACGTCCGTCGTGTCGCTCGATAACTTTTATCGCGAGAGAAACGACCCGAAATATCCGACGGACGAGAACGGCGAGCAGGATTACGAGTCGGTGGAGGCACTCAGAACCGACGAAATAAAGGACTGCCTTGCCGCGCTTCTCGGCGGAAAAGGCGCATTTATCCCAAAATATAATTTTATGGAAGGAAAAGCGATATACAGCGACGTTCCCGTGTCACTCGGTGACGGCGAGATAATCATTCTCGAAGGACTTCACGCGCTTAACCCGATAATTCGTGAAGGACTTGACGAAAGCGAAGTTATAACGCTTTTTATCAGCGTTTCGACGAATATAAACGACGGAGATTGCGGAAAGAGAATACTTTCGGGCAGAAAAACGCGGTTTATAAGGCGTATGACGCGCGACTCCATATATCGCGGAACAAACGCGGCTGCTACTCTTAAAAGATGGGGCAGCGTTCTCCTCGGAGAGGATAAATACCTCTACCCGTATAAAGATTCTGCGGATATAAAAATAAATACTTTTCATTCATTTGAACTCGGCGTGATGAAACCGTTTGCCGAAAAAGCGCTTGCCGCCTCGGCGGGAGAACTTCACGGCGAATATATCGAAACGGTTATGCACGCTCTCGGTCTTATTACACCGATTTCCGCCGATATTGTCCCCGACGATTCTCTGATAAGAGAGTTTATACCCGGTGGAAAATATGAACATCTTTATTGATATTCGAAAATATTACCGTTTTTATTTATGAATTTTTATATGTTTTTCGCTTTTTTAATTGGTTAAAGTTGCCAAAATTTCGTTTTTGGGGTTTACAAACGCGTTTTTGTATGTTATAATCGGTCTGCTTTCTCGGAAGGCATTTGAATTTTTTGAAAGGAGCAAACGATTATATGAAAAATGCGGAAAAGTTTTTTTCGGGACGTAAAAATAATTCGGTCAGACTCGCACTTCTTCTCACCGTCGCTCTCTTTCTCATCTCGGCAGTAATATGCATTTCGGCGTCGGACGAAGAAATCTCCGCGCCCGAATATGAGCAGACGCCGGGCGCGCGCGACGGCAGAGCAACCGTCACCGTAGTCATGGGCGGTTATGAGTACGCAACCTGTAATTCTCCGATAACGACGGTCGGCGAGCTTATTTCGAGAATAGGAATAGTGCTTGACGACTCTTCCGTAACAGACAAAAACGAAGACGACGTCATTGAAGATGGTATGACGATAACGATCGGACGTTATACGCGGGAAATTTATTCCGAGTATGAGGAAGTACCGTATGCGGTTACATATATTGAATCGCAGACCATACCGAAGGGCGAGACAAAACTCGTGTCGGCGGGGAAGAACGGCAAATCGATCGTGACGCATGAGATCACCTACATTGACGGCGTTTTTTATTCCGACGAAAAGATAAGCAAGGAAAATGTTGTAGAAGCGGAAAACGAGGTCAGATATAAGGGCGTCGGCGGTACGGTTACGGCATCGGACGGTTCGGAATATGAGTATTCCTATTATATTGATGTTATCGCGACAGCCTACCATACGGGCGGAACGACAGCTACGGGCAAAGAAGCCACGGACGGTATAATTGCCGTTGATCCGCGCGTCATCTCCTATGGAACAAAGGTGTTCGTCACGGGCAAATACGGCGAAATCGGCGTATGCTCGGCAGAGGATACAGGCGGGGGTATAAAAGGCAACCGCATTGATGTCTGTATGTCGGGAACGACGGAAGAACTTTTAAGGTTCGGACGCAGAAATATGAGAGTTTATATTCTTGAATAATAAAAATGGTGTGAAAAACTCATTTGGAGTTTTTCACACCATTTTTTCAGAAAATATTGAGTGCGGAAAATTGTTCGAGAAGCCTTATTTCGCGAATGTCCTCTTTAAGGAGCGCAAATTCCCGATGGATAAACGGGTCGTTCGCTTCAAACAAAGCGCGTATGCTCGCTATCCTGCTTGAAACGCCGTTTATTGAGGTGAAATTCACCGAAAGACTTATTTTGCCGATGTTTTTGTTCCAGTAACTTTCAAGTTCCGAAAGATTTTCGTCGGTTATGTCCGACGCCGCCGCGTCTGCGAGCTCGGTCAGCCTGTCCGAAACTCTGTTTATATATATGAAGTTTATCGTTATCACCGCAATGAGAAGTATAAATATGACCGTGGAAATTATGAATGTTCTCATTTTTTGCCCGCCTTTTTTTCTTTCCTTATGAGAACGGTTTTTCCTCCGTCGTCTGCGCCGAAAAAGTAGATTTCGTTTATCGGGCACGGAAATTTGTTCATCTGATTTTTGAACCACCGCTCACTTTTTCCCGATGTTTTCAGATTGTTTTCGCATATAACGCCATCGATTATAAGCGAGTGCATCATGCCGCTTTCCTGCGCTTTCACACCGAGCTCGGACGATGTCGGAGGTGTTTCGCTTGCCATCGGGATTACCGTCAGTTTGCCGTTTTTTTCAAGTATGGCGTATGAAACGTTCGTCGGGTCAATGCAGTTTCCCGCGCGAAGCTCGCTCATCAGCTCTTCGAGCGAAACACGGGTTTTTTTCAGCTCTTTCTGGTCTATTTTTCCGTTTCTTATCAGAATGCTCGGTTTTGCCGAGACAAGATTTTTGAGAAGAGGTACCTTTATTAAAATGACGGAAGAAAAAACTTCGACAAAAAGCAGCGTAATTATCGGTATCACCGCATACATTACTGGAAATTGCTGGTTTTCTATCGGCATGGACGCGATTTCCGAGAGCATAAGTGTCGTAACGAGTTCGGAAACTTCAAGCTCGCCGATCTGCCTCTTTCCCATTATTCTCATCGCTGTGATCAGTATAGCATAGACCATAAATGTTCGTATGAAGATTGTTGTCATGGTTATTTTCACCTCAATATATATTATTGACCTGTATATAATGTGTTTATTCTGACGAAAAAGGGATTTTTTTGCAAAAACCCCTTGACAAAGCGAGGGCGGTGTAGTATAATAACGGAGTTCCCGTGAGAGCGGGGCAATCGCGGCGGTTTCTTTCTAAAAAAGTTTTTGAGAAATTTTCAAAAACCTATTGACAAAAGGAAAACGGTGTGATATAATAGACAAGCTGTCCACTAAGGAGCGGTTCGCAGGAATCGAACTTAAAGACAGCGATCGGTCATTGAAAATTGAACAACAAGAGATGAAGTACAAAGAACAAGAAATTGTGTAAAGAATCTCGAAAATTCTGAAAGAGAATACTACTCAAACAAAAGTAAAAGAGCAGATTGACTCTAAAAAAGATGTGAGATGCCGAGAGGCATTTTATATACCGTTTTTTAGAGAGTTTGATCCTGGCTCAGGATTAACGCTGGCGGCGTGCATAACACATTCAAGTCGAACGAAGCATTTAAGACGGAGACTTCGGTCAAAGTTTTCTATGACTTAGTGGCGGACGGGTGAGTAACGCGTGAGCAACCTGCCTTCGTATGGGGGATAACGACCGGAAACAGTCGCTAATACCGCATAAAGCACCGATGTCGCATGGCAACGGTGTTAAAGATTTATCGTACGAAGATGGGCTCGCGTCCGATTAGATAGTTGGTGAGGCAACGGCTTACCAAGTCGACGATCGGTAGCCGGACTGAGAGGTTGAACGGCCACATTGGAACTGAGATACGGTCCAGACTCCTACGGGAGGCAGCAGTGGG
>CAKRPQ010000093.1 GCA_934385225.1 uncultured Eubacteriales bacterium
CAGCGAAAACGCGAGAACGGCGATGAAAAATGCCGCGGAGAAAATTGCAAGTATAACCGCGTGATCATTATCGCTTCGATTTTCGGGAGATCCTCTTCGGAGATCTTCTCGTCGCCAAGATCAACGTCGTAGTAAAATCCCTTTTCGTTTGCTGGTCCGTAAGCGAAGTCCGCTTTCGGGTAGAGGCGCTTGATAGCCTGTGCCATAATGTGTGCGGCACTGTGGCGAAGAATGTGAAGCTCTTCTTCGGGAGCACATTCGCCGACTCTGCCGTCTGAATAAACTACTTTCATTTTAAATTCTCCTTAAAAAATTTTTCAAAATCAAAAAGCACCCTTGACGGTACTTTTATACCGTCAAGGGTGCATAATTACACGGTTCCACCTTGATCTTTATCTCGGTTCCCTTAACGCGGTTTCTGACGTCCGTATTTTGCGCCATGCGCTTTACATACGGCTGCTCGGGATCGGTTTTCGTTGCTTTTCTGCGGAAAACTCACAGCCGACGGTTTTCCTCTCTTTGGCAGAACGGAGCAATTACTCTTTCCTTCATAGCTTTAAGGACATTATATCACCGAAAAAGTGTTTTGTCAACAATTTCGGCACATTTTCTCCGAAAATCAGAGGTGATAAATTTCACTGAACTTCTTTTCAAGGTATTTTACATAGTAGGACGGGTCAAACTTGCCGCAAACACTCTCAAAAAGCTCGACGGGGTCTTTCATACAGCCGTATTTCCAGATCTTATCTTCAAGCCAGGCGTTGATCTTTTCGGTAGAGCCTTCCGAGAGCGAGCCGTAAACATCAAAGTCCTTTTCCATTTCATGGAGGTATTGCGCGCCGTAAGCGGAGCCTATCGCGTAGGACGGGAAGTAGCCGATATTACCGTTCGACCAGTGCGAGTCTTGAAGAACGCCCTCGGTGTCGCTGGGAACGTCCACGCCGAGATATTCTTTGTAGAGTCTGTTCCATTCGGCGGGAAGTTCTTTTGCCGTTATTTCGCCTGCGAACATCTTCTTTTCAAGCTCGTAGCGGATCATAATGTGGAGCGGGTAGGTGAGTTCGTCCGCTTCTGTTCGAATGAGCGACGGCTCGGATTTGTTTATCATACGGTAAAATTCGTCCTCTGAAACGCCGTCGAGACGCGGCGCAAAATTTTTGCGGAGCCACGGGAAGATGAGGGCGCAGAATTCGCGGCTTCTGCCGATTATGTTCTCGTAGAAGCGCGACTGACTTTCGTGTATCGCCATTGAAACGCCCGTGCCGAGCGCGGAGAACGCGAGCTTGTCCGAGGTGTGAAGCTCATACAGAGCGTGACCGCCCTCGTGAACGACAGAGTAGAGGGACGAGGCAAACATATCCGCGTGATAGTTTGTCGTGATTCTGACGTCGTACTTTGAGAAATTCGTTGTGAACGGGTGCTCCGTTTCGCCGATAATGCAGCGATTGCGGTCGATCTTCATAAGACCCATTACGAAATCAGAGAATTTTCTCTGAATTTCAATCGGGAAATCGCCTTTGAGGGGCGTGTTGTCAACCGCCGACGCGTTTGCTTTTACTTTTGATATGAGCGGAACAAGGTCACGGCGCAAAGAAGCGAAAAATTCGTCGCACGTCTTTTCGTCAAGTCCGCGTTCGTACATATCGAGCATTGTTTCATACGGCTTTTTGTCGGGCTCCATATAGAGCGCGATTTTTTTCGTCGTATCGAATATTTTCTGCAAATACGGCTCGAACATTGCGTAGTCGTTCTTTGCTTTTGCGTCGTGCCAAACGCTGTCCGCCTCCGAAACGAGACGCTGATATTCTACATATTCGTCTGCGGGGATTTTGCGCGTTCTGTCATAGTCGCGGTAAAGCTCGGTGACTTTTCTGCGCGTTATTTCGTCAAGTTCGTCCTTTACGCCGATAAGTGCTTCAAGCATTTCAACGGTTTCGGGCGATGTTGTGAGATCGTAAGCCATTCCCGAAATCGTGCCGAGAGAATGAACTCTTGCCTTTACGGCGTCTTTCGGCGCTGTGGTTGCGCCGTCGTAATAGAGAAGTCCCATCGCGTGTCCGAGCGCGAACGATTTTGCTTCGTATTCTTTTAATTTTGCGAGTGCATCTTCTTTTTTCATTTTTTCTTTGTCTTTCCCGATTTTATTATGAATGTCATAAGTCCGAGTACTATGACGACGCCTGCTACAAGCACGCCGACAACGACAGGGGAAAGTCCGTTCTCTGACGTTTTGTGTACTGTCTTTTCGGTTTCGTCTGATATGACGTCGGTAGCTTTTTCGCCTGTTTCGGGAGCGTTTGTGACTGCCACCTCCGTTTCGGCGACAGTATCCGTTTCTGTCTCTGCTTCTGTTTCTTCGGGAGCAAACATTTCGGGGTATCTGTCACTCAGTTTCTGCGAGAAGAGCCATTCGAGAAGCCCGTCCTCGGCGCAGGCGGTGTCCCAGATACCGTGTCCTTCACCGTCGTATGTTATGAAGTTTATAAGTCTTCCGCCGAGGTCTTCGATAGCTTCAACCATTTCGGCTGTGCTTTCATAGGGTACGGAGGTGTCGTCCGTGCCGTGGAAGGTGTAGACGGGCGTATTTACAAGTTTTTCCGCTTTCGTAGGGTCAGCACCGCCGCAGATCGGTATTGCCGCGGCAAAAATGTCGTTGTGGCGCATGATAAGATCCCACGTTCCGAAGCCGCCCATGCTTATTCCGATTACATACACTCTTGCCTTGTCTATGCTGTATTTGTCGCAGGTGCTTTTTACAAGTTCGACGACGGCGGCAAGCTCGTTCGATTCGGGAATTTCATCGACGGAGTAATTTCCGTCCGTCCAAGGAGTGTCGACCCACTGGTTGTCCGACGGACACTGCGGAGCGATAACTATTGATTTTTTCATAAGTCCGTCTTCGCGTTCGAAAAGAGTGGGGAGAGCGTTTTTAAGCTGACTTTCGTTGTCGTTTCCGCGTTCTCCCGCGCCATGCAGAAAGAGGACGAGCGGATAACTTTCGCTTTCGCCGTAATCGCTCGGAACATAAATGCGGTAGGGAAGCGTCGTGTTTTCCGACGTAAATGTTTCGGCGTCGAAAATTTCGTCTATGTTAACAGCAGACGATGTAACGCAGAGAACGATCGCGGTGATGATAAATGTGGCTGTAATTAAAATTTTTTTCATATGATCCTCCGTAAATACTTTTGATTTATTATAACATGATTTTATGTTTTTGTCAATACTCTTGACTTTTCGGGGAATTTCTGCTAATATAATAATATAAATTTTTGGGAGTGATTTTTTATGAATAAAACAGGACTTTCTTTTCATCATGTCGCGCTTGCGGTGAATAATTTTGACGAAGTAAAGGATTTTTATGTAAACGGTCTCGGAATGAGCGTTTATGCGGAGTGGGGCAGCCCCGAAAAGACGATAGCCCTTATCGACGTAGGTTCGGGCGAGTATATAGAGCTGTTTTCAAACGGCACGGGAAAGACCGAGGAGAATGCACGCTATATTCACCTTGCGCTTAAAACCGACAACGTTGACGAAATGTATGAAAAGGCTTTATGCGCAGGCGCAAAGCAGCATATTGCGCCGAAGAGCGTTCATACAGAATCGAACCCCGTTGATATTACGCTTCGCTGCGCTTTTGTCATCGGCAAGGGCGGCGAGCAGATAGAATTTTTCAACATTGAAAAAGCAGAATAAGCAGGTGATTTGATGGCAGATAAAAAAGGCGACGGAAGAAAGATAATTGCACAGAATAAAAAGGCGTACCACGATTATTTCGTCGATGAAAAATACGAGACAGGCATAGTTCTTTGCGGAACGGAGGTCAAGAGCCTGAGGCAGGGACGTGTCAATCTGAAAGACGCTTATTGTGAGTTCCGTAACGGCGAGATTTTTGCCGTCGGAATACACATAAGTCCGTACGAGCAGGGAAATATCTTCAACGGCGAGCCTCTGCGCGACAGAAAATTGCTTATGCACAAGCGCGAGATAATGAAACTCCGCGGACTTGCCGAACAGAAAGGTTTTACTGTCGTACCGCTTTCGCTTTACTTTTCGGGGTCGCTCGTGAAAGCCGAAATAGGACTTTGCCGAGGCAAAAAGACCTACGATAAACGCGATGCCGACGCAAAGCGCGAGGCGGAACGCAATATCGAACGTTACAGCAAAAATAAACACGCGGATTTTTAATTCGCATAAAGAAAACCCGAACGGCTTTGCCGTTCGGGTCCCTTTATTTTCTGTCACGTCAGTTCAGAATGATTCTCGTTATCTCGTTGCCGTTTGCGATAAAGCTTACGTTTTCACCGTAGATTTCCGAGAGGGCAAGGTTGCGGACAACAAATTCGCCTGCGGCGTTTGTCTGAACCGCACATACGACTGCATTTTCGCTGAGTCTGTATGTTGTCGCGTCAATCGTTACGATGTTTCCGGTATAACCTGTTACAGTACCTGTTTCGAGTACCTTTTCGTTCGAAGTTATACGCTTGTTTTCATCGAGAATGTAAGTTCTGCCGACTTCGAGAGTGCCGTTTGACGAGTAGAATGTTTCAATCTTGCCGTTTGCAAAGTTGAGAACCTTATACGCGTTCATAACGCTGCCGTCAACATATTCGAGAGCGACGTTCGCGAGGATCTTGACATAGGAATTTGTGTCAAGTGCGCTTCCGAGGCTGCCCGACGAGATGTAGAGGTATTTAAGCGTTTCAACAGTACCTGTATTGTCCTTCATGACCGCAACAACCTTTGCGCCGTCGTTTACCGTGATCGTGGAGGCGTATGCGCCTGCCTTATAAACGATGCCGTTCGGTGTGCCGACTGCGATAACGGTGTTTGCGTCGGTTACAAAGTCGACGGAGGTCATTCCCTGTGTGAGAGTGTAGTTTACTCTGCCGCCCTTGTCGATCGTCATGGAATTTGCCGAGTCAACGACTGTCTTTATCTCGCCGCGACCGATAAAGTTCGGGTCGGAATCGGGAATGAGAGTAAGAATGCCGTCCTTGTCGGTCTCGTAGCGATAGATTTCGCCGGATACCGCAATGTTGTTCTTGACATATACGTTTGTGTTTGCACCGCCGATGTTAGCCTTCATGAAGTAGCACACCTGATCCTTGTAAACAACGGGCGTAGCAGTGCTCATCGCGATAAGGTATGTGGAGGAGAAGGTCGTTTCGGTTGTCGAAACCTCTGCGCTGACAATCTTGTCGCCGAAGGTAACGATGTCGAACTTTTCGCCGACTGTGAGCGACGCGTAAACGGACGAAGCGTCAAATGACGTGCCTGTTACACCGAGAGTGTAGAGCTTGCCGCCGATAGTTGCCGTCGTCGCAGTAAGTCTTGAAACTACCGCGCCCCTGATCGTTTCGAGCTTTTCCGCAATGACAAGGCGCTTCATTGTGCTGTCAAAGTAGAAGAGAACGAGGTCGCCGCTCTTTGCGCCCGCATTGTTCACGAAACCGCCCGTCAGATCATTTTCGGTAAGACCGCCTGCAATGTTTATCGAACCCGCAGATGAGATTTCGAGCTTTGCGTATGTGAGGGGCATAAGAATTGCGCGAGATGCCGTTCCGCTCTGGTCGTCATAGATGAGTTTGAGGTTAAAGAAACCGTCAAGAGAAGCAAGATCTGCGTTTGTCGTCACCTGAGTGAGTACGCCTGTGCCGTTGTAAGCGAATACAACAAGTTCGTTCGCGTTTGTCGAAACGGAGCTTGAATATCTGTCAACAACCTTGTACTTAACACCGTCGATTCTGACGTGTGTTCTGCCTGTGTCGTATGTGAACGAGTTTACTGTCTTTGACATACCTGCGTTTGTTGTGCCGAGTATCGAAACAATGCCTGTTCTGTCGTTTATGTTGTAGAATACTCTTACGCTTTCGCCGAGATGACTGTCAATGTTTCCGTCAAGTTCAAGATCGCTAGCATTTACGAATGCAGTCTTGACATTGCCTTCGCCGTCAGCAATCTGTACTTCTGCGTAGCCGTTCTTTACGACTGCGGAAGTGCCGGGAAGCGCGTAGTTGTTTGTTGCGGTGATGAACGCTGTGCCTGCCTCATAGCCGTAAACGTATCTGAGAACAGTCGTTGTAGTTGCAACGGGCGTACCCGAAACAGTCTTTACAATAATATAGTCGGCTGTGAGCGCATTGTAGAGAAGCGCTGCCGTTTCGGCTCTTGTGAGCGTGTCCGTGTAGGAGACGTTTTCAAGTCCGTTTGTAAGACCGATGCGCGTGCCGATGTCGATGAACGACCAGGGATAACCCGCATTGGTTTTGTCGTTTGTCTGCCCGAGTGCACGGGTAACCATTGCAATCGCGTCTTGGAGTGTGATTCCGCCTGTCGGAGCAAAGGTTGTCTCGGATGTACCGAGAATAAAGCCGTTTGCGTGCGCCCAGGAGATTGCACCGTTATAAGTGGGCTCGTAGAGATCGGTGAACGGGGAAGTGTTCACTCTTCCCGAGTTGTCCTTTGCGGTCATAAGGCGGTAAAGCAGGAGAGCCATCTGTTCTCTCGTGACCTTTTCGTCGGGCGAGAACTCGTTTTCGCTCGTGCCTTTTATTACGCCGATATCCGACAGCATATCTATCTGCTCGGTGTATGCAGAGTCGGGTTTTACGTCAGTAAAATCTTTCGCCGACGCTGTGAATGCTGCCGTCAGTGCCGTCATGCCGATCATGAGAACGGACATGAATACCGCAAAAATTTTTTTGAGATTTCGCATTGAAGTTCCTCCTTGAAATTTTTGTATTTTCGCTTCGGGATACCCCCTGTCGGTCAGAATTTTTTCGTCTCGTCCCGAGCACGGTCATATGATAACATACCGAAAGACGAAAATCAATGGATTTGTGCAATGTGCAATAATTTTGAAATCTTAATTTGGAGATAATATACAAAAAAGAAGGACTTTGACATTAAAATCAAAATCCTTCTATTAATATATTTAAGTTTTTGCGTTTAGTCTTTTTTGCCGTCGTCAAATTTGATTTCGAGCTGTCTCGTCATATCCTTCTTGTGTCTTTCAAGCAGGGAATTTATGCGCTTGATAGGACTGAGAAGGTTGCTTATTGTTTCGTCGTGGTTGAGCGTGTCGATAATGTAGGAGACATACTTGCACATATTTACCTCGCAGTACCAGGGCTTCAAGAGAAGTTCGGGAGTACGGTAAACGAGGTTGGTTGTGAATATACAGTCGAAAATGCCGTCGGCATACGCTTTGTCGAATTTTGCAAATCCGTCGGTGAAAAGACCGAACGTTTCAAAAATGAATATTCTCTTTGCGCCCTTTTCCTTTATTTGAAGAGCAACGTCGATGATGGACTCGCCGGAGGAAATCATATCGTCAACGATGATAGCGTCCTTGCCCGTGAGGTCATTGCCGAGATATTCGTGCGCCTCTATCGGGTTTCTGCCGTTTACCACGCGCGAATAGTCGCGGCGCTTGTAGAACATACCGATATCGAGACCGAGGACGGACGAATAGTAAACGCAACGTCCCATAGCGCCTTCATCGGGAGATATGATAATAAGGTCTTCCTTGTCTATCGAAACGTCGGGGAACTTTCTGACAAGAGCTTTTATCATCTGATATGTGGGATGAATATTTTCAAAACCGCAGAGCGGAATAGCGTTCTGAACTCTCGGGTCGTGCGCGTCGAACGTTAAAATGTTCGTAACACCCATCGATTCAAGCTCTTGGAGTGCCATTGCGCAGTCG
>CAKRPQ010000094.1 GCA_934385225.1 uncultured Eubacteriales bacterium
TTACACGGAGCGATCTCTCCGAGGGCGGGGCACTCTCTGAATCAGAAGTTGTCACCGAGGTGACGCGACCTGAATCTTACGCGTCTGCCAATTCCGCCAAACCCGCAAATCAAATTTGTAATCACTATTATATCACATATTTTCGTAAAAATCAAGAGGTTTGCGAAAATTAAATTCGATTTTTGAAAAAACAAAAGCAAAGAGACCGCATTTGCGGTCTCTTTGCTTTGTCTGCAATGCTGTTTAACACACAAAATTACCAGTTGTCGGCGTTTTTGTCTTCGGGAATGACTTCATTAAAGGCTGCGATTGCACATTCTATCATTCCGTCGTCGGGCTCGACTGTTGTGAGGTGTTGAAGCCAAATTCCGGGAGCGGAAATGATGCGCGTAAACAGGTTGTCGCGTCTTCCCGCGAGCTTTATAAGCTCATAGCCGACCCCGACAGTAAGCGGGAGCAGAAGGAGCTTTATCACGGTTCGTCCGATTGCGGGAATTTCCGCGGGAATGAACATTCCGATGATGATACCGACGAGAAGCATAAGTATCATGAACGACGTTCCGCATCTCGGGTGAAAACGCCTTTCTTTTCTGACGTTTTCGACGGTCAGCTCGTGACCGTGTTCATAGCAGAAAATGGTTTTGTGTTCCGCACCGTGGTACATGAACGTGCGGTGAATGTCGTTCATTCTCGAAACGAGCCACATATAGCCGACGAAGAGAACTATTCTGAAAACGCCCTCAAAAACGGAGCGGAGGTACCTGTTGCCATCGATAGACGGAACAGCTTTGCCGAGCCATGAGTAGAGCTGCGCGGGGAGCCACACGAAAAGGGCGATAGCAAGGAGAACGCCGAGAACACCGCTGACAGCCATAAGTATCTTCATACCGATGTCGCACGATTTTGAATCGTCCGTTTGCTTTTTTGCTTTTTTGCTTTCCTTTTTCGCTTTCTTTTCTTTTTCGGCTTCTGTTTCCTCCTCTTCGGGCATGGCGATTTCAGCTGATCTCATAAGGCATTTGTATCCCGTTTTCATTGAATCTATAAAACCGAAAACACCGCGTATTATCGGGAGCTTGAAGAATTTTCCCTTAAAAAGAGCCTGTGTTTCCCATGTTTCGAGAACGATTTCGCCGTTCGGATTGCGGACAGCCATGGCGGACTTTTCGGGGCCTCTCATCATAATTCCCTCTATAAGAGCCTGACCTCCGATAGATGTTTTTTTAGCGCAACCGCCGCATGCGTTTTCTTTATTTTTACTCAAATTATCACTCCTTTTTTATAATATATCATTATATCTCATATATATTAACGAAATGTGAAAAATAAAATACGAAACAGAAAACTTGAAATCTGCAGTAAATCGAAAAAATCGCAATCGGGATCGGTAATAAATGTGTTGACAAAAGTACGATTTTGTGCTATAATATAAGAGATGAATATTGTGAAGCGCCGAGGTGCCTAATTCGTGCCGAGTCGGTGTTATAAACGATTAAAAAATTAAGCGGAGGAATAAAAGATGGAACTGACTCTTGAAGAAGCAAAACGTTTGATGGCGTGGAGAAATGGAACCCTTCTTCTTTGGGGTAGACGTGATATAACATCTCTCCCCGATGATCTAACCGTAAACGGCAATCTTAATTTGGCGGGCACATCGATAACATCTCTCCCCGATAATCTAACCGTAAGCGGCGATCTTGATTTGTTTTGCACATCAATAACCTCGCTTCCCGATAGCCTAACAGTAGGCGGCGGTCTTCGTTTGAGCAACACGCAGATAACAAAGCTCCCTGACAACTTCACCGTAAATGGTGATCTGCATTTGTGGAAAACACCGATAACAAAGCTCCCCGACAACCTCACCGTAAACGGCAATCTTGATTTGAGTAACACAAAGATAACCTCGCTTCCCGACAGCCTGACAGTAGGCGGTAGTCTTGATTTGAGTTACACAAAGATAAAAGCATTACCGAAAAACTTCACCGTAGGCGGTGATCTGGTTTTGTGTAATACACCGATAACCTCGCTTCCAGATAATTTAACAGTAAACGGTGAACTTAATTTGAATGAAACACCGATAGCGACGCTTCCGGAAAACCTCACCGTAAATGGTGATCTGCGTTTGTGGAGAACACCGATAACAAAGCTCCCCGATAGCCTGACAGTAGGCGGTAGTCTTGATTTGGTAGGAACACATATAGCGACGCTTCCCGATAATCTAACTGTAAACGGCTATCTTGATTTGAGTGGCACATTGATAGTAACCCTCCCCGATAGCCTATCAGTAGGTGGTAGTCTTGATTTGGCGGGCACATCGATAACCTCGCTACCCGATAGCCTAACGGTAGGTAGAAGTCTTAATTTGGCGAGCACATCGATAACCTCGCTTCCCGACAACCTCACCGTAAACGGCAATCTCAATTTGAGTTGCACAAAGATAACCTCGCTTCCAGATGGTCTAAAAGTAGGCGAAAGCCTTAATTTGAGCTATACGCCGATAGCGACGTTGCCTGACAGCCTAACAGTAGGCGGTCGTCTTGATTTGAGCAACACGCCGATAACAAAGCTCCCTGACAACCTCACCGTAAATGGTGATCTGCGTTTGTGGAGAACACCGATAACAAAGCTTCCCGACAACCTCACCGTAAACGGCAATCTTGATTTGTATGGCACATCGATAACCTCGCTTCCCGACAGCCTGACAGTGGGCGGCAATCTCAATTTGAGTCAGACAAAGATAACCTCGCTTCCCGATGGTCTAAAAGTAGGCAAAAGCCTTAATTTGAAGTTTACGCCGATAGTGACGCTGCCTGACAGCCTAAATATAGATGGCGATCTTGAATTGGATTATACACAGATAGCGAAGCTACCCGATAATCTAACCGTAAACGGCAATCTAAATTTGACCAGAGCACCGATAACCTCGCTTTCCGACAGCCTGACAGTGGGCGGCAATCTTTATTTGAATCAGACAAAGATAACCTCGCTTCCCGATAGTCTAAAAGTAGGCGAAAGCCTTAACTTGAGCTACACAGAGATAATCTCGCTTCCAGATAACCTCACCGTGAACGGCAATCTTGATTTGACCGCGTCAAAGAGGATAACCGTATTACCTGAAAATCTCACCGTACACGGTGATCTGCTTCTGGACTATACATTGATAACAAAGCTCCCCGACAGCGCAACGGTAGACGGCAAGATTTTTTCGCACGGCAGAGTTAAGCGCCCGAGAAAGAAAAAATGAGTAAAAAAGGCAGTCCCAAAACATTGAGTTTTGGGGCTGCCCGTTTCGTTTATATAAAGGTCAGACAGACGAAGTTCACGCAAGCGCGTGTCTTTTTATGTAGTCGAGAACGACGCCGAATCCCGTATCGTTAAGATTTATGCCGTTTCCGCCGTTGTCGTATTTTTTATCGAGACCGCCGCCCGCGTTTTTCAGAACGGACTGCGTATCAAGGTAGTGAACACCCGTATTTTCGGCGATTTCGAGTACCCAGCCGTTCGCCTTGTCGATGAGGTCGTTGTTCAGCTTGTCGGGATTCGAAAACGTCTCTGAATTTACGGGGAATATGGATTGCAGAATAATCTTTGTGTCGGGAGAAGCGTTTTTGACCGCCTCTACGAGTGCTGTGTACTGCTCTTTGAAGCCCTCCTCGTCAAGGAATGTCACTCCTTCGACGCCGAGCGTGATTACGAGGTATTCGGGTTTAGCCTTTTCGGCTGCCTCCGCGATAGTCATTTCCTTTCCCGTATCGGGATAAACGATCTTCTTTTCGAGGATTTTGTTTAGCGAGAGCGACGCCGAGGACGATGTCCAGACCTGCTTTGTGTTCTTGCCGCCCGCGAGCATTTTGTAGGCTTTCAGCCCGTATGTCGTCGAATCGCCGAGAAAGGTGAGCTTTTCGATATAGTCGTCGCCCGCGTCGTCCGTTTCGCCGAGAACCGTCGGCGACGCGGAAGGCTCGTCCGAGGAAGTTTCTGTTTCGCTTTCCGTGTCTGCTACCGTTTCCGCTTCGGTTTCGGGTACTTTTTCGGTGACGGGCGGCTCCGTATAGGTGTCGCTTTCTGTCTCCGTGTCGGTCGGCTGTGCGGTGCCGCTTTCCGAGTCGGCAAAAACGAATGTTTCCGCATTGTCACCGTTCGTTTTCGCGGGTGCGTCTCTTGTGATAAGGCTCACGAGCGTTACGGCAATCACGAAAACGAGTGCAAGAGCGGCAATGACGCATATTATCTTTATAAAAAAGTTGTAGTCGAAATTTTCGTTGCTTTTCATTTTATTTCTCCGTTTTTTTGTGTTTCGATGCCGCCGCGGCAATGACGAAAGAGGCGGTGTGCAGGACAAAAATCATACTTTCCGCGACGAGAACCGTTTTCCCGTTAAGCCCGTTCACGGCGGCGAGCATTACCGAGGTTGAGGCGACGGTGACGATGAGGTGCAGAACATATTTGAGCGCATACGCGATTTTTGCGTGCGCGAGAAGCACGCCGACAGCGGAAATAATGAGGCACACCGCGAAAAGAGAAAAGGCTGTTTCGGGGAAAATGCCGTATTCGCGATCCTTTCCGACTGTCATAATGCCTATACAGATAAGCAGAATCGTGGCAGAGAACGCCGTGCAGGCGATAAACGCGATCTGCGACAGGATTTTTTTCTTCATATAATTTTACCTTTTTATAAAATGCTTTCTACATATAATAACATAAAAATCGGCGAATTTCAACATCTTTTTGTATTTTTTTATTGTCATACTTTTCAGTCGGGCGTTTCGGGATATACAAAAACGGTTTTTGCGCGTTTTTCTTTATCGCACAGAACGACCTCACTCCTGTTTTTCGCGAGGAACTGCGTGAAGGCGTAGACGTCTATCCAGATTTCGGAATTGCTGTCCTTTTGCGACGGGTCAAAGATGAGTTCAAGCCCGAAATGCAGATGTGGGATATTTATGTTGTTTGTATTTTCGCGTCGGCTGTAACCTGTCATGCCGAGGTATCCTATGACCTCGCCCGCGTTTACTATTTTGCCCTCGTACATATCGCAGAACGGGTGATCCTTGCGCAGGTGCGCGTAATAGTAATACCTCTTGCCGTCAAAACTGCGTATTCCGATGCGCCAGCCGCCGAAATTGTTCCAGCCGAGAGCTTCGACCCTGCCGCTTTCGACGGCAATTATCGGTGTCCCGACGCTTCCGAGCATATCGTGACCGAGATGCTCGCGCTTGTAGCCGTACGAACGCGAGTCGCCGAAGTCGGCGTAATCGTTGTAGTAGTAGCCCGCCGCAATCGGCGAGAAAAGGCGCAGACCGTATTCTTCCGTCTCGCTGACGTTTCCGCTTTCGTCCGTCGTCACTTTTGTGTAGCTTCCGACAGCACCTCCGAGAGCGGCAGAGTATGCTTTTTCGTAGTAGTCGAAGAGCTTTTCGTTGCCCGAAAGCGTGCGGAGATCCTCTGACGTGTCGGCAAGGGACGTGACGGAGGACGTTTTGTACTTTTTGTATTCTCCGTAGTTTTTCGCCGAGACATATGCGAGAATTTCGATGAAGCGGCGGTGATTTTCCGAGCCGTATGTTTCGGTGTCGAGTGCGAGCGCGTCGGAAAGTGCCTTACTGCTCACGGAAAAATCAACCCATTTTATGAAGTCTCCCGAAACGGGAAGAGAAGAGACGCGTCTGCGTTTTACTCCTTCGCCGAATAGGACGGCGGAGAGCGCAAGAAAAAGAACTGTTACGGATAAGCATATTTTTTTCATTTCACAGCCTCCGAAATATTCAAAAATATGTGAATATTCAAAAAAATATTCATTTTCGGTTGACATTTAACCGAAAAAGTTATAAAATATAATGAGAACTTTTTGAAAGGACGATAAAATGGCAGCAAAATTAACGAGAAGAGAGGCGCGCGAGGCGGCTCTCGGACTGATATACGAAAAGGATTTCGGAGCGTGCGACGATGACGGGACTCTTCTTGCGCTCGCTTGCGAGAACCGCGAAATCCCCGAAAACAATAAGTACATAAACGCGGTGTTTTTCGGCGTTTGCGAGCATATGGAGGAGATAGACGCACTTATCGCGCGTCACTCTGTCGGCTGGCGTACCGAGCGACTCACAAGAGTTTCCCGCGCGATACTGCGACTTGCCGTGTTCGAGCTTAAATATATGGACGATATACCCGCAAACGTTACGATAAACGAGGCGGTCGAGCTTGCCAAAAAGTATGACGACGAGAGGGCAAAACCGTTTATAAACGGTATTCTCAACGCGGTAAAGGACGAGCTTGCCGGCAGGGAAGCGGGAGAAGAAAACAAATGATCCCCTGCTTTGTCGGTTTTGACACAAGCAATTACACGACGTCGGCGGCACTTTGCGACGAAGGCGGAGGCGTTATTCTGAATCTTAAAAAGCCGCTTCCCGTAAAGGACGGCGAATGTGGCCTGAGGCAAAGCGACGCCGTTTTCGCTCACGTCCGCAATCTGCCCGAAATCACGGACGGGCTTCGCTACGCGCTTGAAACGGAGCATCTGTTTCCAGTCGCTGTCGGCGTTTCGTCAAAGCCGCGCGACGCGGAGGACTCTTATATGCCGTGCTTTCTTTCGGGCGTCGCAGCGGCGCATTCCTTTGCGGCGTCACTGAATCTGCCGATTTTTGAATTTTCTCATCAGAACGGACATATAGCGGCGGCATCGTACTCGGCGGGCAAAGATCCGTTTGAGAGCGAATTTATCGCTTTTCACGTTTCGGGCGGAACGACGGAGGTGCTTCGCGTCGTGCCGAAAGACGGACTTTTTTCGCCAGAGCTTGTCGGCGGCACGTCGGACCTTAACGCGGGACAGGCGATAGATCGCACAGGCGTAATGATGGGACTGCACTTTCCGTGCGGACCCGCGCTTGAAGGGCTTGCGCTCGCTTATCTTGCGGGTGACGGTAAAATACCGCATTTCAGAACCTCGGTAAAAGGAACGGAATGTAACCTTTCGGGACTTCAAAACCTTGCGTCGGGACTTTTTTCGGAGAGCGGCGATAAGGGAGTAACAGCCGCTGCCGTTTTTGACTTTCTCGGCAGAACGCTCCGCGAAATGACCGTAAATGTAAGGAAAAAGCTCGGAGAGCTTCCCGTAATATACGCGGGCGGAGTTATGAGCAATTCTATAATAAAGGATATGCTGTCGGCGGAAAAAAATACTTTTTTTGCCGATCGTGCATTTTCCGCCGACAACGCGGTGGGAACGGCATTGCTTTGCCGTAAAAAATATTCGCTTACTGGAGGCGTAGTATGAATCCGTACGCAAGACAGGCGGTATCGGTGTCCGATATCAACGGCTACGCAAAGTCGCTTTTCGAAAACGATCTTCTGCTGTCCGATATACTTGTAAAAGGTGAAATTTCAAATTTTGTGAACCATAGAACGGGTCACTACTATTTTTCGCTTAAAGACGAGACGAGTGCGATAAAGGCTGTAATGTTCCGAATGAATGCGGCGAAGCTGCCGTTCGTTCCCGAAAACGGAATGAAGGTCATTGTTCACGGCAGGGTTTCGCTTTTTGAGCGCGACGGCGCGTATCAACTCTACGCCGACGCAATGCAGCCCGACGGAACGGGATCGCTTTACTA
>CAKRPQ010000095.1 GCA_934385225.1 uncultured Eubacteriales bacterium
CACCCGGAACTGCGGCAATGCACCACTGGTACTTATTATCCATCTCGTCCCTGTACTTCTTTATTTTCATTCCTCTTGCCGCGCCCGCTTTTGCCATTTTTTCCTGGTCGACACCGTTTAATCCGTCAGGGTCTTCGGACATAAGGTAAATGCGTGCGGGAAGCGTTTTTACACGGTGTTTGAGCTTCTCTTCTTCCCATTTTTCAACCTTGGAGAGTGTTTCTACGCTTTGGTAGATAATGTTTGTTTTGACAAGGGGAGTATAGGAAAACTCTGTGCGAACGGCATTTGCGCCCGCCTTATAGCACTCCTCGGCTACCATACGGACAAATTCGGGCTGGTCAAGGTCTGCCTGAATTATTACATCCTGCCCTTTTCTTACGTTTATCCCCATTGTTGCGATGAGCTTTGCGTAATTTCTTAAAATCGTCTTTTTCATTGTTTTGCTCCTTTATTTCAAAAAAATTTTTATCTCGTCTTTGGTTTTACCGACGCTTCCCTGTATCATCTCGTCCGATCCGCCGCACTTTGCGCCGAGCTTTTCACGCATCTTTTCGGAAACGGTTTTCATTCCGCCTCTTTTTGACGATGCGCAAAAGTTATAACCGCTATCGTCATTACCCGAAAATACAGCGCAAATTCCGCCGCAATATTCAAGTCCGCGATTCATAAGTTTCCTTATATCAGCCCGGGAAAGTTCTTCTTCAAAGAATATGAGGTTTCCGTCTCTGTATGTAAGTCCCGAAATTTTATATTCGAAAAGTTCGGTTCGCAATTCGTAGTTTTTTTGTTTCAATTCGGCAATTTCCGTTTTCAGTCTTTCAAAAGCTCTGCCGATGTCGCTCTGCTTTATCGAAAGCTCCTTTGAAATGCCGTGTATCAGGTCATATCGTCTTTCGTAATCTTCAAGAGCGTCGAAGCCGCAAAGCATATTTATTCTTGTTCCGCCCTTGTTTCCTACAAACTCATACAGTTTGATTATGCCTATTTCGCCCGTCCGCGATACGTGCGGCGCACAGCACGCGCAGGCATCATAACCTTCAATCGTTACAATTCGGACGCCCTCCGTAAGGTCGAGCTTGCTGCGGTACTCCATACTTGCGAGCTTTTCGGGCGCAGGGTATTCCGCTTTCACCGGGACATTTTCATATACGGCACGGTTTGCGAGAAGTTCGACTTTTTTAACGTCCGCTTCGGTGAGAACACCGTTAAAATCCGCGGTGACAAAATCTTCTCCCATATGGAAGCCCACATTATCATACCCGAATAACTTGTGAATAATACCCGAAATTATATGTTCGCCCGTGTGATTCTGCATTCTGCGAAAACGGGTTTCAAAATCAATTTCGCAGCCGTATTCGCGTCCCAAATCAAGCGGTACGTCCGTAAAATGATGAATTTCTCCGTCATTTATCTGCACGTCGCCGACTTTGAAATCACCTATTCTGCCTTTATCTGCGTTCTGACCGCCGCTTTCGGGGAAAAATGCGGTTCTGTCGAGTACAACATCATATCTGCCGTCCTCCGTTTTCCCGCAGGATACCACGACCGCCGAAAAATTCTTCATATGACTGTCCGCGTCATAAAGTTTTATTGTCTTTTTCATTTTCCTATCGCAGCTCCGACAAGGTGTACCATATCTATATCCGATGTTCTGATAATTTTTTTAAGTGTTTCGGCTCCCGCAAAACCGTCTTTAAGAGTTTTCTCAAACACGGGAAATGAGTTTGAAATCTGACCGCCGAGTACAAGAGCCTGAATTTTGTATTCCTTTATCACGGGAAATGCGGTGCGAACAAGCGCATCTGCCATTATATTGAACGCTTTTACGCACATTTCATCACCCGCAAGTGCCCCGTCGCCGATTTCCTTTCCGTTTTCCGCCTTTTTTCCCGATATTTCTTCGTAGATACGAACAAGTCCTCTCGCGGAGACGAAATCCTCTGCCGTTTTTCCGTCAAGCGGTTTATCGTAAAGCTCAACAAGCGGTTCGCCGTTCTCTTTTCGGAGAGGTTCGCCGTCGATCATCATTCCGAAACCGAATCCCGTACCGATCATCACGCCCGCAATGCGCGAACATTCGGGGACATCTGCCGCCGCACCCTGAATAAAGGCAGCCGAATCATGCATAAACCGAACGGGAACGTCTCCCGCGGCTTCGCAGAACCACGTACGAAGCGGCACACCGTATATGGACGCATATTTATGCTTCATATGACTGACGCCGTTTTCGTAGTCAAACGGAGCGGGGATATCGGTGCTTATTCTCTCAACACAAAGTCCTTTTTCACGCGCCTTTTCCGCCATTCGCTTTATAATATTTATGTACGATTTTTTCACTTCCCCAGCCGTACCCGATGACGAGTTGACAGGCTCTTTATCGAGCGTACCCGCAACAAGTTCTTTTCCTACAAAAAGTCCGCTTTTGAGAAATGTTCCGCCCGCATCGAGCGCAATCACGCATTTATTCATATTTTCAATACTGTTGTCCTTTCATTTTTTTGAATCGTAATCATCGAGAAAACTGTGTCTGACGCCGTTCTTTTTATATCCTATAAGCGTGTCTATGTTGACGTTTTCGGCACTTCTGAATATGCATTTTTCGACATCGGGATTAGACTTTTTGAGTTCTTTGATAAGCTCTTTCGTTTCCTGTCTTTTCGAGTGATTCTGCCCGTCATTACAGGTAGTACAGGTGTCGGTAAACTTGCACGCGCACTGTATGAAATGCAGTTTGTTATAATCGCGCCACGCTTTTATATCGTCCTCACGGACAAGGTACAGCGGTCTTATAAGCTCCATTCC
Source organism: uncultured Eubacteriales bacterium (assembly GCA_934385225.1). GTDB lineage: Bacteria > Bacillota > Clostridia > Oscillospirales > CAG-272 > SIG710. Next base: position 2,806 of record CAKRPQ010000095.1, read on the forward strand.
CTCGAAATTCGTACTGTGGAGCTTCGGCATCATCGTCTGTATCTGACCGCTTTGAAGCATACCCATAAGTATCGTTTCAATGACATCATCGTAGTGGTGTCCGAGCGCGATCTTATTGCAACCGAGTTCCTTTGCAAAGCTGTAAAGGTAACCGCGTCTCATTCTCGCGCAAAGATAACACGGCGATTTTTCGACATTATACACCGAGTCGAAAATATTCGTCTCAAACACCTTTATCGGCACACCGAGGTTCTTTGCGTTTTCTTCGATTATTCTTCGGTTTTCGGGATTATAACCGGGATCCATAACAATGTATTTCACATTGAAATCCACGTCACTGTAAGATTTGAGCTGCTGAAACAACTTTGCCATGAGCATCGAATCTTTTCCGCCCGATATGCAGACGGCAATTCGGTCACCCTCGCAGACGAGCTTATATTCTTTAAGAGCTTTATTAAATTTGCTCGTTATCGACGTCCTGAATTTTTTTCGGAGGCTTTGCTCAACATTTTTCTTTATTTCGTCGGCTTTTGCATTCTCCATTGTCATGCGAAGCCACGCGAGATACCCGCCTTCAAGGCTGTACGCTTCATAGCCGCGCTCGCAAAGTTCGTCCGCAACATCTACGCTGAGTACGCCTCGCGCGCAGTAAACGACGATCTTTTTGTTTTTATCCTTCGGCGCGCCCGAAAGAAGCTCCTCGGCGGAAACACGAACAGAGTTCGGTATAAAACCGTACGAACGATCGGTTTCGCTTCGTATATCATATATTTCGGCATCGCATATTTCTGCGAGCCTTTCTGCGGTAATTTCCATTTCAAGTAAAATCCTTTTCCATATATAACAGAGATATTATATCACCTTGAAGCGCGAAAATCAATACTTTGCCAAAACTTTCAAAACGCGTTACATCGTTATTGACAAATTTGAAATAATATGGTACTATTATCATAAAGAACACAAAGGAGTTTTTATATGAAACGGATAATTTACTTTATTCTCTCCGCAATAGTCTGCCTTTCCCTTTTCTCCTGTACAAAAAAAGACACGAGCGATGACATATCTGAAAGCGACATAGCAGGCGCGGACTGGCGCACATGGGGCATCATCACGGACTACGGAACTATCGTAACAGACAGCGATGAAACAAAGCTCTGCGTATGCGTTCACGACGAAGAAACGACAATTTACTACGACACAGAGGAGCAGACAGTATTTTGCACTCTCGAATACCCCTACGCCGTCTCAAAGGAAAACTACAAAAATATGTCATTCGACGACATCAACGGCGACGGTAACGGCGACGTAAGCATAACATTTTCGTCCGATACCGACGGTGAGGATATTACCTTTTCGTGGATTTACGACGGAAACGGAGCTTTTTACTTCCTCGAAGAATAAAAAAGAGGTTTGTTTCCGCCGCTTATACAGATTTTTTATACCGACAGGACAAAAAAGTCTTTTTTTCAATTTTTTTCAAAAAAGCTATTGACAAACGCGAGCTTGTGTGGTATAATTCATAGCGTTGTGAGTGGCAACAGCCGCTTGCGGCAAGCGAGAGTGGCGGAACTGGCAGACGCGCACGTTTGAGGGGCGTGTGGTTCACACCATACGGGTTCAAGTCCCGTTTCTCGCACCAAAAAGCACGACAGTAAACTGTTGTGCTTTTTCTGTGTTTTCGTAAATGTTATTTCGGAATCAGTTCAATATTTTTAGACAAAACACTTGAAAAATCCGCAAAAAGTGATATAATATTAGAGTTGTTCTTCGGAACAGGCACTATAATTCAAAGAAGGTACATACAATGCAATACTATCAGCTGTTTCTACCGCTCGCAATACTGCTCGTACTGTCAAAGATTCTTATGAAAGCTTGCGGCAAGATAGGGCTTCCGTCGGTTATCGGAATGCTCCTTGCGGGCGTATTTATGGGATTTATTAAATATATCCCCGGTCAGACGGTCTTTACAGACGTGACGATGACAGGCTTCGGATTTATCGCAAAAATCGGAGTTGTCCTCATTCTCTTCTCGTCCGGGCTCGAAACCGAACTTAGCAAGATAAAGAAGATAGGCGGCTCCGCACTTATTATCACCTGCGCGGGAGTTCTCGTTCCCATGGCACTCGGATTTGTTGTTGCCGTTCTCTTCCACGGCGGGTTTGCGGGACTTACCAAAGACACGGCTTTAACCTGTCTTTTCTACGGAACAATTCTCACCGCAACCTCGGTCAGCATCAGCGTTCAGACGCTTCGCGAGCTTGGGAAGCTCGATACGACGGTAGGAACCACGATTGTTACCGCTGCAATAATTGACGATATTCTCGGAATCGTCGTTCTCTCGTTCGTGCTTGCAATGAAAGATGAATCGACAGGTGCTTCGCCGCTTATAATCGTCCTTAAAACGATAGCTTACTTCGCCGTAATTTCCGTAATTGCGTTCGTTGCAAGCAAGGCGTTCAAAGCTCTTGACAAAAGGTTTCCGCATCACAGACTTATTCCGATATCGAGCCTTGCGCTCTGCTTCCTTGTTGCATATATCAGCGAAAGATACTTCGGAATTGCGGACATCACAGGTGCATATGTGGTCGGTCTTATCCTCTCCACCAACTCGGACAGCAAGTACATAGACGCAAAAGCGGACATTCTCGGTTATATGATTTTCGTTCCCGTATTCTTCGGAAACATCGGGATTTCGACTGAATTCAGTTCACTCAATATGGATATATTATTCTTTGGACTGTTATTTGTTCTCGTAGGCATGGTCGGAAAGGTTGTCGGATGCGGACTTACCGCAAGAGCGTGTGGGTACAACACCAGAGATTCGCTCAAAATCGGCGTTGGCATGATGGCGAGAGCGGAGGTTGCGCTTGTAACGGCACAAAAAGGCGTTGAGTTCGGTGTCATTGACAATTCTATTATGCCATTCATTGTTATTCTTATTATAATCACGAGCTTTGCAACACCGATAATACTGCAAAATCTTTATAAAAGTGAAAAAAACACGGAAGTAAAGGCATAAAATACATTAAAAAGCGTCGGATTTTCAATCCGACGCTTTTACATAGTAAAAATAAGCCCGCGGGTTTCCGCGGGCTTATATTATTACTATTACTTGTTTGTGAGCTTTGCAATCTCTTCTGCGAAGTTGTCTTCTCTCTTCTGAATGCCTTCGCCCTTTTCAAAGCGGAAGAACTGAACGAGCTTAATATCGCCGCCGAGCTCCTTGGCTGTCTTTGCGATATATTCGCCGACCTTCATCTTGTCTTCCTTTACATAATCCATCTCGGTAAGGCAGTTGCCCTCGTAGAACTTATTGAGTTTACCGGGAACCATCTTCTCGCGAATGATGTTTTCGGGCTTTTTTGCATTTGCGGGATCGTTCTTAATAGCCGCAACAATAATCTCTGTCTCTTCTGCGATAACAGATGCGGGAACAGATTCCTTATCAAGGTATGCAACAGGGTAAGCACCGACTTGAAGTGCGATATTCTTTGCAAATTCGGAAAATTCAGGCTTTGCGGCAATCTCGGCAGACGTATCGAACTTAACGATTACGCCGATGCTTCCGAGACCGTGGATATATGTGCTGACGATACCGTCAACAAGAACAAAGCGACGAATGCTTATCTTCTCGCCGATGGAGAAAATCATCTCCTGGAGCTTTGCCTCAACGGTGAGATCCGTATCCATATATTTCGACGCCATAAGAGCCTCAACATCGGACACACCGTTATTGATAATTGTTTTAAGAAGGTCCTTTACAAACGCCTTGAATGTTTCATTCTTTGCAACGAAGTCTGTCTCGGTATTTACCTCGATCATAGCAGTCTTGCCATTCTCGGTGAGTATATCAACTACACCGTCTGCGGCAATTCTGTCCGCCTTCTTTGCGGCAACCGCAAGTCCTCTCTCACGGAGAACCTTGACAGCCTCTTCCATATCGCCGTTTGCTTCGACGAGAGCCTTCTTGCACTCCATCATACCGATACCGGTCTTTGCGCGGAGGGTTGCAACGTCCTTAGCTGTAATATTTGCCATTTTATTTACTTCCTTTCGTTTATATTATTTCGGGAACGAATTACTCGGCGTCTGCCGCTTCCTTTTCTTCTGCGGCAGCCTCTGCCTCAGCCTCATCTGCAACGTTCTGCTCGCCCTGCTTGCCCTCTATAACGGCATCTGCAAGTACGGAAGAAATGAGCTTGATTGCACGGATAGCATCGTCATTACCGGGGATAACATAATCAGCGTCGTCGGGATCGCAGTTCGTATCAACGATAGCGATTACCGGAATACCGAGTTTCTTTGCTTCGAGAATAGCGTTCTTTTCTTTTCTCGGATCAACTACGAAAATAGCGTCGGGAAGCTGTTCCATCGTCTTAATACCGCCGTAGCTCTTTTCAAGGTCAAAGATCTCTTTCTGCATTCCCGCAACTTCCTTCTTCGGGAGAAGATCGAATGTGCCGTCTTCCTGCATTCTGTTGAGATCGTTAAGGCGCGCGATGGACTTCTTGATAGTCTTGAAGTTGGTCATCATTCCGCCCGGCCAACGAACGTTTACATAGTACATACCGCATCTTGTTGCCTCTTCCTTAATGGCATCTGCAGCCTGCTTCTTTGTACCTACGAAAAGGATCGTTCCGCCCTGAGCAGCAACGTCTCTTACAAACATATACGCTTCTTCGAACTTTTTAACCGTCTTTTGAAGGTCGATGATGTAGATACCGTTTCTCTCGGTGAAGATGTACTCAGCCATTTTAGGATTC
>CAKRPQ010000096.1 GCA_934385225.1 uncultured Eubacteriales bacterium
TACTTAACGGTCACGGTTTTTAGCTGAACTTTGCAAATTTGCCTATGGCAAATTTGGGGAGGTGACCATGATTTGTTCGCATTTTACTTAACGGTCACCTCTATTTTATCACAAAATCGCATTTTTTCAAGTCCGATTTCGTCACTTCACAAAAAAAGTCGAAAAAAATCCTAAAATTCACAACACATTAACAAAATCATTATATAATATCTTTGTGTGATTTTACGGAGGTGCGTCCAAAATGAAACTGAAAAAGATTATATATATTGTTTGTGCTTTTCTTGTCCTGCCCGTCCTGTTCGGCTGCGCGGATAAGGGAAACGGCGGCGAAAAATACGCTTCCGTTCTCGGCGAGGACGTGTATTTCGACGAGGTTCGCTACCTTACGCTCAATTATAAAGCGGATATGGCGGCAAAATACGGAGACGGAATATGGGAGAAAGCCGGCGAGAATTACCGCGCGGAGCTTGAAGAAAAAGTAAATTCCGCGATAAAAAAGGAAGCCGCGGAGCGCACGCTTTTTGCCGAATACGGCGTTGATACCGACTCAAAAGACGTAAAAAAATATGTGAGCGACTACATAAAGAACGCGAAAAAGGAACTCGGAGGCAGCGGGGAGTACAAAAAACAGCTCGCCGAAAATTTTATGACCGAGAGGTACTTAAAAAGCGTTCTGACAACGGAAAAATGCTTTGATTCACTTCGCAACGCCCTCTGCACGGCGGGGAAGATAGACACGTCCGACGAGACGGTAAAGAATGTTATAAAAAACGAATTTATCAGAACCCTGCACGTCTATATTTCGAACGATGACGGCGATGATGTTGCCGAAAACCGCGCAAAAGCGGAGAAAGTTCTTTCTCTGCTCGAAGAGGGAACGCCGCTTAATACACTTATCGGCAGGTACAGCGAGGACTATTATATGGTCACGACAGACGGCTACTATTTTATGCGCGGAGAGTATGAGAGTGCGTATGAGGACGCGGCTTTTGCTCTTGACGAAGGCGAGTACAGCGGCGTTGTCGAAGGCGAGAACGGCTTTTATGTGATAGTCCGCCTTGAAAAAGATGATAAATACATAAGTGCCAACTTTGAAACACTCAAAGACAGGTACATTTACGCTGTGGCGGAGAGAATAATCGCGGAGAAGGCGGAGAACGCCGAGATAGAACTCACGGATTTCGGAAAAAGCACAGATTTTCTTAAAATACAGAGCGAAGGAGACCGATAATGAGCGCATACAGAAGAGGTCTAAGATACAGGCGCGGCGGAAAACGCGGCGCATTCCATAACCGTTCGGTGACGACGGTCGTATTTCTGCTTTTTTTTATCGCCGCCGTCATTTTCGGCACGGTGAAGCTCGGAAAGTATCTCGGCGAAAAGGGCGAACACTCAAAGGAGAGCAGGGAGTCCGACCCGATCGAGGCTTACACGGGAACGGAGGTGCTTTTGTCGCAAAAAAACGCTCCGCTTCTTACGGATAGTGCGCCTGTCGGGATAAATTCGTCGTTTCTTTCGCTTTCGGGACTCGGCGGAAGCGATGATGCACTTGCGGAGAGAACGGCACCCGTCGCCGAGAATACCGCCGTTACGCTGATTTTCAGAAGTACGGACGGAACGCTTTATTACGCTTCTCCCGCGGCAGCCGCCGTCGGCAGCACCGCTGGCGGAGATTTGCCCGACGCGGGTAAAGTGATAGGCGCGCTTAAAGAGAAGAACTGCTACGTCAGCGTAATGTTCGGCATTTCCGAAAAACGCGCCGACGAGACTGAAAACGCCGCTCTGCGCGCTTTTGAAAAGGCAATGATAAGCGAAACCGTCGGTGCGGGCGCAGACGAGGTGATACTTTGCGCTCCGTCGCTTTCGGCGGACGCTCTTCCCGAACTCGAAGCGTTCGCGGGTGACGTGAGACAGACGTGCCTCGGCAAAGCGCGGCTCGGAATATTCTTTGCGCGCGGATTTTTTGACGGCGATTTTTCGGCTGTCACGCGCGAACTTGCCGAATATTTTGAGATTTTTGCAGCCGACTTGCCTGACAAGGCGACACAGAGTGCCGAAACGGATACGGACACGAACGCATCTGAAAATGGAAATAAAGAAAACACGAAAAAGTTTACGGACGAAATCGAATTTTTCGTCACGAGATATAACGTGAGAATTGTAATCGACGCGGACGGAACGGAAGAACACGCCGATTTTGAACGCACGGAAAGCGTCTCCTTCTCGGAGCTTTTCGGCACGCACTATGACTCCGACGCCGACACGGACACAGGCGACGGCTCGTCCGCGGCAAATACGGAAGAATAAAAGGACAGTATGAAAGAAAAATACACAATGAACCTGATCCGCGAAAACGGCGACGTGCTGTTTTCGTATCCGCTGACGGAAAATTCTGTCGGAAATCTGCTCGATAAAACAGCCGAACGCGATAGATCATTCATAAAAAATATAATAGACGGCAGGCGTTTTGACACAAGCCTTATATCGGAGAAGAACGACGGCGGAACGATCCTCTTTGTGTTCTCGCTCTTCCCGTCGTCGGGAGCCTTGCTCGGTTTCGACTGCGAGATACCGTATAAGGACGCACGCAGATTTGTAATTTCCGGGCTTCTGCCGGGGATAGTTTGTGCCGAAAAAGCGAGGACGGACACGGAGGACGGCGATTTCTCCGAGGACGTATATTCGGAGCTCGGAGAAATTATAAATGTCGTATGTAAACCGTTCCGCAGAATGCTTGAATGCCGCTCCGTAAGCGACGCCGTAGAACTTGCCGATGACATCGCGCGTATTTTCGGAACAGAATTTGATATAAACGTACCGCAGGAAATCGGCGCGATGCACTTGCCGCGCGGCACGGATATAGGACTTTTCACACTCTTTTCCGTCGTCACGGCGGGGTCTGTCCGCACATTCAAGCCGAAAACTCACGCCTCTCTCAAAGTCAGAGAGGAAAGGGGCTTGCTGTTTTTTGACGTCGAGTGTCCCGCCGAGAACAGACGAAACCTGCGTCTCGAAGGTGCGACTGAGGAGATCGACAACCTTAGCGGTTTGTATGCGCCGCTTACCGAAGCCGTGCGCAGAACAGGTGTTCCCTACGACGTTTCATACGAGGGCGATTACAGCGCGGAGATCTCTCCCGTTCGCGAGGAGCTTTCGGTGACGGGACTCAAAGCACCCGATCTTTTTACCCGTTTTAACGGAGAAACAAAAGAAGCAAAAGAAGCATTATAACATCGTCGCAACTTTCGCCGCTGCGGTGACTTTTCTCACCGTCGCGGAGAAGCAGAATTATTACGGCGAGCAGAATATCGTCACCCGAAAGGTCAAGGGAAAACCTGCTTTCGGGTCTTTTTGCGCTTTCAACGCCGCACTCGCCGTGCTTGCATACGGCATCGTGGTCGCAGGCACATTCGCGTTCGCTCCCGTGACCGCCCGCAGACGCCTCCTCGGGCAGTCTTTCCGCCGTTTTTACCTCGCGCGGCGGCTCGCCTTGCGTGCGGCTCTGCACGTTTTCCGAAAGGGGTCTGTATGTGCGGTCGTTTCCGAACGCAACACCGCCGTAGGATTCGGGAACGTTATATATTCCGCCGTCATATGTGCTTTTGCTGTACATCGCCCTGTAAATTCCTCCCAAACAGATTTCCGAGTTCGGATAAACGTATGATTTTGTCAACCGCCGCCGCGCGTTCGGGCGCAAGATACGGTTTCAGGGCGCAGAGCAGAGCCTCGCGGTGCTTTTCCTCGGCGCTTTTTTCCTTTTTGCCCGCAGAACCGAGCATGCGGAGGAGCATACTCATTGTCTCCGCCTCTTTCGGAGGATTCGGTGCGTGTCCGCTCCCCGCATTCTCCGCGGGAGGAGCACCCGCACCTCCCTTTTCGTCCCCCGCGTCAAGTCTGTCGATTATTTCGTCGAGTTTTGACGAAAGCTCCGAGTGCGCCTCGTCGTTTTGCGCCTGACCGAGAATATCGTAGTCTTTGTCGCCGTCCTGCTGCTTCAAAAGCCCTCCGAGCGCTCCTATAACGGACGAAAGAGCGGCGGGATTTGACAAAACGCTGCCGAGAAGATTCCCGAAAATGCCGCCGTCGCTTTGCAAACTCATATCAGTCACCGCTTTTCTTCTTTTTTAACAGTCCCGCCGCTTTTTCGATGTCGCTGTCGGTGGCAATGGAAAGCGCGTTTCTCAGAGACGCTACGTCCGCGTCAGAGAGGTTCGGAGTCCCGATGCCGAGTCCCGATTCCGCGGCAAGAGCGGAGATCACCTTTCGGAATTTTTCGTCGTCGAGCGAAAGCAGACGACTGACGGCATTTCTGTCGAGTTTCATATGCCCATCTCCTTTCGGTACTTTATATCTGCTGACAGTATATTCCGATTTTTCCGAAATGACACAAAAAGGAGTGCCCAAAAACTCTGAATGAGTTTTTGGGCAGCCCTTTTTTTATATATTTACTTTATATTTTCGATCTTGTCCGCTGCTTTTTCGAGGTAGTCGTTCTCCATAAGCTCTATCATACCCTTGTCGCAGAGTGCGGAAAACTTCGGGTCAAGCGGTATTCTGCCAAGCAGGTCGTAGCCGAACTTTTCCGCGACCTTTTCGATGTGGCTTTCGCCGAACACCTTTATCTCCTTGCCGCAGTCGGGGCATTTGACATAGCTCATATTTTCTACAAGTCCGAGGACGGGAATGTTCATCATGTCCGCCATATTCGCCGCCTTTTCGACTATCATGGCGACAAGCTCCTGGGGACTGCTGACGATAACTATGCCGTCAAGCGGTATCGACTGAAAGACCGTGAGCGGAACGTCTCCCGTTCCGGGAGGGCAGTCGACGAACATATAGTCAATGTTGTTCCAGATAACGTCCGTCCAGAACTGCTTTACCGTTCCCGCAATGACGGGACCGCGCCATACGACGGGTTTCGTTTCGTCGTCCATAAGAAGGTTGACAGACATAATGTCTATGCCCGTCGTGGAGTGGGGCGGAATAAGACCGTTTTCGTCACCGTCAACCAAACCGCGGACGCCGAACGCCTTCGGGATTGAAGGACCTGTTATATCCGCGTCGAGAATGGCGCATTTGTAGCCGCGCCTCTGCATATTTACGGCGAGCATGGAGGTGACGAGCGATTTTCCGACGCCTCCTTTTCCGCTGACGACGCCTATAACGTGCTTTACGCTGCTGAGGTCGTTCAGCTTTTCGATCATACTTTCGGGCTGTTTTGACGAGCAGGCGCTCGAACAGCTTGAACAATCATGAGTACATCCCATTTTGATAAAATTCCTTTCGGTATATATTTTTCGTTTGTTTCAGACGGCAAAACCGCCGTCGACGGAGAGAATCTGTCCCGTGATAAACGAGGCGTTTTCCGACGCGAGAAAGAAAACGGCATCCGCCGCCTCTTCGGGCTTTCCTATGCGGCAAAGCGGCGTTTCGTCGCAAAGTACATTCAGATCCTCCGCGGAAAGATGCGCGTTCATATCGGTGTCGATGACACCCGGGCAGACGCAGTTCACGTTTATGCCCGACGGACCGAATTCCTTTGCGAGTGCCTTCGTCATGCCGATAACGCCGGCCTTTGCGGCAGAATAGTGTACCTCGCACGACGCGCCGATAAGCCCCCACATAGAGCTTATCGTGACTATTTTTCCCGATTTTTCGTGTATCATAAACCTTGACGCTTCGCGCACACAGTAAAAGACGGAGGAGAGATTTGTGTCCGTCATTTTTCGCCAGTCGTCGTCGCTTATGTCCGTGAAAAGCGAAAATTGCGCGATCCCCGCGTTTGCGACTAGAACGTCGATGCCGCCCATAAGCTCCGCCGCTTTTTTTACGGCGTCCGAGGCTTCGCACGCGTCCGAGAGATCGGCACGGACGGCAAAAGCTCCCGTTTCCTCCGAGACTTTGCGCGCCTCGTCCTCCGAGGAGCGGTAAATGAAAACGACTTTGTCGCCGTCTTCCGAAAAACGCTTCACGCAGGCTCTGCCGATTCCGCGCGAACCGCCTGTTATCAATATTTTTCTGTTCATGCGATAAAAATTCACCTTTCAATATATGATACCACGGATCGGGGATTTTTTCAAGAATAAAATCGTTTTTCGGATATTTTTTTGTTCCTCGGTTTGTAAAAAATCGAAAAAATTGATAAATTTGTACAAATTGCCTATGTAATTTTCAGAAAAAATATGGTAGAATATATATAGAACTATTGCCGAAAGAGGAGGGATATAATGTTCGGAAAAGAAGAATATGTTTTTTACGGGTCGGAGGGAGTGTGTGTTATCGACGATATTGTGTCGTCGCCCTTTGACGATGTTAAGACGGACGAGGAATATTATGTCCTCCATTCGCTTCACGGCAGCGGCAGTAAACTGTTCATTCCCGTTGCGAGGGCGGAGGCGCTTATGCGCCGCCTTATGTCGCGAGCCGAGATAGATTCGCTTATCGGAAGTATCGATAATCTTCCGCTTTTCAGCGAGAACAGCCTGAAAGCGCTTAAAGACAGATACGGCGAGGCGATGCGGACGGGCAAGCCTGCCGAGTGGGTGCGCGTTATCAAGACCGTTTATGACAGAGTTCGTAACGGCAGAGGAAACGGAAGAAAGGTGTCCGACGCCGAAAAGGCGTTCTCCGAGGACGCAAAGCGCTACCTTTATATGGAAGTTTCGACCGTTCTCGGTATTCCCGTCGAGAGCGTTTCCGAGTACATACAAAACCGTATGACAAAGGACGCAGGTTAAGACGGGCAGACCGTTATAATTATGTCATCTTCGCGAAAGACGTCAAAACGCGGCATTTCGGGCGCGCCGACGTCAAACGAGGAGAGCGGAATCGAAAGCCCCGCGCCGAGGTATTTAAGATAGGCTTCCTTTTTCGTCCATATCTCCGTAAAAGTGAGCGGAGGGCAGTCCGACGATATGACAAGATCCTTTTCCGAGGCGGTGAAGAACCGAGCCGCAAGCGGAACGGGGTCTTTTTCATATATTTTTTCGGCGTCGATGCCGATATTTCCGCTTTGCGACAGTGCCGCGGCGGCAAGCCCGTCCGTGTGCGAGAGACTTATGCCCGCTTTTGTGTCTTTTATGTGCGGCTTACCCGCTTCGTCCCTTAAAAGTATGATTTTTTCGGGCAGAAGAGAGCGTTCTTTTTCGGGCATTTCGGATATGAGAGCGTCGAGCGCGTTGAGCGCGTACACGCTTTCGACGGCGGACGGAAAATGCCTTTTTTCAAGGAGTTTTTCGATGTAGAGCGTGTTGCATTCGTATTTTATAAAGCGCATGGAATGCGCTCTTTCTTTTATTTCCCGTTCCGTACACCCGCGCGGGATTTTTTCGGTTTTGTAAAAAAACATAAAAAGCGCCTCCAGAAATTCTTTCAAATAATTTTAACACGGGAAATGCCGAAAGTCAACAGAGGCGCAAAAAAAGTAAACAAAGCGGCGAAAAAAGCATATCATTTAGCGAATAAAACCGATAACGGAGGTCAGGTTTATGGAAGAAAAATACTTTGCCGCGTCAAATTCCGAGAAAGGCTTTGTGAGCTACTTCGGGCGTATATTCGACC
>CAKRPQ010000097.1 GCA_934385225.1 uncultured Eubacteriales bacterium
AGCCTACGGAGCGCGAGATCGCCGAAATGACCGTTTCCGACGCCGAAAAGTATATCTCCGAGGGACATTTCGCAAAAGGAAGTATGCTCCCGAAGGTCGAAGCGGCGGCAAAATTTGCCCGTTCCGCTGTCGGCAGACGCGCGATAATAGCCTCGCTCGAAAACGCTTCGGAAGCCCTCGGCGGCACGGCAGGCACAGTTATTACAATGGGATAAAAAACAAAACAGCGCCATAGGGTGCTGTTTTGCTTTATTATTTGTCCGTTTCGGTGTCGGTAGAAGCTTCGTTCCCGCCCTCAAACACGGGAAGCTCGAACCAGAACGTACTGCCCTTGCCCTCGGTGCTTTCGACGCCGTATGTGGCATCGTGCGCTTCAAGTATATTCTTGACGATCGAAAGTCCGAGTCCCGTTCCGACCATGGCGCGGCGGTGAACCTTATCCACCTTATAATATCTGTCCCAGATATACGGCAGATTTTCTTTGCTTATTCCCTCGCCCGTATCTGTGACGGAAATGCGCACATTTTTGCCGTTTAATGTCTGCACGACGCTCACGGTCTTATCCTCACCCGTATAGTTCACGGCGTTGTTTATGAGGTTATAGACGACTTGGAGCATCATCGTTTTGTCGGCGCACACGGGGACGTTTTCGGACGCTTCGAACGTTATCTTATACCCGTCCTTTTCGGTCAGTTTTTCGTACCTTGAAAGCGTTCCGCGCACCGTTTCCGTAATATCGAACACTGTTTTCTGCATCTTTCTCGCGCCCGACTGTATCTTCGAAATATCAAGCATATCGTTCACAAGTTCCGAGAGCCGCGTCGTTTCGTCAATGACTATCTGTGCGTTTTCAGGCGTATTTTCACCCGGAATATCGCGCATCATCTCGCTGTAACCGCGAACCATCGTGAGCGGCGTGCGCAGGTCGTGCGAAACGTTGGCGAGAAGCTCCTTTTGCAGTCGGTCGTTCTTCGAAAGCTCCTCCGAGGCATAATCGAGCGCGTCGGAAAGCTCGTGTATCTCGCGGTAGCCCTTGCCGTCGAATTCCGCGTCGTAATCGCCCTTTGCAAGGCGTTTGACCGCGTTATTCAGTTTGACTATCGGCGTGGAAATATACCTTGACATAAGAACCGCGATGAAAAGCGCGCCGACGAGAAGTATGACGCTGATAAAGCGGAATTGGAGCATATACGTCTTTACCGTTGCGCTGACGGGCGCCATCTCGGAGTTTAGAAGCAGAAAATAATCGCCGCCGTCCGAATCGCGAAAGGTCTTTGTGTATATCGTACTCTCCGAATCCGTCTCGGACGCTTTCGGCGCAAAGGCGTTGAGCGAAACCTTTTTTACATACTCTCCTCCCGACGCGAGTGCTGTGTTATAAAGCCGCGTTATTCCGGGCGATGTCATATGGTGGATTATACATCTGCTCGAAAGATCGCAGGAGACAAGCACCTCCGCCTTCTGCCCGTTTATTTTATAGACGAGCGCGCATATTCCGTAGTCGCCGGCAAGCGTATATGTCGTCGTTTCAAGCGTGTCGCTTTCAATATTCTGCTCTATGACCTGCGACATCAGGCGTATTTCCTTCATCTTCGAATTTTCGTAGAATTTGTCAAGCAGAAGCACCTCGAATATCCACACGACGGCAAGAACGAACGCGGTAAATATCGCAAGGAACACAAAAAGCGTCCAGGTTATGCCTATTCCCTTGAACTTTTTCTTTTTTTCGCCGTGGGCGTAAAAAGTCTGTTCGTTTTCCTGCATTCTTCCTGTTCCTTTCGTTTTTTATGCTTCAAAACGGTACCCGACGCCGCGCAGAGTCGCTATGTATTTCGCATAGCGTCCGAGGCTCTTGCGCAGGAGCTTTATATGCGTGTCAAGCGTTCTCGCGTCGCCGTAAAAATCGTAGCCCCATACCTCGCTAAGAAGTTTTTCGCGCGAAAGGGCGATATTTTTATTGCGGAGCATATAAAAGAAGAGGTCATACTCCTTCGGGGACATTTCCACTCTTTCGCCGTCGATATAAACAAGGCGCGCGGTGAGATCGACGCGCAGTCCTCCGCCGTCAAATTCGATTATCTCGTTTGCGGGACGCTCGGTATCGCTCTTTGTGCGGTTCACGCGCTTCATGACCGCCTCTATGCGCAGCATAAGCTCCTTCGGCGAGAACGGTTTTACAACATAATCGTCAATTCCAAGTTCAAAGCCGTTTATTTTGTCGTACTCCTCACCGCGCGCGCTGAGCATTATTATAGGCGTCTGCGACGTCTTGCGTATCTCGCGGCAGGCGGAAAAACCGTCAAGTTCGGGCATCATAATATCCATGATGATTATATCGAATTTTTCCTTGCGGCAGAGGAGAACAGCCTCCATACCGTCCGCCGCCTCGGTGACCTCGTGTCCCTCGAACGTCGCGTATTTTTTGATAAGCTCCCTTATCCTTGCCTCATCGTCGACTACCAGAATTTTGTACATTGAAATGTCCTCCGTTTTTTAACGTTAAAAGCGAGCGGAAATCTACGATCCCGCTCGCCTTGTTTTCACCGGAACCGCCGGTCATTCTTTTTACAGTTTATTTTTTATCCGAAGCTGACGTCGCCGTCATTCTGCGGAACGTACTCGTGAAGCGTGAGCTTCGCGTTTACGAGCTTGCCGTTTCTCGCGACGGTGACTTCAACCGTATCTCCGACCTTGCAATCGGCAAGAGCCGTCTTTACATCGGCGGAAGAAGTGACCTCTTTGCCGTTTATCGACGTGATTCTGTCGCCGTTCTTTATCTCGTCCGTGTATTTCGATTCGTAAACATACACGCCGTAGGCACTTACATGATACGATGCTGCGGTGAAGATGTCGTTTATGTCGATGAGTTCAAGTCCGTGGTCGATTCTGCCCTTGACGTAGCCGTAATCCATAAGTTGGAGAACGATGTCGTAGGCTGTGTCTATCGGAATAGCAAAGCCGAGTCCCTCGACGTCCGTGCCGACGCTCTTTGCGTTGACAATGCCGACAAGCTCGCCCGACAGATTGAACATACCGCCGCCCGAATTACCGGGGTTTACGGCGGCGCTCGTCTGAATGAGCGTCATGCTCTCGCCGTCAACCGTAATCTCACGCGCAAGCGCGCTTATTATACCGCTTGTTACCGATCCGCCGAGCGTTCCGAGCGGGTTGCCGATGACGAGAACGTCCTCCGCTACGGCGAGCTTCGCAGACGAACCGAGAGTCGCCACGGTGAGTTTTTCGTCGCCCGCGTCAATCTTTATGACCGCAATATCGGTGTTTGCGTCCGTGCCGACAAGCTCTGCGGGGTATTCGTTCCCGTTCGTCAGGCGCACCTTTATCGACGACGCGCCCTTTATGACGTGGTTATTCGTGATGATGTAGCCCTCTTCGGCGATGATAACGCCGCTTCCCGCGCCGCTCTTTACATACTGGTTAAAGTAAGAGCCTGTCACGACCTGTTCGGTCGTTATCTCGACGACGGAATCCTTTACGGCTGCCGCCGCTTCCGATTTTGTCATCGGCTCGCCTATCTTATAGTCGGCGTTTACCGTTGTTTCCGTGCCGTCGTTCTTCTTTATCGTCGCCGCGTCGCTGCCGGGAGCTTTTATCGCGGGCGTCGTTTCGCTTTCGGGTGCGGAAATCTCTGTGTCGCCGCCTACGTTCTCGGAAATGCCGCCGCGGTTAGCGTCGGTATCGGCGATACGTCCCGCTTTTCCGACAAGGAAGCCGAAGCACATACATGCGACAGAGAAAAGGAGAACTCCGATAACGCCTATCGCAACGAACGGTGCTTTACTCGGTTTCTTCTTCGGTGTATAGCCGTAATTATGCTGACCGTAGCTCTGATAAGAACCTCCGACGCCCGCGTTTCTCGTCGTCTGACCTGTATAACCGCCGTCCGACGGTGTGTAGGTACGGCTGTAAGTCGGCTGCGCCTCGGTCTCGGCGGCTTCGTGTACATTGCCCGATATAGGGACGCCGCTCACGTTTGCGTTTGCGTTTGCGTTTGCGTTTGCGTTCACGTTTTCGTTTTCGTTTTTGTTTTCTGTCTTATTCTCAATATTGCCGTTTTCAAATTCATTGTTCATGTTTTCATTTGACATAATCAATCAAAACCTCCTTAGGTTCGTGATTTTTCTTTACGGCTATATTATATCCTTCTTTTGTGACGGTTTTTTGACGGTAATCCAAAAACGTATTGAATTAAAGTTAAATTACGGTGTTTATTTCTCGCGTCCGCCGTTTTTTATTTTCGTCACGATAAGGATTATTACAAACGCGAGAGCGTCAAGTACCATAAGCGCAAACGACGCAATCGCCGTCACGATGCCGAGCAGGTAGCAATATATCGCGCCTATCTGCGTTATGCCGAGCACCGACGGGTCTACGCGCATACTGACGGCGATAAGCGCCGCACCGACGAGAAATCCGAGTGCGGACATCACCGCGACGGTGCAGACGATTGCTTTCGGCACTCCTATGCGTGCGCTCAGCAGGAAGCAGAGCGAAAGTGCGCCGAGGAGAACGGCGAGAGCGAGAAAAACGTTCCGAAGCGTCTCGGTAACGCTCATCGCAAAGCCGTTTCTGCGCAGAAATTCGGCTAAAATCGCCAAAAAGAGTGCGGAAAGGCAGGATAAAAACGAAATTTTAAGTGCTTTTTTCATATTCCCTCTCCTTCTTCTCTGACAACGACTGCTTTCATCGGCGCAAGCGTATCGTCCTCGGTGAGCGTCGTGCCTGTGAGAAGATCGCGCCCTGCGATGCCGAGCGCACATTCCGTGCCGCCTACATTAAGCGCGACGGTGACGCTTTCGCCCGCGGAACGTCTCTCGAACATCAGAAACGCGCCGTCCGCGTGGAGAACGCGGAAAGTACCGCCCTCAAACACCTTATTTTCGCGCCTTATTTTGCCGAGCAGGCGGTATAGGGCGACAAGTTCTTCGTCCTCGCGTCCCCACGGGTACGGCATACGGCAGAACGGGTCGTGATAGCCCTCCATTCCCGCTTCGTCCCCGTAGTAGACGGACGGAACGCCGTAAACGGTAAACTGGGTCACGGCGGCGAGTTTAAGAAGCCTCTTTGCGTGTTCCCTGCTCTCGTCGCTCATTCTGACGCGCGCGAGTTCTTCGCTTGGCAGGTCGTATTTGTTCTCGCCCGAAAGGACGGTAAGTATTCTCTCGGTATCGTGCGTGCCGATTATGTTCATAAGGCTGTCCGAAACGCACTTCGGATATGACGCGTATATCTCGGTCAGCTCGTCCGCCAGCGCGCGCGCGTTTTTATGCAGCAGAAATTCGATGACGGCGGTGCGAAACGGATAGTTCATCACGCTGTCAAGCTGTCTGCCGCGCAGATATTTTCTGCGTTTTCCGTATGCGACCTTATCCGAGGCATTTTCCCAGACCTCGCCTATGATAACGGCGTCGCCGCCCGAAAGCGTCTTTGCCGTCACGCGCAGCTCTTCGAGAAATTCGCCCGGAAGCTCGTCCGCAACGTCAAGGCGTATTCCGCCTATGCCCATTTTCACATATTTCCCGACGACGGACTTTTCGCCTTTCGCGAGGAACGACGCACATTCCTCATTTTCGAGATTCAGCTTCGGCAGTATCGGAATGCCCCACCAGCTCTCGTATTTATCGGGAAATTCGGTGAATTTATACCAGTCGTAATACGGCGATTTCTCCGACTGATAAGCGCCGACGCTGTCATACTTTCCGTATTTATTGAAGTATTTGCTGTCGTCGCCCGTATGGTTGAAAACGCCGTCGAGAATTATCCGTATCCCGTACTTTTTCGCCGCCGCGATAAGGTCCGAGAGTGCCTTTTCGCCGCCGAACATCTCATCGACCGTCATATAGTCGCCCGTATCGTACTTATGGTTCGAATACGCCTTTCCGACGGGACTCAAATATATTACGGTCACGCCGAGCGAGGACAGATAGCCGAGCTTTTCGCGGACGCCGACAAGGTTTCCGCCGAAAAACATATTATTCGCGACAAAAGCACCGGGATATTCGCCGTACTGCGGAATACCGCCGTACCAGTCGTCGTTCATAACGGCGTCGTCGCGCTTCGGCGGTGTGAAATCGCCTTTTGCAAAGCGGTCTACAAAGATATGATACATCACGCCGCCGCGGAAGTATTCGGGCGTATCGAAGCCGTCCTCATACACGAGCAGGCGGAAAGGCTTTCCGTTTTCCTCCGAGAGGCGCACTTCGAGATTATTCACCGCGTCCGAAAACAGAACGGGAACGTCCTTTTTTCGATAAAAAGTGAAATAATACCAAAAAAGTCCGCTTTTTTCGCACCCGCAAAGCGAGGAAAGGTCAAGGTTCGTCTCAAAAACGTCGTTTTCTCTTTCGAGCGTAGCAAATTCGAGCGTTTTCTCGGTCACATCGCCATCCTCGTCGTTTTGCACCGTGATTTTTACCTCCGTCACGCCGAGTGCGCGCGGAACGAGGAGCGAAACGGTCAGAAAAGTGCTTTGAGAGAACGCCCCGTAAAGCGAGGCGTCCTCTCCGTTTATCTTTTTTCTTATTTCAATATTATAACCGTCAAAATCGGTTCTGAAAATTTCGGGCATTACTGCTTTTTTCCTTTGGGTTTCAGTCGTTCAGTCTTTTAAGGTGCCAGATGTTATCGGCATATTCCTTTATCGCTCTGTCTGCCGAGAAATAGCCCGCCGACGCGATATTCATAAGCGACATACGGTTCCAGACTTCGGGTTTCTTATAGATTTCGAGTGCCTTTTCGTGTATCGAGCGGTAGGATTCGAAGTCCGCGAGGCACATATACGGGTCTGCGACACCCTGACCCGACAGCAGGTACGAGCCGATATCCGCAAAGGACTGACCCGCAAAGCCGTAGCCGAGGCGGTCGATTATTCTCTGAAGGTGCGCGTTATTCGCATAGTATTCGGAGGAGTGGTAGCCCTTTGTCCAGAGGTCCTCAACCTCGTCTTTGTTGAGACCGAAGATGAACATATTCTCCTGACCCGCGGCGGCAAGCATTTCGACGTTCGCGCCGTCGAGCGTGCCTATCG
>CAKRPQ010000098.1 GCA_934385225.1 uncultured Eubacteriales bacterium
CGACCCGAAGGGGACTCGAACCCCTGACCTCTAGCGTGACAGGCTAGCGTTCTAACCAACGGACCTACCGGGCCATTGCAAAAGACATTCGTCTTTTACATGGTGGGAACAATAGGGCTCGAACCTATGACCCTCTGCTTGTAAGGCAGATGCTCTCCCAACTGAGCTATGCTCCCGTATTACCGTCATCATTTAGCGTGACAACGGTATATATTATATCATCCCGCGCGCTGTTTGTCAATACCTTTTTTTCATTTTTTTGCGCTTTTTGCAAAATTTATTTTCCGAATGCCTTGTCTATTTCGTCTTTCGTAAAAACGTAGTGTGTATTACAGAAGCGGCAACAAATATCAAGCTCTTCGGGCTTGCCCTCTCTCACCTGCTCGCGGAGCATTTCGTAAACGGCGTCCTCTTTAAGCGAAAAAAGCGCGTTTTTCATTCGCTCGCGGCTGCAAGTACACTTATATTTCACTTCAAGTTCGTCAAAAACGTCGTATTCGATACCGTCAAGGGCAATATCGGCAATCTCCTTATTCGAAAGACCCTTTTCAAAGAGTTTTGAGACGTTTCCGAGGCTTCCCGCGTTCTTTTCTATCTTTTCGATAACGGTTTCGTCCGCAAACGGCAGAAGCTGAACGAGCACACCGCCCGCCGCAAGGCAGGAAAGATCTTTATCGACGAGAACACCGAGCGCAAGCACTGTCGGAATCTGCTCGCTCTCCGCAAAATACGCCGCAACGTCCTCCGCGATCTCGCCGCTGACAAGCTCGACGGACCCCGAATACGGTTCTTTTTCCCATATATTCTTTGCAACCGTGAGCGTACCCCTGCCGACGGCACCCCCGACGTCCAGCTTTCCGTTAGGTTTTCTCGGCACGTCCGCACTCGGATTTGCGATATACCCGCGCACGTTACCGTAGTAATCGCCGACGGCAATGAGCTTTCCGCACGGACCGTCGCCCGAAATCGTCACAGAAACGCTGTCCTCTTTATTGCCGAGCATAGAACCCATTATCGACGTGGCGGTCAGAAGTCTGCCGAGTGCTGCCGTCGATGTCGGCGCGGTATCAAAAAGTCTGTGCGCCTCGTTTACGATTCCTCTCGAATTTATAACGTGTATTCTCGCGCTTCCGTCGCGCGTCATACCGCGCAGGATAGTCGATTTCATTTTTTCTTCCATAATTATTTCCTCATTTCAATGCGCGCGCGGCTATATATATGCGCTCGGTGTCGCTCTTTACGTCCCCGAAACTCATATCGCCGTAAAATCCGAGAACGTCGAAGCCCGTTTTACGGAGCATTTCTTCAAGCTCGCACGGCTTATACATTCTCTCGCGCTGCGTCTCTTCCTGCCTTATATATCTGCCATCCGCGTCCTCCGAAAAAAGCGTCAGGTAGAAATCGCAGATGCGCGTTTCCCTGTCATAGCGGTTCTGCCATGCGCAGAAAACGGAATTTTCGCCGTCCGCACCGTTTTCGTTTTCAAGAATATAGGCGTTATCGCCGTAAACGTTCTCGAATTTATATGGGGAATTTACGTCGAAGAGGAAAAGTCCGTTCGGGTCAAGGTAGTTATGTACAAGCGAAAAGCACTTTTCGACATCCGCATTCTCCGTAAGGTAGTTTATGCTGTCAAGGCAGCAGGTGACAGCGCCAACTGTGCCGTAAAGCTCGAACGAGCGCATATCTTGAAGCAGGTAGAGTATAGGCAGGCGCGTCTCGTCCTCAGTCCCGACGTTTATATATGCCCTTTCGGCGGCGACGGAGAGCATTTCAGCCGAGCCGTCCGCGCCTATCATATCGTATCCGCGCATAGCAAGCTCGCGCGTCATACTGCCCGTTCCGCAGGCGAGGTCAAGGACAAGTTCGGGACGTTTCGTGAGGAATTTATCGAACGCCTCCTCGACAAAATCCGCCCATTTTACATAGTCTATCTCCGCATTCAGGCGGTCATAGACCTCCGCTATAACGTTATATCCCTCCGTCATTCCGCGTTCTTTTCCTTTGCTTCAAGGCGCTCGAATGCCTTATTATATCCGTCATTTCCGTACTTTATGCAGCGGTTCACGCGGCTTATCGTCGCGGTGCTGAGCCCCGTAAGCTCGGCAATTTCCGAATACACCTTATTTTTGCGGAGCATCTTTGCCGCCGTCATACGTCTTGACATCTCTTTAAGTTCGGGGATAGTACAGAGATCCTCAAAAAATGAATAGCACTCCTCGACATTTTCAAGTGTAAGCACCGCTTCAAAGAGGAGATCAAGATTTTTGTCTTTCAGTTTACTTTCCATTTCCCGCTCCTTTATTTAAGATCAAGTTTATCGAACAACTTGTATATATCGCCCGCGCCCATTACGACAAGGACGTCGCCTTTGCAGAGATTTTCTTTAAGGTGTGCAGCAATATTGTCAAGTCCGCCGAGGTATGACGCCTTATCACCGACGGCATCCGCCAGTCTTTCGCCGCTCACGCCGAGCGTGTCCGTCTCGCGCGCGGAATAAATATCCGCAAATATCACGCGGTCGGCGGCATCGAACGCGCGCACAAAATCGTCGAACAGCTCCGCCGTTCTCGAATACGTATGCGACTGAAAAACGCACCAGAGGCGGTCATAACCCATTCTCGAAACGCCTTCAAGCGTAGTTCTGACCTCGGTCGGGTGATGACCGTAGTCGTCGTAAACGTCCGCGCCGTTAAGCGTTCCCTTAAATTCCATACGGCGTTTCGCACCGCGAAAGAACGCCAGCCCCTTCTCGATATCCGCGCGTGAAATTCCGCAGAGGTCTGCCGTCGCCGCCGCCGCGAGCGCGTTATAGACGTTATGCTCGCCGTGAACGCCGAGCGAAACGTGGCAGAAAAATTCGCCCTTTTTATAAATATCGAAATCCGCTTCGCCGTGCGGGTATTTTATATTTTCGGCGGTAAAATCAGCCTCCGAGCGCACGCCGAACGTGATAAGATGTCCCTCATATCCGCCGAGTGCGCGCAGAACGTCGTAGTCGTCGGCGTTCGCGACGGCGTAGCCGTCCTTTCCCGTCATCGTTATCGACGCGAATTTTGCGAACGACGCGCGTATCTGATCCATACTGTGGAAGTAATCGACGTGATCCATCTCGATATTGAGAATAACTGCTATCGTAGGATTAAAATCAAGGAACGAATCCATATATTCGCACGCTTCGAATATGAAATTTTCGCTACCGCCTATGCGGAAAGCACCGCCCATAGACTCCATCTCCGCGCCCGAAAGCACCGTCGGGTCGGCGGAAGCGTCCATAAAGACCTGTGCGCACATCGAAGTGCAGGTACTCTTGCCGTGCATACCGCAGACGCCTATTCTTCGCTTATATCCCGTCATTATATAGCCGAGGTAGTCCGCTCTCGAAAGGAGGAGCAGTCCGTCACGCTTTGCCCTCAGATATTCGGGATTTTCGGGGGATATCGCAACGGTATAGACTACCGCATCGTAGCCGTCAAGGTTCTTTTCATCGTGCGTGTAGTGCATTTCTATACCGCACTCTTCAAGCCTTTCGGTAAGAGCCGTTTTCGTGCGGTCGGAACCGCCTACTCTGTACCCTCTCCGCTTTGTAATGATCGCGAGCGACGACATATTTATTCCGCCTGCGCCTATGAAAAACACGCTCTTGCATTTTTCCAGTCTTTTCGCTGCCTCGGCGGCACCGAGATGTGTATTTTCTACCGACATATGTTTCACCTTGTCTTTCCGACACGGGAAAGGCGTCCTTTCGCAAAAAGCAAATTGACCCGCACCTTGCGGGAATCGGATTTTGAAGTCCGTTTTCACAGAACTATAACATAAAATTCTTATTTTTTCACAAAAACATTCTTTTTCGCTTGAATAAATTTCAGATATTGCCTGTATAATAAGAGCATAAAGATATCCATTGACAGAGTTTGTGGATTTTCAAAAAGGAGGATAATTGACAGTTATGGAAATTACAGATGTAAAAGTTAGAAAATTGTTTGACGACGGTCCGATGAAAGCGATTGTTTCGGTAACATTCGACAATCAGCTCGCGGTTCACGACATAAAAGTCATAAATGCGAGAGATAAATTCTTCATCGTGATGCCGAGCAGAAAGAACCCCGACGAGACGTACAGAGACATTGTACATCCCATTAACGCTCCTTTCAGAGCAGAGCTTGAAAGTGCGGTCATATCCGCCTACGACAAGGCTCTCGAAGAAGCGAAAGCTGCGGCTGCTGCCGAAAACACCGAGGTCGCACCCGAAACCGTATAAAAAATTTATCTTTTTCTTTTCTTTTCTTTTTTCTCCATATCCGCCGCCGCAGAAATGCGGCGGTTTTTTATGCCTCTCCGCGGCTCGTGAGAATATTTCCGTCCTTTATCGTCACAAGCCCGTAGGACGGCGTACTGAACCTAGGCTCGCCGAGCGATCCGGGATTGAATATATAAAGATCCTTTACCGCCTTCGTGCCGCCGAGGTCGTCACCCGCGTGTACGAAATTTTCATAAGGGCTGTGCGTGTGCCCGTAGAGGAGAATATCCGCCCCAAGCTCCTCGGCGTGTCTTGCCGCGAACTCAAAGCCGTATGCGACGGCGAACTTATGCCCGTGGGTCATAAATATCCTCTTGCCGCCTATGTCAAGCGTCCTTTCGAGCGGAACGCCGTCCGTCGCGTAGACTGACCACTCCTCGCCGTTCCCTTTGACCTTATATACGGGAATACCGTAAGTCTCCTTATGGTCAAGGTCTGCGTAGCCGTCGCCGAGGTGAAGAATCGCCGACGCGTCCTTATGCATATCTATTATGTTTTGAAGTTTATACGCTCTTCCGTGCGTATCGGAAAAAACAAGTATTTTCATCTGCGCGCTCCCGTCTTTTTATTCTTTTTATCCGTCACGTCGTAAAGCGCGCCTCTCGGCACGGAAAAACGGAAAACGTCGGGAACAACTTCGATATGAAGGCTTTTGCACTTTTCGATCTCGCCGTCAAAGCACACACTTGTCTCGCCTTCAAAGTCTATGTCAAGAGTGCGGCACTTGTGATAGGACACCTTTTTCATTGTCCGCGCGTTATCTACATACGTTCCGTTTTTGTAACCGCCGACCATGCTGACAAAGCCCGTCCGCGACATCGTTTTTGCGACGCAAACGTCCATTACGCCGTCGTCGAGTTTGGCTTTCGGCGCGGAATTGAAGCCTCCGCCGCAAAAACCTCCGTTCGCCGCCGCGCAGAGAAGCAGTTTTTTGTCTTCGATCTCTGTGCCGTCAAGCGCGAGGCGCTTTATCTTTATACCGGGCATACGGACAAGCTCGGTCACAACGCCCGCAATATACGCAAGTTTAAGCGGAATAAACGGAAAACGTTTTATTTTCGCCACACGTTCGACAACGGAGCAGTCAAAGCCCATATTTATGAAGTTCACCGAATATCTGCCGTTGCAGAGAAGCGCGTCTATATCTATCGCTTCGCCCGCCATTTGCGCCTCAATATCAAGGAACGCCTCGGAATTTGCGAAATTGCGCGAAAAATCGTTTCCCGTTCCCATCGGAATGACGGCAAGCTCCGTCTTAGGTCTTCCGTAGACGCCGTTCGCTATCTCGCCGAGCGTTCCGTCTCCGCCGCAGGCGTAAAAACGCAGTCTGCCGTACATATTTTCCTTGCATATCTGCGATGTGAGAATTTCCGCGTCACGGACGCATTTGGTCGTATATATCTCGCACTCCTCGTCCGTTTTTTCGGCCGCCGCGCATATTTTATCGCCGAGATCCTTCTGAATATCGCCTTTTCCCGCGGCGGGATTTATGATAAAAATATGTTTCAAGATTCTACCCCGACATTCGGCGGCACCGCCGTTCTTCCCTTATTTTTCTTCCTTATTATTCACTATTATCTGTCTGATGACCTCGCCTATCGCGCGCGACATACGGTAAAAACCGAGATCTGTCGGGTGACAGCCTTCTGCTGTACAGTTTTCTCTGCCATCGCCGTCGAAAAGGCGCTCCCCGTCGATGAAGTAAACGTTTTTATCGTCCGATTTTACCGCTCTCATAAACGTTTCGTAAACCACCTCGCGAC
Source organism: uncultured Eubacteriales bacterium (assembly GCA_934385225.1). Lineage (GTDB taxonomy): Bacteria > Bacillota > Clostridia > Oscillospirales > CAG-272 > SIG710. Next base: position 6,064 of record CAKRPQ010000098.1, read on the forward strand.
GACGCGCGACGTCTGTGCGGTTATATTCGTAGCAATCGGGTTTTGTTATCATTATGTAAGGCACGTTCGGGTGCTTTGCGCGGATAATATCGTAAAGACGACCGTGCGTTTCGCGAAGATACTCGGCACTCGGCGCGTTATGGTCGTAGTCGCAGACGAAAATGCTCATATCAAGTCCCGCAAGGTATTCAGCCATCGGAATCTCGCCCTTACAGCACCCCGAAAAGCCGAGATTTATGTAATCAAGATTATACATCTGCGAAATAAGTGCCTCATAGCACGTTCCGGGACGCGATGCACAAGCTCCCTGCGTTATCGACGAGCCGTAGTAAACTATCGGCTTCATTTTTTCGTATTCGGCTCCGCTGTCTATATGCGAGCCTTCTTTTATTCCGACAAGCACCTTATTTACTCTGCCGTAAAGCGGAAAATTCATCGTATAATCGATCATTTTACCGCCGCTGTGCGTCTCTTTAAGCTGCTCAAAACCGCCGACTTCACAGCACTCGGGAACAAATGCGGCAGTGAAGTATGCTTTTCCGTTTTCGTTTATAAAAAGATCAAAACCGTTCTTCATCGCGTTCGTCATACGGGGATTTTTCTCTTCCATAAGAGGCTGTTCGGTCTTTATCGCAATGAACGGCGAATCGGTGGAAAAGCGCACTCTTCCGCCCGCCGTGCAGGTTATAAGGCTATGTACGACGTCGCTTACGTTTTTTGCGACCTCATCGGGCATACGGATATATCTGCCGTCCTTACTCTTCGTCACGCCGTATATTC
>CAKRPQ010000099.1 GCA_934385225.1 uncultured Eubacteriales bacterium
GATTGCTCGCAAACTGATTTCGAGTCAGCCCCGTTATGACCACTTCGATACCTCTCCATGTATGTTAACTCGGAAAACCGAGATCAACGCAAGTATTCGGTTGTATTAGAATTCCTGTTAGAACTCACGGTGTGCCTGCGGCGGGTAAGTGCCCGAAACCCGCACGGTTAAAGGCTTTTCGGAAGTTTTACTTCCGTTTGCCGAGGGAGATTTCGAGTCAGCCCCGTTATGACCACTTCGATACCTCTCCGTATGTTCGTTTGATGTTTCATCATCAAACGAACAGTATTATATCACACTTTCGCGTTAATTTCAAGTGTTTTTTCAAAAAAACAAGAGATTTTTGAAAAAACTTTTATATTTGCCGTTTATTTATTCTTGTAGCGTTCTTCGCCCCACCAGTTTGGTATCAGTTCTTTGAGAAGAATTGTCTTTCCTGAAGCGTAATCAATCATAATTTCAGTATTTTCATTTCTTTTGTCGAGCTGTATGAGAAATTCGCGACAAGCACCGCAAGGCATTCCGCTTCCGACGATATCACCTCGCGGAGGTTCGTCCCTGAATGCGATAAGTCGTTTAATGTGCGTTTGCCCGCTGTTTACATACATATTTAACGCGGCAACTCTTTCGGCGCACAGGTTCATAACGCCGCTGCACGCCTCAATGCAAAATCCGATGAAGATATCGCCGTTTTCGGCTTCAAGTGCGCAGACAACATGATGCGCATATACAAACGGAGTAACGTCCTCCGGGTGATATTGTTCTTTCGCCTTTTTGTAAAGTGTCTCCCAAATATCCATTACACCCTCTTTTCGAACAAAACGAGCTTCACATTCGGAATCCCATTGAAAACGCAGGGAACAATGCCCGTTTCTCTGTATCCTATTTTGTTGTAAAACGACCGTGCGACGGTATTTTTCTCGTTCGTGTCAAAGCGGAGCGCCATGCAGCCGTTTTCGGAAGCGAATTTTTCATAGAACTCTACAAACTGCCTGCCGACGCCCTTTTACCTGCTTTCGGAGAAACAACAAGCGTGTGAAGAACCATAATTTTGTCGGGAGAATCATTCTTTGTAAGTTCCCAGTCGCCATCTGCATACATATCGCCTTGTTTTTTATTGATGATTGCGGCGGCAATTACTGCACTTTCGTCACGGCAGACGTAAAGCTCGCCGTTTTCAAGGGCGCTATCCGCCGTACTTTTTGTCGGGTAAATATTTTGTATCCATCCGGTACACCCGAGCCCATCCTGTTCTTTTTTTAGTATATCGTCATATATGCCGACAATGGCTGATATATCGTTTTCTGTTGCTTTTTCAAATTTTAATAACATAATATTTGATAACCAGTTTATTATTTCGTTTTGTACTCTATTCCGTTTTCTTTTGCGTATCTTTCGGCATAAGAGCCCTTTTTGCAGTTTATAACAATTTTATCTGAGCCGTCAAATGCACTTTCGGAGATCAAAGTCACGGATTCGGGAATGTAAACATATGTAAGTGCCGAGCATCCGCCGAATGCATCGGCACCGATAGTTGTTACGCCGTACGAGATTGTAACTTTTTCAAGGCTGTCCATATTCTTGAATGCGCCTGCACCGATTGTTTTTACTTCAACACCGTCAAGCGTATTTGATACCTTTATCGTTTTCGCGTCGCCGTTAGCATATCCCGTAATCGTGAGAGCCTTGTTGGCAAAGTCGTAGAGTATGCTGTCGTCGGGGGCGTCGAACAACTCGTCGTTTTTCGCGGGTTCTGCCGTTGTTTCAGGCGTTTTGGTTGTTTCGGGTTCCTTCGTTGTTTCGGGAGCGGAAGTGGTTTCGGGTTTTTTGGTCGTTTCCTGTTCTTTTGTTGTTGTTTCCTCTTCGCCTTTTGTCGTTTCGGGGGATTTGGTAGTTTCGTCGGTTTTCTGTGACGTACTTTCGGGAGATTTACCGCTGTCGCTGTCTGTCACGGGCGAGTTCGTCTCCGTCTCGACGCCTGTTTTATCTGTGTTTTCTGTGACAGTCGGGCTATTTGTATGTATTTTATCTGTAACACTAATGCTGTCGGAGGAATTGTTAGCGTCAGTATCGGGAGTGGTATTGCCGAAAATAAATTTGTCGAGACACCCCGAAAGAATGCAGACTGCCGCTATGACTATAATCAACATAACCGCAAACGCCGCAATGTATGCCTTGTAGCCGAAATCGTGATTTTCGGGCTTTGAATTTTGGTTGTTTTTTGCCATTTTGAAAATCCTCCGTCATTCTGTTATTTTACTTAATTATATACAAAAAAAGTGTAAATGTCAAGAAATAAAAGTCGAATTACTTAAATTTACCGTAAAATTTTCCCTGATACAGATTTTTTTCAAACATTTTCTTGTCGATGTCGTTGAGTACCGTGACTTTTTTTCTGCTCCAATCGGGTGCAATCAGTGTTTTTGACATTCCGTCACCCGTGAGCCTGCCTATAACAATATCTTTCGGTATCAGAGTAAGCGCATCGCATACCGTGTCGATGTAATCCTGACGTTCCATGGGAATGTAATCGCCTTTTTCATACATTTTGTCGAGCTTTGTCCCCTTTATAACATGGAGAAGATGAATTTTAATTTGATCGGGGTGCAGCTTCGAAACTTTTTTTACACTTTCAAGCATCATTTTGCGTGTTTCAAACGGAAGACCGAAAATCAGATGCACGCAAATGAAAGCTTTCGGTGCGGCTGCTCTCAGCCGAGCAAAACCGTCCTCGAACTGCGAATAAGTGTGACCTCTGTTAATAATTTCCGCTGTTTTGTCGAAAACACTTTGAAGTCCTAGTTCAACGGTTATGTCGGTTTTTTCGGTAAGCTCCGCAAGGTATAAAAGAACGTCGTCTCCGAGGCAGTCTGATCTTGTCGCAATGTTTATCCCTATAAGATTCGGAAGCCCCAGCGCTTCGTCAAATTTTTTGCGCAAAACGTTTGTCGGCGCATATGTGTTCGTGTGCGCCTGAAAGTATGCAATGCATCTTTCGACTGACCATTTCGATGAGAGCTTTTCTCTTGTGCGAAGGTATTGTTCCGTTACCGAAAGGGAAGGGAGCTCTGCAAAATCACCGCTGCCTCTACCCGAACAGTAAATACAACCGCCGTAACCGCACTTCCCGTCGATGTTCGGACAGGTGAGTCCGATGTCAATCGGGATTTTTGCGCATTTTCCGCCGTATTTCTTCTTCATAAAGTAGTCATAGGTGTAGTACCGCTTGTTTGAGTCGGAAAATTCAAACGGATTGGTTTCGTTCTGTTTCATAGAACCTCTGTAAGAAAAAGGTGTCCGATGTGAAGCGTAAAGTCCGTTACAAGCGAACCCGAACGTCTTACACTTTTTCGGACACATTTTTTATTTTTTTATTTGTTCAACAGCTTTTCAACAGCCGCGAGCTTTACGCAACATACGAGAACTTCCATTGCCGCGACAAGTTCGTCGTCCGACGGGAAAGTCGGTGCAATACGAATATTTCTGTCTCTCGGATCCTTGTGATAGGGGTATGTAGCTCCGACGGTTGTCAGTGTAACGCCAGCATCTTTTGCAAGATCATAAGTTCTCTTGGCGCAGCCGTCAAGAACATAAAGGCTGATAAAGTAACCGCCGAGCGGGTTTGTCCATTCTGCTATGCCGAGACCCGAAAGCTCGTCTGAAAGAATTTCCTCTACACATTCGAATTTCGGTCTTATCATGTCGGCAAGATCCATCATATGATGACGAATGTTTTCGGCACTCTTGAAGTATTTTACATGACGTATCTGGTTGATCTTATCGAAACCGATAGTCTGAATATTCATTATCGGCTTTATCTGAGCCATATTGTTATCACTTGCCGCGAAAATCGCAACGCCTGATCCGGGGAACGAAATTTTTGATGTCGAGGCGAAATAGAAGATCATATCCTCGCTTCCGAATTTCTTTGCCTCCGCGAAGATGTCGAGAAGCTCGTCTCTCTTGTCGGGGTAGAGGTCGTGTACGGCATATGCGTTATCCCAGAAAATTCTGAAATCCTTTGCGGCGGGTTTAAGAGCCGCGAAGCGACGTACCGTTTCGTCGGAATATGTGATTCCGTCGGGGTTTGAATATTTCGGGCAGCACCAAACGCCCTTTATCATAGGATCGCTTGCAACATATTTTTCAATCGTGTCCATATCGGGACCCGTCGGCGTCATGTCGACTGTTATCATTTCTATTCCAAGCGACTCACATATTGCAAAATGTCTGTCGTATCCGGGTGAAGGGCAGAGGAATTTGATTTTTTCTTCTCTGACCCACGGTCTTTCGCTTCCGTAAACACCGTAAAGCATAGCCCTTGCGACGGTATCGTACATAAGATTGAGACTCGAATTTCCCGCAACAATGATGTTCTTTTCGGGAATGCCGTATAGCTCGGAGAACATTCGTTTGGCTTCCGGAATACCGTCAAGAAGACCGTAGTTACGGCAGTCTATGCCCGCCTCGGAACGGCAATCCTCGCTTGTTGAAATAACATCAAGCATACCCGAAAGAGAATCGAGCTGTTTTTTTCCGGGTTTACCTCTCGAAAGGTCGAGCGAAAGCCCTATGTCCTTGTATTTTTTGTACTGTTTTTGAAGTTTTTGGTAAAGCTCTTCAAGTTCGCCTTTTTTAAGAGAGGTATATTCCATGATAAATGTCCTTTCGGAAATAATAATCAGAATTCGGCATTTCCCGTTGTTCTCGGGAAGAGTTCTACGTCACGGATATTGGATATGCCCGTGATGTACATTATGAGACGTTCAAAGCCGAGACCGAAGCCTGCGTGCTTTGTGCCGCCGTATTTACGGAGTTCGAGATACCACCAGTAATCTTTTTCGTCAAGTCCGAACGTTTTGAGAGCTTCTTTAAGCATATCGAGTCTTTCTTCACGCTGCGAACCTCCGATAAGCTCTCCGACACCGGGAACGAGCATATCCATTGCTGCGACAGTTTTGCCGTCGTCGTTGCGACGCATATAGAAAGCCTTGATTTCCTTCGGATAATCGGTAACGAAAACGGGCTTTTTGAAAATTTGTTCGGTAAGGAATCTTTCGTGTTCCGTTTGGAGGTCGATGCCCCACGAAACAGGGTATTCGAATTTGTGACCGCTGTTTATAAGAAGGTCTATTGCCTCGGTGTAAGTAACTCTTCCGAAGTCGCTGTTTACGAGGCTTGTAAGTCTTTCGAGAACCGTTTTGTCGATTCTCTGATTGAAGAATTCAAGTTCTCTCGGGCATTGTTCCATTACATATTTAAGAACGTATTTAATCATGCTTTCGGCGAGTTCCATATCGTCGCTAAGGTCGGCAAAGGCAATTTCGGGTTCGACCATCCAGAACTCTGCCGCATGTCGCTGCGTGTTCGAAACTTCTGCGCGGAATGTCGGACCAAAAGTGTAAATTCCGCCGTATGCGAGAGCCATGCACTCGGCATTGAGCTGTCCCGAAACCGTAAGACTTGCCTTTTTGCCGAAGAAATCCTTTGAGAAGTCTACGTCGCCGTTTTCGGTGAGTGGGGGATTTTTGGGATCAAGGGTTGTAACTCTGAACATTTCGCCCGCACCCTCGCAGTCAGAGCCTGTGATAAGAGGCGTTTGTGCATAAACAAAGCCTTTTTCTTCCTGGAAGAACTTGTGAATTGCATATGCGGCGACCGAACGCACGCGGAAAACGGCGTAAAATGTGTTTGCTCTCGGACGCAGATGCGCAATCGAACGCAGATATTCGGGCGTGTGACGCTTGTTCTGAATGGGGTAGTCGGGGGTGGAAGTACCCTCGATCTCAACGGCTGATGCGTGAAGCTCAAACGGCTGGGGTGCATCGGGAGTAATAACTATCGTGCCTTTTACTATGAGGGATGCACCGATATTCTGTGACGCTATTTCTTTGTAATTATCTATTTTGGAACTCTCGATAACGACCTGCAAGTTGGTAAAATAGCTGCCGTCGTTGAGCATGATGAATCCGAAGGCGTTGCTGGTTCTTATATTTCTTGCCCAGCCCGCTACGGTGATTTCTTTGCCTTCAAATTTTTCTGGGGAGGTAAAAATGCTATTTAGAATTACTCTTTTCATTTTTGTTTTCTGTCTCCTTGTAAGAAGTTTTGTTTTTTTTGCAAAAAGCAAAATTAAATTCTGCAATTTATATGTCGAATCAAAGAAAACGAGAATATTATATCCTTTGCCCGCAGATAAAGCAATACATAAGAAAAACAATTAACTTATCCTGCGATTATTGTTTACATATTATTCTCATTTTTCCAGAATCTTTTGATTGTATTTGCAAGTTCGGACGGAGAACTTGCAAATTTTATATCCTGCCAGTGTTCGGGAAATAAAGTTCTGTATTCGGGAAGCGCGTATCTGTCGTCGATCAGCACCGCAATGCCGCGATCCGTCTCGCATCTTATGACGCGACCGCACGCCTGCAAAACCTTGTTCATTCCGGGGTAAGTGTATGCATATGCGTACCCGTATCCCGGTTCGTATTTGAGGTCGTAAAAGTCCCTTATGATGTTGAGTTCCGACGAAAGCTGCGGAAGTCCGACGCCTATAATAATGCTTCCTATAAGCCTGCTTCCGGGGAGATCCACACCCTCGGAAAAACTTCCGCCGAGTACGCAAAATCCGACTCTCATAATG
>CAKRPQ010000100.1 GCA_934385225.1 uncultured Eubacteriales bacterium
GGTCTGGATTCCTCCGGTAAGCGAATGTCGGGAATATAGTAATCACCGCAACGGATATAATTCAGTTCCTGCATCATATGTACCTCCAATAAGATTCAAACATTCTGTTCAAAGATAGAAAAAGGCGATACCTGGTTGTGAAAACCAAGTATCGCCAATTTTTCTTGTCGCACTCCTGTACGGCAGCTACCCTATGTCAGTAATGTTCTCATACTGTCTTATTGGAAACTACCTTCGGCTCGCCCGTTTTTTTGTTATTCAGCCGTCAGAATGACGGAGCATTCAAAGCGCCTGCCCGCGCGTGAGACCGTCAGCATAACGGAGTCGCCCGCCGCGAGTTCGTTTATGACGCTTGATATGTCGGCGACGGTTATTACCTCGTTTCCGTTTATGCCGACGATGATGTCGCCGACTTCGAGATAATTTGCCGCGTCCGAATTTTCATTCACTTCGGCAACGTAAACGCCCGTTGTGGCAAATCCCTCTGCGGGTGTGACAGCCTTGCCCGTGATGCCGATAAGAGCTCGCTTTTTTGCAACGTCGGTCGAATTTCCGTCCGTGTCGCCGCCCTTTTCGATTATTTCGTCAATTATCTTTTTCGCGCCGTTTATCGGAATGGCAAATCCGACTCCGTCAAACCCGTCTGTCAGCTTCATCGTGACAATGCCTATGACTTCGCCTGCGTCGTTTACAAGCGGACCGCCGCTGTTGCCCGAATTTATGCTTGCGCTTGTCTGCACGAGCGTCATCGTCTTTTGGAGCGCCCCCGCGTCGTCGTAGATTTTTACATCTCTGTTTATGCCCGAAATTATTCCGTCGGTCACGCTTCCGATGAGTTCAAGTCCCGCGGGCGTTCCTATCGCCGTGACGTGTTCGCCTACGATAAGTGCGTCGGAGTCACCGAGAACTGCTGGTGTGAGCCCCGTTTTGTCGACTTTTATCACGGCAACGTCGCTGAGCTCGTCTTTGCCAACGATCTCCGCCTCAAATTCCGTGCCGTCCTGCATAATTGCCCTTACGGACGTTCCGCCTGCAACAAGGTGACTGTTAGTCGCGATATATCCGTCCTCCGAAATTATTATACCGCTGCCGATGCTCGTTTTGTTAGGCTTTGTGACTTCTATCGCGACGACGGACGGCTTCATTTTCTCAGCTATTTCAGATACTGTGAGAGCATTTTCGCCGTTTTTGTCCTCTCGAATGAAAACCGTTCTCTCAGTTCTTATCGTTTGCGTAATATTAGATATGTCGTCGATGAAAAGCACGGCGGCGAACATTCCGAAGCAGAGCGCAAACGCTATCGTCATAACTATCGCGTATGTGCGGACGCCGCGTCCCGCGTTCTTTTTCGCCTTTTCGCTTTTTGCGTCGTTTTCTTCATAGTTCCAGCGAAAAGCGTAGATGTCCTCTTTATGTCCGTTTTCGCCTTCTTCGGGCGCGGACGGTGTTTCGCCCGTGTTTTGAGTGCTTTCGGGTTCTTTTCCCTCGTCTTTTATTTCGTTTTCGTTCATTTTGTTCCTCCGTTTCGGATTTCAAAAACAAATTCCGTTTTTCCGCATGCGCATTCGCTTTCGCGTTCGCCGCATTCTTCGCTTGTGACTGTTATCACGCCTCCGTGCGCTTTTGCCGTCTGCATGGCGATGTAAAGTCCGAGTCCGCTGCCGCTTATCTTTTCTTTTCGCTTCGAACGGTAGAAAGGCTCAAAAATATGTCCGATGTCCGCCTTGTCTATCGGTTCTCCCTCGTTTGTGACCGAAACTTTCGCGCCGTTTTCGGTTTCAGATACGAAGACCGAAATTTTTCCGCCGGCAGGTGAAAATTTGACCGCATTTTCGCAGATGTTGTACAGTGCCCGCGTCAGTGACGGCTCGTCGGCATTTGCCTTTATTCTGTCGCGTGTGCAGGCAAATTCAATGTCGAGATTTTTCTCGTTTATTTTGCCTTCGAGCGAAATTATTATCTTCCGTACACATTCGCAGATGTCTGTCGGTCGCATGTCGTAATTTACGGCACCTGCCTCTATTTTTGAAACGTCGAGCAGTTCGTTCACGATATCCGTCAGACGGTTTGTTTCGGAAAGTGCCGTTTCAAGGCAGTGACGCGCGCTCCCATCCTTCGCCGTTCCGTCGAGAACGGCTTCGATAAACCCGCCTATTGTGGTGAGCGGCGCTTTCATATCGTGAACGGACGACGATATGAGTGCGAGCATTTCTTTTGTTTTGTCGATTTTCTCCATAAAATTCCCGTTAAAATCCATACGCCAATACCGTTTACGGGCATTGGCGCAGAAAATAAAATTGTCAGTTAAGTATTTCGAATTTGTAGCCTACACCCCAGACCGTTTTCAGCGTCCACTTGTCCGAAATGCCGTCGAGCTTTTCGCGCAGACGCTTCACATGAACATCAACCGTGCGTGAGTCGCCGAGATAGTCAAAACCCCAGACTTTGTCGAGAAGCTGATCGCGTGTAAATACGTGGTTTGAGTTTGACGCGAGGAAGTAGAGAAGTTCAAGCTCTTTCGGCGGAACGTCGACGGACTTGCCACAGAGTTTGAGCTCGTATTTTTGCAGGCTTATCTCTATGTTTTCGAATTTAATAACATCGTCGTCGCTCTGCGATGAGTGTGAGCTGCAACGACGGAGAACGGCTTTTATTCTCGCGGACAGTTCTTTTACGTTGAAAGGCTTTACGATAAAGTCGTCGGCACCGAGTTCAAGACCGAGTACCTTGTCAAAGACCTCGCTTTTTGCCGTTATCATAATGATAGGCTTTGATGACTGCTCTCTTATTTCGCGGCAGATTTGCCAGCCGTCCTTTTTGGGGAGCATAATATCGAGAAGCACGAGATCGGGCTCGTACATTTTGAAGTAGCTGAGACCTTCCGTACCGTCGGAGGCAGCCTTGACCTCGTAGCCTTCGTTTTCAAGATATACTTTGACGAGATCGCATATGTTTGCGTCGTCGTCGATGAGCAGGATTTTCGTATCCATCATATTTTAGTACCTCCGATTCAGTTTCATTCTACATTATATTGAGGATATAAGAAAAGAAAGTGATTATTTTATGAATGTTTATGGAAATTTGTCGTAAAAATGACAAAACTGTGTTGAAGTTATAATCTCTCCTTAAATATTATAACACATTTTGCGAAAAATGCAACAGGATTTTAAGAAAAATTAAATTTTTTTTGAGCAATCGCCTCTATGCTTGAAAAAGCGCGCGAAATAATATATAATATAATGTGAATGTTTATTTATGAAAGACACGCGCCCGCTTTGGCGGACGCCGACACGAAAGGTATGGACAAGGAATATGAAACTTGGTATAGTAGGACTTCCCAACGTCGGGAAAAGCACACTTTTTAACGCACTCACAAACGCGGGAGCTGAATCCGCAAACTACCCGTTCTGCACGATAGAGCCGAACGTCGGTGTTGTCGCCGTTCCGGACAGTCGTCTTGACGTTCTCGCGGAAATGTACCACCCCGAAAAATATACTCCCGCCGTTATCGAATTTGTTGACATTGCGGGACTTGTAAGAGGTGCGTCTAAGGGCGAAGGTCTCGGAAACAAATTTCTCTCGCACATAAGGGAGGTCGACGCGATACTTCACGTCATACGCTGCTTTGAGGACGAGAACATAATTCACGTCGACGGCAGCATTGACCCTATCCGCGACCTCGAAACGATAAATCTCGAACTTATCTTCTCGGATATGGAAGTTCTCGAAAGAAGAATGGACAGAACACGCAAGGCGATGAAAGGCGACAAGACGCTTGCGAAAGAGCTTGAAGTCCTCGAACGCGTTTACGCTGCGCTTGAAGAGGGAAAATGCGCAAGAACGGTTGATCTTTCGGACGACGAGAGGGAGGTTCTTGCCGACACGCCGCTTCTGACGCTTAAACCGATCATATACGTTGCGAATGTGAGTGAGGACGAGGCGGGAAGCGAGCCGACGGGCAACGAAATGTATATGCGCTTAAAGGCGCACGCCGAGAGCGAACACGCCGAGGTAATACCGATATGCGCCGGGATCGAAGCGGAGATCGCGGAACTTCCCGCAGACGAGAAAAAGGTGTTCCTTGACGACCTCGGAATAAAGGAGAGCGGACTTGACCGCCTTATAAAGGCAAGCTACTCTCTGCTCGGACTTATAAGCTATCTGACGGCGGGACCGAAAGAGGTAAGAGCCTGGACGATAACGAAGGGAACAAAGGCTCCGCAGGCGGCGGGCAAGATACACAGCGATTTTGAACGCGGATTTATCCGCGCTGAAATCGTCGCTTTCGATGACCTTATGAAATGCGGGTCTATGACGGCGGCAAAAGAACAGGGACTTATGCGAAGCGAGGGTAAAGACTATGTCATCGCCGACGGAGACATAGTTCTGTTCAGATTCAACGTATAAAACAAACATAAAAATGTAAAACGGGGAGGTGAAACGGTATGTTCGGACAAAAAAAGCATATCGCGGACGAGAGTGTAAACGTCGATGAGCTTTCGGTGTTTGACCGTTCGCTTTACGAACTCACGCAGGACGATTTAGGCGAGGCGAAAAATGTAAAAAAACAGTTTTCGCTTTTTGACACCGTGCGCATTTTTCTGATAGTCGTCTGCATTTCCGTTTTCCTCTATTGTATGTGGCTTCTTCTTTATAACGAAATGCAGTACCGCGAGGCGGACGACATTTACAGCGCGCTTTCAAACGAATTTTTCGACGTTACGGAGGATTCGGCGGCGAGCATATCCGACGGCGTTTCGATTATGAAGCAGACGCCCGTGAGCGTTGCCGTTCCGATTTTCTCGGAGGCTCTGAAACTTGACGACTCCGAGATAAGCCGATTCTATTCGGAAAAAGGCGGCGTAAATATGGAATTTGAGCGAATGAAATCAAAGCTCGACGAGCTTCACTCGCGAAACAGCGACATTGTCGGGTTTATACATGCGGACGGAACTCGGATAAGCTATCCCGTGACCGTTTACACCGATAACGAATACTACCTTGACCATAGTTTTGATAAAAAAATGCTTAAATCGGGTACGATATTCATGGATTACCGAAATGAACGCGAGCTGAAAAACAACAGGAATATAGTCATATACGGTCACAATATGAACAACGGCTCTATGCTCGGCGACGTGACGAAATATTATAAAAACGAGGATTTTTTCGATGATGCCGAAATAGTCCTTTATTCGTTCGACGGAATTTATACGTTTGAGGTCTTTTCTGTCTATAAGACTACGGCGGATTACCGCTATTTCAAGACTTCGTTTGATTCGGACAGAGAATTTCTCGATTTTGCCGACGAGGTCAAAGGAAATTCCGTGTGGGAAAAAGACGTCTCTTTCGGAAAAGACGACATACTTCTCACGCTTTCGACCTGCACAAATACAAATAAAGACGGGAGATACGCGCTTCACGCGAAACTTGTGAAAATTGACACCTGAAATAATTGATATTCTCCGCTGCCCGATATGCGGCGGCGGTCTCCTTCTTTCCGAAGACGAAAAGTCGCTTGTCTGCGGCAAAAGACATTGCTTTGATTTTGCGAGGAGCGGATATGTGAATATCGCGCGGGCAAAGCTCGGCTCGGGCGACTCAAAGGAATGTGTGAAAAGCCGCACCGATTTCCTTTCGCTCGGTTATTATGCGCCGATAGCGGATAAGCTCTGCTCTCTTGCGAAAAAGTATGCCGATTCCGAAAAAAGTGCCGTGATCGACGCCGGCTGCGGAGAGGGATATTATACTCTCCGTCTCGCGGACTGTTTTGCGGACGGAAGCACGGTAGGCTTCGACCTTTCGAAATTTGCGGTAGAGCACGGCGCAAAGGCTTCGCGCGGAAGAAAAAATGTGTTTTTTGCTGTCGCGAGCGTTTTCGATATGCCGATAGGCGACGGAAAAGCGGATATAATAACCTCTGTTTTTGCTCCCTGCGCCGAAAAGGAATTTTTAAGAGTTCTCAAAAGAGGCGGCGTGCTTATAACGGCGTCTGCGGGACGTGATCACCTTCTCGGAATGAAAAAGGCTCTCTATGAAAATGTGTACGAAAACGAGGAACGCGCGGACGCACCGCTTGACCTTTGCGAGGCAGAAAAATATACACTTAAATATGAGATCGAACTGAAAAACGAAAAGGAAATATACGACCTCTTTTCGATGACACCGTACTTTTACAGGACGAGCGAACAGGATAAAAACAAACTGCTTGCACTTAAAAATTTAAAAACAGAGATCGAAATAAACTTTGCGGTATATAGAAAGGGATAATATGAAGATATCGCTCTGCATACCGATGTATAACGAGGCGCAGATAATCGCGGAAAGCGCGAAAACTCTGTCCGAATATATGGAGAAGACGTTCGGTGACATCGGGTATGAAATAATCTTTTCCGACGACGGAAGTACCGACGGTTCCGCCGATATAGTAAACTCTCTCGGTCTGCCGTGCGTTCGTACGGTCGGATATAAGGAAAACAGGGGAAAGGGCTGTGCCGTCAGGACTGCCGTCCTTTCGTCGAAAGGGGATATTGTTATGTTCACCGACGCCGATCTTGCGTACGGCACGGACGTCGTGAAGAATATGACAGACGCGCTTGACAGTCACCCCGACTGCGCTCTTGCGATAGG
>CAKRPQ010000101.1 GCA_934385225.1 uncultured Eubacteriales bacterium
CCTCGGCAAGCAGAATATAAAAATGGTATGCTATAATTTTATGCCCGTTTTCGACTGGACAAGAACGAACCTCGCGAAGCCCCGCTATGACGGCTCTACCGTGCTTGCATATGATCAGAAAGTCGTTGACAGCATCGACCCGCAGACGTTCTTTGACAGAAACGACGCAAACTCAAACGGCTTCGTTATGCCCGGGTGGGAACCCGACAGACTTGCCCATGTAAAGGAACTTTTCGGCGAATATAAGGACGTCACTGCCGAAAAGCTGTTCGATAACCTCGTTTACTTCCTAAAAGCGATAATGCCCGTCTGCGATAAGTACGACATCAATATGGCAATACACCCCGACGATCCCGCATGGCCCGTTTTCGGACTGCCGAGAATAATTACGAATAAGGAAAATATCCTTAAAATGCTTAAAGCCGTTGATAATAAGCATAACGGACTTACATTCTGCACAGGCTCTCTCGGAACCGATCTTAAAAACGACCTGCCAGACATTATCCGTTCGATCCCCGGAAGAATACATTTCGCGCACGTCCGTAATCTTCAACATTTTGCTCCCGGTCTTTTTGAGGAGGCTGCGCATCTTTCTTCCGACGGCTCGTTCGATATGTACGAGATAGTGAAAGCACTCTATGACATCGGTTTTGACGGACCGATACGTCCCGACCACGGCAGAACCGTCTGGGGTGAGATCTGTATGCCCGGTTACGGCCTTTACGATAGGGCGATGGGCGCGTGCTACATAAACGGTCTTTGGGAAGCAATCGAAAAGAGTAATCGTAAATAATTTGAAAGCATTAAACCCGTGCGCAACCCAAAATACGCACGGGTTTATCGTCAATATGCACAAAAAGCCCTGCGTAAAAATATAAAAAGTGACGAAAATCTTCTATTTGCCGATTTTTTATTGACTAATTTGTGATTATGTGGTAAAATGTAAGGCGTAAACCAATCCGTAGGCGTGTAAAGCGCCGTCGGATTTATTTAATGAAAGGGCAAAAAAATGAAAAAAACAAACAAGATCCTTCTGACAGCACTTGTTGCAATGCTCGCTATGGCAATCTTCGCCGTTTGTGCATTTGCATACACACCGGGTACAGGTTACATGAAAAACCGTAGCGGTGAAGAAACAAACATCAAGTATACGGTTACCGAAGCAGGTATCCTTACATTTGAGATAGACGCTTCCGCAACCGATAAGGTTCAGTCAACGGAAATCCACAACAGAGACCCGCTCACAGGCGACGTTTCTAGCTGGGAAAAGGTTTGCCCGACTTTCGATTTGGTGTCGAAGGTAATAATCGGCGACGGTATTACATCTGTTGCAGGATTGGCAAATAACCAGAAACTCAAAGTTGTCGAATTCCCGACATCGCTTACTACTGTCAACCATGCCGCATTCGAATCCTGCCGTAGCCTTGTAACAATATATGTAAAGGGTAATGATCCTGTTGAGGGAACTTTCGACCTCACATACGTTACGAAACTCGAAGGCTACTGCTTCGACGGTTGCTGGCCGTCCGTAGTTAAGTTCAATCCTAACCTTACAGGCGAGATACCGCAGGAAGTTTTTAAGAACAACTCTGCGCTTAAAGAACTTGACATTCCCGCAGGAGTAACGCTTATTAAAAACGACGCTTTCTCGCGCCTCAGCGGTCTTGCAACTCTGATTATAAGAGGCAAGGACACAGAGCTTCAATCAAAGAAGGTATTCGGTCAGGAATCCTATTTCCCCGCAATCAAAGCTCCCGCAGGCTCTAAGGCAGAAGCGTTCGCAAAAGAGAACGGCTTTACCTATATCAACCTTGAAACGGGCGAAGAAACAAAGGGTACTCTCCCCGGTCCCGGTTCGACAAGCGGCGGTTCAACAGGCGGCTCTACCGGCGGTTCGACAGGTAACCTTGAAGAGTTTGATCCCGCAGGAGCAACAGCTTACGGACACTCTACGGGTATGTATAACGGCGGTAAGATTATTGATACATATTGGGCTTACTATGCAGATACAAAGACCCTCAAATTTACGTCCGCAACGACAAATTACAACGAGACAGGTACTTCGGGCCACTGCGATAAGGCAGATGGCACGTCCTGGGCAGATTATAAGAAAGAAATCGAGCACATCGTTGTAGGTCCTTACATTGCAAAGATGTCGGGCAGTGCATTCCAGAATATGGAAGCACTTAAAGATATCGTTTACTCACATAGCGGCATACAGGTTGACGGAAACTGCTTTACGGGTTGCACATCTCTCACAACAATTTGGAGAGAAGGTAAAGAGCGTATTGAAGGCAGAGCTGACGCTTCCGGCTTCTCAGCAATAAACGACGTATTTAAGAAAACGGCGATAAAGGAACTCGTTCTTCCCGCATCTGCAAAGTCTCTTAAATATGACCTTCCGTTCTCTATTGAGACGATTTACGCGCAGACTGTTACAGATGAGCTTATCGCTTATGCAAAAGAGAACCTGTATAACCTCAGACCCATATCAAATCCCGATGACAGAACTCACGAATACTACGTTCCGATTCCCGATAACCTTGAGTCCTGCGGCGGACGTTCCGCATTTGCTTTTGATGAAGCAACGGGCATACTCACCGTTTACGGCGCGGGTAAGATCGACGATATCGTCAACTATTACGGCGGCGGTTCGAAGAAGCAGCCTTGGTTCGAGATAAAGGATAAGATCAAGCACGTTGTCCTTTCCGACAGAATCTCCGAGATCGGTAAGTACGCATTCTGCGAATGTGAAAACCTTGAAACAATTCAGATTCCCGATGCTGACATCAAAATCGGTAACGCTGCATTCGAAAAATGCACAAATCTTAAATCTATCTACCGTACAGGTACAGACCCGATCGAGGGTGCAATCGATATCAGCCGTGTATCCGAGATTAACTCCTACACATTTGCTTACGATTACTTTATTGCAAGTGTTATCGTAAATTCCGAGGTTAAGAAGATCGGTTCTTCGGTATTTGAAGAGAATACAAACCTTCAAAATATTTACGGCGTTCCCGGCTCTTATGCCGAAAAGTACGCGCAGGATAATAACCTTACGTTCTATGACGCAAGCACAAATACTCCTGCTCCCATTAAGTGCGAGATGCCCGAAACGACTACTGATACCGAGGCTGTAACAGATGCACCTGCACCTGTTACCGATACCGAGAGTGAAACTGTCGTTGAAACAGAGCCCGTTTCCACCGAAACAGAAACCCGGGCAGAGACAAAGGCTGTCATAATCGACAGTGACGATACAGACGGCGGAATGTCCACGACAACAATAATTATTATCGTAGTTGTTGCGGTAGTTGTTGTTGCGGCAGTAGCTGTTGTTGTAGTTATCATGGGCAAGAAAAAGAAAACAGCCCAAAAATAAAGATTTGACATAGAACAGAAAAGGGCGGTGCGCTACGGCGCATCGCCTTTTTGTCTTTTGAAAAAACAAATTATCATGCTTTTAAGAAAACGGTATTCGGATATTTCTTCTTAAATTCGTCCGAGAAATTAAAATCCGTGATTATATATGCCATTTCCGAAACATTAAAATAATTAATAGGCACGTTCGGGACATTGAGCTTTTCGTGATCCGCAAGGTAAAAGTTTTTTTCTGAATTGCGAGCCATTACCTTGTACAGCGCGTGGTAGTTGTCGCCACCCTTTATCTCGCCTTTGTCGCTTATTGCTCCCGTTGAAAAAAAGAATTTGTTTGCGCTGTAAATCAAGGCGTTTTCCACCGTAACATTTCCGCACAGAATATCGGGAATTTCGAAGACTTCACCGCCGAGGCAAATGACTTTCACACCGTATTCCGAAAGAAACGAGGTCATACCCATATCGTTTGTGACGACGGTCAGATCTTTTCTTTCCGTTATGTGCGGTGCAATTCGCCTGCACGTTGTAGATCCGCCGATAAATATTACATCGCCGTCCTCTATTAAATCGGCGGCGATTTTTCCGATCCTGTTTTTCTCGGCATTCATTTTGTGCGTTCTGAAAGGGAGCGGAATACTCTTCGGATTTTCGATTTCCGCGCCGCCGTAGCTTCTTTTAAGTAAATTCTGTTTTTCGAGAATGTTCAGATCACGGTTTATCGTTGCCGTGCTGTAATGGAGCTTATCGGTCAGATATTTTACGGTTGTGTAGCCGTTTTCCTGCAAAATTCTGATGATTTCATTCAGTCTTTCGTTTTGATACATCCTTTTTCTCCGTTAATCGTAATTTGTATGTGATAATTCGTGAGAATTTCTCTTGTTTGTAAACTCTACTTGATTTTTTTTGATAATTATATATAATTATATCAGAGTAAAAACATTATGTCAAGTGAGGTAAATAAAATGATAGTCGATTTTGATATGCATACGCATACTAATCTGTCTCTTTGCGCGTGGAAAGAAGCAACTCTTGATCTGTACACCGAAAAAGCAAAAGAATTCGGAATAAAAAAGATGGCAATAACGAATCACCTGTGGGACAGCGCAGTTGAAGGCGCGTGTGAATGGTATGTTCCGCAGAATTTTGAGCATATTGCTCCGCTAAAAAAAGAAATTGAGGAGAAAAACAAGAGCGGGGAAGTAAAGTTCTTTTTTGGTGCGGAGGGCGAATATTCGTATAAATACCGCCGTCCCGCAATCACGCCTTCGGTTGCCGAGCAGCTTGAAATTCTTCTTGTCCCCAATTCGCATACGCATATAGTTATGCCGAAGGAATTTATAGGACAGAAGAGAAAACACGCCGAATTTATGCTTGACGCATTTACGGATATTGTAAAATCCGATGTTGCGAAATACATAACGGCAATTCCGCACCCGTTCAGTGCCGTAAACTGTGATTACAGAGAGGAACTTTTCAATTTTATCACCGACGATGAATATAAGCGTTGCTTTGATATTGCCGCCGAAAAAGGGATAGGCATTGAAATCAACCCGAACTTTATAAAGGGAAAAACGCTCCCCGAAAGCTACGCACTTCCGATGATGAGAATGTACCGCATTGCAAAGGAATGCGGGTGCAAGTTCACGATAGGTACCGATTCGCATAAGGCTGCGGATTTTGACGCCTATCCGCTTCTCTATATCTTTTGTTCTGTGCTTGACCTCCGTGAAAACGATTTTCATAGGATAACAAAATAATATGAAAAATCTGACTGAGGGTAATATCAGAAAAAACTTTTTTGCCTTTGCGCTCCCGCTCGTACTTTCGGGCGTTCTGTCTCAGGCATATAACGTAATAGATACCGTCATAGCGGGAAAATTTCTCGGTGACACGGGGCTTGCCGCCATAGGCGCTACCTCGGCACTGACGACTATTGTTTCGTCGCTCGGCTGGGGATACAGTACGGGATCAGGCGTTTATATCGCGCGCCTTTTCGGAGCTGGTGATTACGCAAAGATACGCAATGCGGTCGTGACCGTTTTTGCTGTTATGGCATTCGTATTTTTCGTCATTTGTACACCGCTCGTGGTATTTTATAAGCCCGTTTTTGCATTCCTTAATATCGATAAAAGCATTTCAGAGGAAACATACAGGTATTATTCGATCTATCTCGGCGGGTTGTTCTTCATTGTACTCAATCATTTGGGACTCAGTATAATGAATGCGCTCGGCGAAAGCACCTTTCCTCTTTTTATGTCGATAGTTTCGGCCGTAATAAATGTTTCGGGAAATATCATATCCGTAAAATATCTTAATATGGGCGCGGCGGGATTGGCTCTCTCGTCTGTTCTTGCGGGATTTGCCGCTGACATCTGCTATGTTTTCAAGGTTTACTCATGCTTCAAAAAGCTCGGCGTGAAGGGTAGAGTGAAAATTGAAAAAGAGCATATTGTGAGATCGGCACCGTATAACGTGCCCAACAGTGCGCAGCAGGTGATAATGTATCTTTCGTCGTTTCTTATATCGCCTCTCGTAAACTCTCTCGGGACGGCAGCGACGGCAGGATATACGGTTGTTTTGAAAGTTTACGATGTGTGCAGTGCAATGTTTTTCAGTTCGTCAAAAACAATAGCGAATTATACGGCACAATGCGTCGGTGCGGGGAAGGGCGAACAGCCCATCAAAAAGGGACTGCGCGTCGGAATCCTGCAAAATATCATTTTTACAATGCCTGCGGTGCTTGCATGTGTTGTTTTTCCGCGCGAGATATGCGGAATATTTTTCAGATCGAACGCCGATCCCGTAGCAGTCGAATACGCAGTGACTTTTGCAAAATATTTCGTACCGTTTCTATTTTTCCTTCTTATATGTAACTCGTACCACGCACTTTATCGTGGCGTTAAGGCAATGCGCTATCTGTTCCTTTGTACATTCTTTTCAACTTTTGTCCGTGTTGTCGCGACGGTCATACTGATGCCTGAATTTGCAATGAACGGCATATATGCGGGCTGGGTCGTTTCTTGGGTTGCCGAGGCAATACTTGTGTTTGTAATATATAAGCGCGGAAAATGGATTTCGCAGATCGAACAGTAAAAAGGGGTGCTTCAAAACTTCGAACAAGTTTTGAACACCCCGCCGATATCGGTCTCGGCGGCAAAATGCCGCCGTTTTGCCGTGATATAAACCGTATAACCATAGAGT
>CAKRPQ010000102.1 GCA_934385225.1 uncultured Eubacteriales bacterium
GGATTGTTCTTATAGATTCGGGATTGTTAGGTTCTGGCGGATCATGATTTCAATATTTTCCGCTTTCGAATTTTGTTTGCAATTGTGTTAAATACGTTGTAACATTTTGATTTTTCATTAATATATCCCCTTTTCCATATTTTTTTTAAATAGTTCTTCGGGCGTTTCGCATTCCCCACCAATAGATTTATAATATTCAAAACATTCGTCAATGTCGTAGCGTTCGCCTGCGCTCTCGGTTTTCTCCGCGCTAAGTATCGGATCTGTCCCGTCAATGGTAACGCTCCCGTATTCGCAAATAACTTCATCGCGTCCCGTACATACAGAAAGAAAATCAACCGCAGAAAATATCGCGGCATATTTCATTGGAAATTTTTTGTATTTAAGTGCTCCGTCGTCGTCAAGATAAATGTAAACAGCCTTTTCATCGGGTGAAATTTCGCGCCTGAATTCGGAATGCCCGTGCCATATACCGTTTTCGTTCAGAATATATGTATCGCCGACGCCGAACGACGTACTCGAAAATACAAATCTGCCGTCGTATTCGAATGCCTGAACGTTAAGGTTGCCGTACAGCGATAGCGGCTCGTAAAAATACGCTGTTTGCCCATGATACGATACGGAAAACGCACAGATTTCTTCGTCGCCGATACGAACGCTTATTTTCGCGTCACCGATTTGAAGCTCGGTAACATTTGCGACAGTTTCGTCGCCTTTCACTGCGGATTTTACAAATTCATCAAAAGAACTCGGAACAGCCCCGCAGCCTGTCGTATCGAAAACGGCGGTTTTGCCGTTTTCTACCGTGAAACCGCTCGGAATTTGCGCGATGTTTGCCGCACCTTCTGCGGTTTTTGTTTCAGTGGTGTATTCTGTTTCCGCTTTTTCGGCTGTCTCCGTTTCGGCAAATTTGCCTGCCTCCGTCTTTCCGCAGGAGGCAAAAAAAAGTAAGATAATCGCGGAGAAAACTATAAATATTAAGAACTTGCGCAAAAATGCCTTTTCATTGTTAAATACAGTAATATTAGACATTCATATTCACCTCCTGTGATTTAAGTGTATCATAGCAAATACTTTTTGTCAAGCGATATTTTATCTGAAAATATATATTTGTCGTAATATACAAACAATCTCGACTATATTTTAGTAATAATACACAATTGCGCAAGTAACCATACCTTGAATTCTGTTTTTTGCTGTTATCGCCCGATTTTGTCGGTGTACGGTCGATGTATGGTATCGCAATTTTTCGTGCGTCCGCCGCGCTTTGTAACAAAACTTTTCTCCGCCGCCTCTTTTTGATTGACAAAATGCATTTTTTGTGGTACAATAAAATGAATTACGGCAGTACGCGCGGAAGGAGAGTTAAAATGGTCGAAATTTCGAATGTGAACGTCGGCAGTCACGCCGATAAGGCGGGCATAAAGGCGGGCGACATTCTTAAATTTATCGACGGAAACGAGATAAACGACGTCCTCGATTACAGGTTCTTTCTCGCGTCCTCCGAGATAAAACTTACCCTTATGCGCGACGGCAATGAATACGAAACCGTAATAAAAAAGGGCGAATACGACGACATAGGGCTCGGTTTTGAGCGTCCGCTTATGGACAAGAAACATTCCTGCGAGAACAAATGCGTTTTCTGCTTTATCGACCAGCTCCCGCGAGGAATGAGAAAAACGCTCTACTTCAAGGACGACGATTCGCGCCTTTCGTTTCTGCACGGAAACTATGTGACGCTGACGAACCTCCACGACCACGATGTGGAGAGAATAATAAAAATGCACATTTCGCCCGTAAACGTCTCCGTTCACACGACGAACCCCGAACTCCGCCGCGAGATGATGCACAACAAACGCGCGGGCGAGGTGCTTGCCTATCTTGACCGCTTCGCCGAGGCGGGAATTTCGATATGCGCGCAGATAGTCCTCTGCAAAGGGCTGAACGACGGCGCGGAGCTTATACGCTCGATGCACGACCTGACGAAATATTACCCGTCGCTTGTGAGCTGCTCCATCGTTCCCGCGGGACTGACGAAATTCCGCGAAAAGCTCTATCCGCTGTCGCCCTACACCGGCGAGGAATGCGGCGAAGTTATAGATACGGTCGAAAAATACGCTTTCGAGTGCTACGAAAAATTCGGAACGCACCTCTTCTTCTGCTCGGACGAATTTTATATAAAATCGGGCAGGGAATTGCCGCCCGAAAGCTACTACGAGGGCTACCCGCAGATAGAAAACGGCGTCGGAATGATCACGTCGCTTAAAACAGAGGTCGGCGAGGAGATGGAGTATTTCGACGAGTACGAGGAGCGTCTCGGAGAGAAAAAACGCGTAGTTTCCATCGCGACGGGCGTCGCCG
This sequence comes from uncultured Eubacteriales bacterium, assembly GCA_934385225.1. Taxonomy (GTDB): domain Bacteria; phylum Bacillota; class Clostridia; order Oscillospirales; family CAG-272; genus SIG710. The sequence goes on from CAKRPQ010000102.1 coordinate 2,362, forward strand.
CATATGACTGCATAAAAGAACTTGCCGAAAAAGTCGTGTCCGAGACGGGCGGCAGGGTCACGGTGCACGTTTATAAAATAATCAACCGTTTTTTCGGGGAGAATATAACCGTTTCGGGACTTCTGACGGCGACGGATATGATAAAGCAGCTTGCGGGTAAAGAGCTTGGCGACGAGCTTCTCATACCGCATAACGCCCTTAAAGCCGACGAGGATATTTTCCTTGACGACGTGACGCTTGACGAATTTTCAAAGCGTCTCGGCGTAAAAGTAACACCAGCAAAAGATTCGGGAGCGAAGTTCGTTTCAGCCGTTCTCGGACTTGAATAATTTTAGGAGGATTCCGAAATGAAAAAATTTCTTGTTCTGACGCTTGTACTCGCGCTTCTGGCAGGCACCTGTTCCTGTAAGAAAAAAGAAAGCGGCGGGGACGAAACAAAAGATACCGAAAGTATTCAGACATCGGTCGAAACCGAGCAAGACGAGGCGAAATCGAGCTACGAGGTCGAAATAAAAGAGGATATTTCCGTCGTTTCGGACACCGAGGACGGCAGATGCACAAAAGTCCTCCGTTATCCCGTGATTTCGGGAATGAAGGACGCGGAGCTTCAAGACAAAATAAACGCGGAGCTTGCCTCTTTTGCCGAAAAGCTCTATACGCAGACCGTTCCCGACGAGGAGATCTATATAATCGAGGGAACGATATTCAACTTCGAGATCGCCGAGTGCAAGGTCGAGTACCTTTCCGACGAATTCATTTCGGTGAAGAATACGGTAAATCTCTACACTTCGATTTCGGAATATACGTCGTCTCCCGTGCTCACGCTGAATATGAACCTCACGGACGGCAGTATCCTTGACGGGGACGATATTTTCTCCGACTTCAATTCGGTCGCGTCGAAATTTATCGCGGGCGAATTTACCGAGGAGTACGGCATGAAGGATCTGCTCTCGCAGACGAGCTACGAGGATATGATCCTCCAATACAGAAGCGATTACGCAAGCTATCCGCAGGTGTATTTCACATCGGATAAAATAGTTATGAATATCGACCTTGCCGACGCGCTCGGCACTTCCGCGGGCTACTCTGCGGATATAGACACGGTAAAGGATTTTCTTAAATTCTATCCCGGAAAATAATCAGGAAAGCGAATTTTGATATGTCAAAACCGATAATTGCCATTGTCGGCAGACCGAATGTCGGCAAAAGCACACTTTTCAATAAACTCATAGGCGAAAGACGTTCGATAGTAGAGGACACACCGGGTGTTACGCGTGACCGCATCTACGGCGAGACGGAATGGCGCGGGCGCAAGCTCATTATTATCGACACGGGCGGTATCGAGCCGAAAACGGACGATATTATCCTCTCGCAGATGAAAGTCCAGGCGGAGATCGCCATCGACACGGCGGACGTTATCGTCTTTATGTGCGACGTCCGTATGGGTCTTGTCGCCGACGACAGAGAGATCGCCGTAATGCTCAAAAAGAGCGGTAAACCCGTCGTCGTCTGCATAAACAAATGCGATTCGGTCGGCGCGCTTCCTTATGAATTTTACGAATTTTACGAGCTCGGCTTTGAAAGCGAGCCTATCGCCGTTTCGTCCGTCCACGGAAGCGGAAGCGGAGATCTTCTTGACGCGTGCCTTGAAGTGCTTCCCGATGAAAACGAGGCGGAGGAAGATGACGACACGATAAAGGTCGCCGTCATAGGCAAACCGAACGCGGGAAAATCGTCGATAATCAACCGCATCGTCGGCTCGGAGAGACTTATCGTTTCGGATATTCCGGGGACGACGAGGGACGCGGTCGATACCATCGTCGAAAACGAGTACGGGCGCTTTACTTTCATCGACACCGCGGGAATACGCCGCCAGTCGAAAATAGACGATAAAATCGAAAAATACAGCGTTCTCCGCGCTCATATGGCTGTCGAGAGGGCGGACGTCTGCCTTATCATGATAGATGCTTCAAAAGGCATTTCCGAGCAGGACGAAAAGATTGCGGGAATCGCGCACGAGGCGGGCAAAGCGTCGATAATAGTTATGAATAAATGGGACGCTGTCGAAAAGGAAAACTCCACCGTGACAAACGTCACGCGCGAGGTGTATAATGCACTCTCGTATATGACGTATGCGCCGATAATGTTTGTTTCGGCACTCACGGGTCAAAGAGTGGTAAAGCTCTTCGAGCAGATAAAGTACGTCTATAATCAGAGCGTGACGAGAATTTCGACGGGAATGCTCAATGACGTTCTCGGCGAGGCGACGATGCGTACACAGCCGCCGTCCGATAAGGGCAGAAGGCTCAAAATATACTATATGACGCAGGTTTCGACAGCACCTCCGACGTTCGTCATCTTCTGCAATAACGTCGAACTTTTCCATTTCTCGTATCAGAGATATATCGAAAATTGCCTCAGAAACACGTTCGGTTTCAAGGGCACTCCCATAAGGCTCATCATACGTCAGAAGGGCGACGAAGAGTGAGAGCGGAGGCAGGACAGAAGAATAAAAGAGGTAAACGTAATTAAATGTTTGTAGATAACGTAAAAATATATATAAAGGCGGGAAACGGCGGTCACGGCGTAGTGTCTTTCAGACGCGAAAAGTACGTCGCGCAGGGCGGTCCCGACGGCGGAGACGGCGGAAACGGCGGGAATATTGTTTTCAAGATAGACGAAGGGTCCAACACTCTTCTCGCGTTTCGCTATAAGCGCAAATTCGTCGCTGAAAACGGCGGAAACGGCGCGGGTGCAAAGTTCCACGGCAAAAACGGCGCGGATACCGTCATTCTCGTGCCGCCGGGAACACTCATAAAGGACGCCGAAACGGGTAAAATAATCAAGGATATGTCGGACAGCGAACCGTTTGTCTGCCTGCACGGCGGCAGAGGCGGCTGGGGAAACAAGCACTTTGCGACCCCGACAAGACAGGTGCCGATGTTTGCGAAAAAGGGCGCGGACGGCGAGGAAAAAGAGGTCATTCTTGAACTTAAAATGCTTGCCGACGTCGGTCTTATAGGCTTCCCGAACGTCGGAAAATCGTCGATACTCTCGCGCATAAGCTCCGCAAAGCCAAAGATAGCGGACTACCATTTTACAACTCTTTCGCCGAATCTCGGCGTCGTAAAAACGGGCGACGAGAGCGGATTTGTCGTCGCGGATATTCCCGGACTTATCGAGGGCGCGGCGGACGGCGCGGGGCTCGGACACGCATTTCTGCGCCATGTGGAGCGTTGCAGACTTCTTCTGCACGTTGTCGATATTTCACAGGTCGAGGGCAGAAATGCGATAGAGGATATAAAACGTATAAACTGCGAGCTTGAACGTTACAGTCCCGAGCTTGCGAAGCGCCCGCAGATAATCGTCGCAAACAAGTGCGATATGTTAAACGAGGAGATAACAGACGTTAAGGCGTTCGAGGACTTTGTCGACGAAAACGGCTATGAAACGATCTACGTTTCTGCCGTCACGGGCGAGAACCTTGACGAGCTTGTCAGACGCGTGTCGGAGCGCCTTAAAATGCTTCCGCCGCTTACTGTCTACGAAAGCGACTATTCTCCCGAGGACGAGTACGCAAAGAATGACGGCGAGCGCGAAACCACGGTCAGAAACGAGAACGGAACGTTCGTTGTCGAGGGCGAATGGCTTTATAACCTTATGGGGCAGATCAATTTCGACGATTACGAGTCGCTGAACTATTTCCAAAAGGTGCTTATCAAAGCGGGCGTCATAAAGCTACTTGAAGAAAAGGGCGCAAAGGACGGCGACACCGTTTCGATATATGATTTCGAGTTCGATTTTGTAAAATAAAATTTACGGAGGTACTCTATGAATATCTGGCACGACCTTGACCCGAGACGCGTAAAACCCGAAGATTTTGAAGCCGTTATCGAAATTTCGAAGGGAAGCAACTGCAAATATGAGCTTGATAAGGAGACGGGACTTCTGCGCCTTGACAGAATACTCTATACATCGACGCACTACCCCGCAAACTACGGCTTTATTCCGAGGACTTATGCCGACGATAAAGACCCTCTCGACGTTCTCGTGCTTTGCTCCGAGCCGATACAACCGCTTACTCTTATAAGAGTTCACCCGATAGGCGCGA
>CAKRPQ010000103.1 GCA_934385225.1 uncultured Eubacteriales bacterium
CCGCAGTCGCAGGGACAGAGACCCTACGGCGACAGACCGCAGTCGCAGGGACAGAGACCCTACGGCGACAGACCGCAGTCGCAGGGACAGAGACCCTACGGCGACAGACCGCAACAGGGTCAGAACGCAAGACCGAGCAGACCGCGTCCGAATCCAACAACGATGGGCGAAGATTATATTCCGAGCGCACCGAAGCCGAAGTTCCAGCCGCAGCCGATCGTACGCGGACAGACCCCGAAGGGCAGCACTTCCTCACAGAGAGGCGGAACGCGTGTCATAGATACGAGATCGGGTTCGGTTGACCTTTCAAAGTACGACGAAAGACTTGAAAACTTCGTTTCCGAAGCGCAGAGAGATATGCGCGGCGATAAGCAGAAGTTAAAGAAGCAGAATAACAGAGATCCTTATAAGAAGGACACGAAAAACGACCGCTTCAAGCAGAAGCCACAGGCTCCCGTGAAGAAGAAGCCGCTTGAAATCACCATTCCCGACGAAATATCGGTCGGCGAGCTTGCTTCAAGGCTCAAAGTGACGGCGGGCGAGGTCATAAAGAAGCTCATGATGATGGGCGTTATGGCGACGGTCAACCAGATAATAGATTATGATACCGCATATCTCGTTGCGGACGAACTCGGTGCGATTGCAACCAAGGAAGTTGTCGTAACGATAGAGGAAAAACTCTTTGACGATACAGAGGATAAAGAGGAAGAACTTGTTACGAGAGCACCCGTTGTCTGCGTAATGGGACACGTTGACCACGGTAAAACGTCGATACTTGACGCAATAAGACACACAAACGTGACCACGGGCGAAGCGGGCGGTATCACGCAGCATATCGGCGCTTACCGCGTAACCGTTGACGGCAAGCCGATAACGTTCCTTGATACTCCCGGTCATGAGGCGTTCACCGCTATGCGTGCGAGAGGCGCGATGGCGACGGATATAGCTATTCTTGTCGTTGCGGCGGACGACGGTATCATGCCGCAGACAGTTGAGGCTATCAACCACGCAAAGGCTGCGGGTGTAGATATTATCGTTGCGATAAATAAGATGGATAAGCCTACGGCAAATCCCGATAACGTAAAACAGGCGCTCACGCAGTACGATCTTGTGCCCGAAGAGTGGGGCGGCGACGTTATGTGCGTTCCCGTTTCGGCACTTACGGGTCAGGGAATCGACGAGCTTCTCGAAGACGTGCTTCTCATTGCCGAGGTCAAGGATCTCAAAGCAAATCCGAACAGACGCGCAAAGGGTATCGTTATCGAAGCGAGACTTGATAAGGGAAGAGGCCCCGTTGCAACGGTTCTTGTCCAGAACGGTACGCTTCACCAGGGCGATATCGTTATCGCGGGTACGGCAGTCGGTCGTGTCCGCCTTATGACGGACCATAACGGCAAGGTTATGAAGGAAGCCGCACCGTCCGTTCCCGTAGAGATAGTCGGTCTTGCCGAAGTTCCCGCCGCAGGCGACGAATTCCAGGCTGTCGAGGACGAGAGAATGGCAAGAACGCTTGCCGACAACCGCCGCAATAAGGCGAAAGAGGAAGAATTCAAGGCGAATGCAAGAGCTAACCTCAATGACCTCTTTGCGCAGATTGCAGAGGGCGTAAAGGATCTTAACGTCATCGTCAAGGCAGACGTCGGAGGCTCTGTCGAGGCTGTTCGTTCTTCGCTTGAAAAGATTTCGAACGAGGAAGTAAAGGTCAGAGTTATTCACGCCGCAACGGGAGGAATTACCGAGGGCGACGTTATGCTCGCCGCCGCGTCGAACGCCATTATTGTCGGCTTTAACGTCCGTCCCGATAAGTCGGCGATAGACAGCGCCGAGAGACAGGGCGTCGATATACGCACATACCGCGTCATTTACGAGTGTATCGAGGAGATCACCGCTGCAATGAAGGGTATGCTTGCGCCCAAATATAGGGAAGTTATTCTCGGTCACGCCGAGGTTCGCCAGACTATCCACGTTCCGAACGTCGGAACTATCGCAGGCTCTTATATCCAGGACGGCAAGGTCACAAGAGCTTCTCAGATAAGAGTTCTCCGCGACAGCGTGGTTATATTCGAGGATAAGATTTCCTCCCTCAAACGCTTTAAGGACGACGCAAGAGAGGTTGCGGCAGGCTATGAGTGCGGTATCGGTCTTGAAAGATTCAATGACATCAAGGTCGGCGACGTGCTTGAAGCCTACGTCATGGAAGAAATAGAGCAGTAATATATGAAACACGAAAAATCATGCGGAGCGCTTGTTTTCCGCTGTGACAGGCAGATGAGCGGCGAAAAGCGTCTCATGCTGCTTGTCATAAGACCTTACGGAGGCGGCGGACTTGCCTTTCCGAAGGGTCACGTCGAGGCGGGCGAGACCGAAAAGGAAACTGCCGTGCGCGAGGTATTCGAAGAGACAGCCGTCGCGATAGAAATCGAAAAAGATTTCAGAGAAACGGTCAGTTATTCGCCCGCGCGCGGCGTAAAAAAGGAAGTTGTCTATTTCATTGCCGAAACGGATGTGAAAACGGCGGTTCCGAGACACGGTGAAATTGCCGACGCGTTCTTCATCGACGTGGAGGCTGCGTTCCGCGGACTTGAACACGATAACGACAGAAGCGTGCTTGAAAAAGCACTTGCGTATTTGGAGGTCACAGGTGAAAAAAGTTCACATATTTGACCTTGACGGAACGCTCGCCGATTCTATGCGCGCATGGACAGACGGAACGGTAAAACTGCTTGACGAGGCTGGCATCGGAAACAAAGACGAAATAATCCGTGCGATAACGCCTCTCGGAGCAAAGGGTGCGGCGGAGTATCTGATAAAGATCGGTATCAAAGGCACGGCGGAGGAGCTGCTCCGTAGCATTGAAGAGAATATGATGTATCAGTATTCGCACGTTATCCGCCTGAAAAGAGGCGCGGAGACGTATATAAAGGAGCTTTGGGATAAAGGGGACAGGCTGTTCGTTCTCACCGCAAGCCCGCATAAAACGACCGACGCGTGCCTTAAAAACAACGGTGTGTTCGACCTTTTCGAGCGCGTGTTCACAATAGACGATTTCGGACTTTTCAAGTCCGACACGCGCATATATGACGAGGCAGCCGAGAGAATAGGCGTAAAAAACGATGAAATCACTTTCTACGACGACAATATAATCGCGCTCGAAGCCGCAAAAAAGGCGGGACTTCACGTTGTCGGCGTTTATGACGCGTCGTCCGAGGGAGACGCGGACAAAATTAAGAAAATTACGGAAAAGTACCTCGTCTGGGATTGATGACAGGATTTTCCGAGGGACGATAATGGCTGTAACAGATGTAAAAATCAAAAGTGAACACGGCACCGCCCACAGTGCGATTAAAAAAGCCGCAGATTTTGCGCGTAAAAACACCGTGTTCGTTATCGCCGTCTTTCTTGCGGCGGTGACAAGTATAATAATACCGCCCGACAGAGAATATATAGGCTATTTCGATTTCAAAACCCTTGCCTGCCTTTTCTGTACGCTCGCGGTCATATGCGCGCTTAAAAACGTGCGTTTCTTTACGAAAATTGCCGAGAAGATCGTTTCGCTTGCGGGGAATATCCGTATGGCGGCACTCATGCTTGTTTATATAACCTTTGTCGGCTCAATGGTTCTTGCCAACGATATGGCACTTCTCACGTTTCTGCCGCTCGGTTATTATCTTCTTTCGATGACGGGAACGGAAAAATATATGGCGTATATTTTTATACTCCAAAATATCGCCGCAAACCTCGGCGGTATGCTTACGCCGTTCGGAAATCCGCAGAATCTTTACATATACGAAAAATTCAAAATTCCGAACCTTGAATTCATGGGGATAATGCTCCCGCCGTTTCTGCTTGCTATCGCGCTTATAACTGTCCTCACTCTGTTTGTCGGCGGCGAAAAGCTCTGCCTAAAAACGCGCCCGTTCGCGCCGCTCCCAAAGGCGAAGGTGGCAGCGTATCTTGTGCTTTTTGTGCTTTCGGTTCTGCTCGTTTTCAGAGTGCTTCCGTACTATATCGGACTTGCGATAGTCACTTTGTCGCTTCTTTTTCTTGACCGAAGTGCGCTTGGAAAAGTCGATTATATGCTTCTGCTTACCTTTGCCGCGTTCTTTGTTTTTGCGGGGAATATGTCGAGAATAGAAGCTGTGCGCTCTCTTTTTTCGGGACTTCTCGAAAAGGACACGCTTCTGTTTTCCGCACTGTCGTGCCAGGTGATAAGCAACGTTCCGTCGGCGATACTTCTTTCGCGCTTTACGGATAATTACAGGGAGCTTCTTATGGGCGTAAATATCGGCGGCTGCGGCACGCTTATTTCGTCGCTTGCGAGCCTTATCACGTTCAGAGAATACGTTTCTCATAACAGGTCGGGAAGCGCAAAATATGTCGGACTTTTTTCGGCAATGAATTTCGGATTTCTTGCCGTAATGCTTGTTTTTTGCGAGATTATAAAATAATGAAAAAGATAGATTCAAAAATTAAAAATATGACCTACTGCTCGCTTGCGGCGGCACTTATATGCGTTCTCTCGCCGATTTCGTTCCCTATCGGAGCGATACCCGTGACGCTCTCGCTCTTTGCCGTAATGCTTGCGGCACTTGTGCTCGATTTTCCGTTTTCGCTTATCTCGGTAGTGCTGTATGTTGCGCTCGGCGCAGTCGGACTGCCCGTTTTCAGCGGCGGCAGAGGAGGATTCGGCGTTATTTCGGGTGCGACGGGCGGGTATATCGTCGGTTATATTTTTGTTCCGACGGCGGTGTTCGTATGGCAGAGGATCGTAAAGAAATTCGGCGTGCTTGCACGGCTCTGTTCGTGTATGGCGGGCGTTCTCGTCTGCTACGCGGCGGGGACTGTCTGGTATTCGCACGTGACGGGTACGGGCTTCTTTTCCGCGCTGCTTGTCTGCGCGCTCCCTTTCATACCGTTTGACGTTTTGAAAGCGTTTTTTGCCGCGATCCTTTCCGTAAAGCTCGAAAAATACAAAAAATAACGGATTTCATTGACAAATAAACGGAAAAACATCGAAAACACTTGATTTTTAGAAATAAAAGTATTAGAATATAATTGTTTATTTTTTCACACAGCCGATTATGCTTTATATATACAGGAGGAAGATATGAAATTCAGAAAAATAGGCATTCTCACATCGGGCGGTGATGCCCCCGGAATGAATGCGAGCATAAGAGCGATAACGAGAGAGGCTCTCGAAAACGGTATAGAGGTCGTCGGTATCATGGGCGGCTATAAGGGACTTATCGACGAGAATCTTACCGAGCTTGACGCGCGTAAAGTATCAAATATAATAAATCTCGGCGGAACGATCCTTCAAACGGCGAGATGCGACGAATTCAAAACGCCCGAAGGCATGGCAAAGGCTATTGAGACCTGCCGCAATAACCATATAGACGCGGTAGTTGCCATCGGCGGTGACGGCACGTTCAGAGGAGCGACCGACCTTACAAATCACGGTATCCCCACGATAGGCGTGACGGGAACTATCGACAACGACATTTCCGCAACCGATTACACCGTCGGCTACGATACGGCAATGAATACCGTTCTCGAAATGGTTGACAGACTGAGAGATACGAGCGAAAGCCACGGCAGATGTATGGTGACAGAGGTTATGGGCAGAGACTGCGGCGAGATCGCACTCCTTACGGGCATTGCGTCGGGCGCGATCGGAATTGCTATCCCCGAAATAAAGTTTGACGCGGATGCCTGCGTAAAGAAGATAAAGGAACTTCATGCGGACGGCAAGAGAAACTTCCAGGTCATTGTCAGCGAGGGTGTCAAGACCGACGACGGCAGACCTTTCGGCGAAGAACTTGCCGAGAAAATAGAAAAGGAATCGGGCGTTGAAGCGAGATTTAACGTGCTTGGCCACGTCGTAAGAGGCGGTGTTCCGACTCTCCGTGACAGAGTGGCGGCTTCGAGAATGGGCGCGGAGGCTGTCAAGCTCCTTATCGAGGGCAAGAGCAACCTTGTCGTCTGCGAGATAGAATCCGAAATCGTACCCGTCGATATCAACTACGCGCTTATTCTTGACAGAATGTATAAGAATAAACTTAAAGACGGCGATCTTGGTGCTTTCTCGGCAGAGGACGTTGAAAAGATGAAGAAAACCTGCGAGCAGAAGAGAGCGTATGTAAAGGGACTCTACGATCTCGCATCGGAGCTTTCAAGATAAAATATTAAATTTGAGGGGCTGTTAAAAAACTCTAAACGAGTTTTTTAACAGCCCCTTTTGTATTGTAAATTTTACTTGACAAAATTTTCCGCACATGGTAAAATATATTATATTGTATATATATGTCGAAATAAAATGTAAAACAATTGTGAATTTGCCCGAAAAATATTGACAAGGAGGTTCAGCCGAATGTACAATCCCTCAGACAGACAGACAGACAGACAGACAGACAGACAGACAGACAGACAGACAGAC
>CAKRPQ010000104.1 GCA_934385225.1 uncultured Eubacteriales bacterium
GGTTTTCACAATTTTTTGGGGGGCAATGCATATTTTAAATGGGTTTATTTGTTTTTATGAAATTTACAATTTCCGTCGGGTCTTCAAGGCTGTGCGGGTGATGGTTACCCCCTTTTTTGATTATGACCTTGATGTTTGCGTTTGCAGGTCTTGTTACGGTGTAATCTCTGCCGCCGTATGTGCCGGTGATTACCGTATCCTGCTTCACCTTATATTTCTGTACATGGGACCGTATGCCGCACACGCGCGGAAATCCTGTCCTTCTTTGTCCATGCCGAATGCGTTAAAGCACGACGGACGGAAGATGTCCTCTTCGGGGACGTTGTGCATGCTTACGGGAATGCGGAGCATCGAACACATTGTGATAAGGTCTGCGCCGATGTGACCGTAGCTTATCGCGCCGTGATTTGCGCCCCAGTTGTTCATAACGTCGTAGGCGGATTTGAACGCGCCCTTGCCCGTCACTCTCGGTGCAAACCAAGTGCAGGGCCAGGTGTAGTCGGTGCGTTTCCAGAGCGTGTCGGAAACGTCTTCGGGGAGTGCGAGCGTCCAGCCCTCGGCAATTTGGAGCATGGGACCGAGTCCTTTTACGAGGTTAAGACGGATCATTGTGCAGGGCATTTCGTATTTTGTTTCAAAGCGCGAGGAGAATCCGCCGCCTCTGAAATATCCGCCGTCCGCCGCGCACCATACGGTAGCGTCGGTCATCTTCTTGATGTCTTCGTCGGTGACTTCCCACCACTTCTTCATAAGGTGGTTGCCGTCTTTGTCGGTTGCTTCGCCGCAGGCGTCGAGGCAGGCGGCTCCGGAATTGAGAAGATGGATAACGCCGCCGTTTTCTTTCGCAACACCTTCGAATTCATAGCCGGTTACTCTCTTTGTCGCTTCGGGAGACCAGTATGTACGGACGTCGGCAAAGATTTGCGATCTGCCCGTGAGCAGCTTCATAAAGAGCATTCCGAGACCGTTCAGAACGTCGTTTTCGGTTGCGAGAATGTACGGCTCGCGCGCCCCGTTCCAGTCGAATGAGGAGTTGAGAAGTGCCTCGGAGAAGTCCGCGTTCGGGTAGAAGTCCGTCCATTGACGCTGACCCTGAAAACCTGCGGCGATAGCGTTGTGTCCCGCCATTTCCTCTTTGCAGTTTTCGGGGAGGTTCTTGTTGCCCGACATAAGATCCTTGATTATGATCATCATTTTGACGGTAAATTCGAGGTCTTTTGCTTTCTGCCCGTCGGATTTGCGTATCTCGCCCGTGTTCTTGTCAAAGCCCGTTTTGCATCTCTGCTTTGTCCATGCGAGGGCTTTTTCGAACTCTTTTTCGTCGTAAATTCCTTCGCTCATTCGTCTGATTATTTCGACTTCATCAACCGATTCCACTCTCATTCCGAGGTAATCCTCAATGAAAGCGGGATCTATTATCGAACCGCCTATGCCCATACAGATCGAGCCGATTTGGAGATACGATTTTCCGCGCATCGAAGCGACGGCAACTGCGGCTCTTCCGAAACGAAGAAGTTTTTCTTTTACGTCGTCGGGAATTTCCGTGTCGCCGGCTTCCTTTACGTCGTGACCATAGATGCCGAAAGCGGGCAGACCTTTCTGTGCGTGCGTTGCGAGAACGGAGGCGAGATAAACGGCACCCGGCCTTTCCGTTCCGTTGAATCCCCATACGCCCTTTATCGTCATGGGATCCATATCCATCGTTTCTGCGCCGTAGCACCAGCAGGGAGTTACCGTGAGCGTTATGTCGACGCCCTCACGCTTGAATTTTGCGGCACATTCCGCCGTTTCGCCCGCTCTGCCTATTGTTGTGTCGGCTATGACGACTTTAACGTGTTCGCCGTTTGAGTAGAAAAGATTTTCCTCAAAGAGTTTTGCGGCGGATCTTGCCATATTCATCGTCTGTTCTTCGAGCGACTCTCTGACGCCTGCTTTTCCGCGTCTGCCGTCGATCGTCGGACGAATACCGATTACGGGATATTCGCCTATAATCCTTTTTTCCATAAAGCACTCTCCTTTTTTGTGTTTGTAACACCATTATAAACGTTTTTTACAAAAAACGGTATTAAAATTGTATGTTTTTATGGTAATATTTTCACTTTTTCGTGAAAACTATTGATTTTTTTCGGCAAAAAGTGTAAAATATTTGTTGAGAGGTATTTTGAGGGGGAGACTTACGGATATGGAGGATCTCATTCATCTTGAAGACAGAAAACACGGAAGCGACGATTTTCCGATCGCGCTCTATCATGTAACGCCCACACATCCGAGATATGTGATGATTTGTCATTGGCATAAGGAATTTGAGATTGTTCGGGTGAATAAGGGCAGCCTTGATATGCGCATAGGTGACAGAGAGGTTTCGCTTTCGGCGGGGCAGTGCGCGATAATTCACGGCGGAGTTCTCCATAGCGGAGAACCGCACGATTGCGAGTATGACTGTGCCGTTTTTGACGATTCGGTAGTTTCGTCCGCGATACTCTGCCGCGCGGAGATGAAAAAACTGACGTCCGAGAAAAATGACATATCGGGCGTTTACGATTCGCACGACGGACTTGTCGGGAGTGCTCTCGCATCGCTTTTCGGTCTGTCCGAAAAAGACGGAAAGCCGAGCGGACTTGCCTTTACCGCATGTCTTGCCCGCGTTTTTGCGCTTATTTCCGAGTATGAGCTTTTCAGACGCGGCACGGAAAACAGCGAGAGCAAAAACGAAAATAAATATATGAAGCACCTAAAAAAGGTCATTGCATATATTGAAGAAAACTACGGCGGGCAGATAAAGTTATCGGATCTTGCCCTTGCCGCTGGACTTTCGCCGAAGTATTTCTGCCGCGTGTTCAGACGTGTCACGGGGAAAACACCGACCGAATATCTGGCATTTTTCCGAATAGAAAAGGCGTGCGAAATGATTGCGGAGAAGGATATGCCTGTTATCGACGCGGCGATGCGTTGCGGTTTTGACGATGTGAGCTATTTCATCAAGGTTTTCCGCAAATATAAGGGCGTGACGCCGGGAAAATACGCTTTACAGCAAAAAAGCAAATAACAAAACGGAGAAATAAAATGAAAAAAATTAAATTTGTAAAATATGTCGTGCTTGCGGTTCTTCCGGCGTTTGCGCTTGCGCTTTTCGCGTGCGGAAACGGGAGCGGAGGAGGAAAATATTCGTTCGGTGACGGCGGGGATAAGATTGTAATATCCGATATAGCCGAATATACTGTCATACGCGGCGATTCGGCGGGCGACGAGGAGAAAGAAGCCCTTGTAACTCTCCGAAACGCGATAAATAAGGCTCTTTCGATTGATATTGCCGTTTCGACCGACTGGGTAAACAAGCAGGTTCAGCCCGAAAACGAAAAGGAGATAATAGTCGGAAAAACCAACCGTCCCGCGTCGATAAGAGCCGCAGAGGGTCTCGGCTACAACGATTTCGCGATAAAAAAGGACGGCACGAAGATAGTCATAGTCGGCGGAAGCGGCAAGGCAACGCAGGCGGCTGTCGATTACTTCATTAAGAACTATATCGACGTTTACGGCGCGTCGGTGAGCGTCCCGAGAAACGGCTATTCATATACGCAGAATTATATTATCGACTCGCTTTCGGTTGACGGAACGGATATTTCCGAATATAAGATATATCCGCTTCGCGAGAATATAGATGCCGAGGCTTTTCAGACGGCGATTTCGGACGGCATTGTCGGCGAGCACCTTGATATTGCGACAAACGTAAACAATTATACAAAATATATTTTCCTTGAAAGCGCGCACCTTAAAGCGAACGAATACGGCGTCGATATAGACGAGAACGGAAATATATTCGTTTTCGGAAGCCATTTTACGTTTGAAAAAGCGCTCGAATATTTTGAGAGCGAGTATTTCGAAAGACTTTCGACGGAGCAGGGAAAAAAAGTAAATATTACCGAGAAAAATTCCGTCACGATTGAGGACGGACACTACGAAACATATACAAAGAGCCAGCTTGTAAAGCTGATAAACAAAATTTCGAAGGATAAGGACAGAATCATTGTCGGAACGGACGTTGACGGTTCGCAGTCGATGCCGCACTATACGCTCGAAAATTATGTCTTAGCGACGGGCAAATATCCCGCCGTTCTCGGAATTGATCTTTCGGGCAGAGGCTACGACCTTGAAAATCTTCCCGTGGAAAACCTGAGCGAGCTTGTGTGCGAGCTTACCGAATACGCATCGAAGGGCGGCATTATATGCGTTAAAACCTATATGGAAAACCCGACGGGGAACTATGTCGGAAACGACAGAACGAGCGGAAATATCGGCGGAGGACTTGACGAGCTTCTGACGGACGGTACTACTCTTAACGAAACTCTCAAAATTGAGCTTAACAGGTACGCCGAGTTCCTTTCCGCGCTTAAAGATAACAATGTCGCCGTTCTCTTTCGCCCTTTTCCCGAAACGGGAAGCGATACTCTCTGGTACGGTTCGGCTATGAGCGACAGCGACAGAGGACGCCTGTTTGATTATGTAACGAATTATTTCGTTTCGCTCGGACTTGAAAATCTCGTAATTCTTGACGATGACGGCGGCGCTGATTTTGCGTCCGAGACGCTCATTCTTCCGACAGATAAGGCGATAACGAGCGTGTTCGTCGAAACGGAGCTGTCCGTTTCGCTTGTTGCGCCGTCAAGACATCAGCAGTCGTATCACGCACTAAAACTCCTTTCCGATATATTCGATCGTGAAGGCGGCGAAAATGCCGCGATACTTGTGACAAAGAGCGGTACAAGCTCCATCGACTGGATCGGAGGAGGTAAACCGTTTGCCGACGATCTGCGCACCGTAACGCTCGGCAGTATGGCAAAACTTTTCTTTGAGGTGATGGATTATGACGTTTGATTTTGATGAGATAGAAAAGATCGCGTGCGGCATCGAACGCACGAATGTAAATGAAGAAGGCGCGCTTGAACTTCTACGCTTCACCGAGGCGGAGACGGAATATTACGGCCGGTGAACGGACGGAAAACCGACCGCTTCTGCGGGCGTCCGCCCGAACTTGAAACCGACGCCTCGGCGCTTTCGCTTGCCTGCGATATATATCAGGGATCGTCAAGAAAATTCTTTGCTTTTGACGTGTTTGCGGACGATAAACTTCTTAAATCGGCGGGAATGAGAGACGCAGAGTTCCCTGTGCGCGATTTTAAAGTCGAAACAGACCTGCCGAGCGGAAATAAGACCGTAAAAATCGTATTCCCGTGATCCGTAAGCCCGAAGATAAAGAATTTCGAACTTTCCGGGAGTACATATGTAAGACCCGTCGCGAAAAAGCACAAAATGATAATTTACGGCGACTCTATAACGCAGGGGTACGACTGCACGCACCCGCCTGCGTCGTATGCCTCGCGCATAACAGACTTTCTTTGCGCGGACTTTGAAGATTACAGACCGTTCGGCGCTTTTTCCGAGGCACGCGAGTTCATAATGAAAACGGCGGAAGAACTTCCGAATGCGACAGCGGTAGACTGCTTCGATTTTGTTCCGCACGACAGAAAATACTTTTCCGATGCGTATCTGCACCCGAATGACGAGGGATTCGGCTTCTACTCGGACGCACTTATAGAGAAAATAAAAGAAATAATATAAAAATCACCCGTGTGCCGCTCGGCACACGGGTGATTTTTTATAATTCTTCTTTTTTCCACTTTTTCACGTATCTTGCGTATAGCAGCATGCCCGCCGCGCCCGAAACGATTTCCGAAGCGGGGAAAGAGATCCATGTGTAGTTTACGCCTATAAGAGAAAACGCCCAAAAAATAGGTATGAGACAGACTATCTGCCTTAAAATCGAGAGCAGAACGCTCGTTTTTCCGTCGCCGATGGCCTGAAAGAATACGGGCATCATAAGCGAGAATGCCGCGGGGATAAAGCTCGTGCCGATTATCGGAAAAGCGATTTTCCCGAGCCGCAGAACTTCGTCGTTATTTGAAAACAGATGTATCATAGCATCGGGGAAGAACAGAAAAGCGATAATTCCGAAGATCATAAACCCGACGGAAATTATAAGCGACTGCTTCGTTATTTCACGCACGCGGGAATAAGACTTGCGCGCGTAGTTGAAACTGATAACGGGAACAATGCAGGTTTGAAGCCCGAACAGCGGAATGAAAAAGAAGCTCTGCGTTTTGTAGTAAAGACCGAGAACGGTGACTGCGGCGTCGGAAAATCCCGCGAGAATAACGTTCAGCGCAAATATGTAGACTGTGTACAT
>CAKRPQ010000105.1 GCA_934385225.1 uncultured Eubacteriales bacterium
GCTACTGCGATATTATCTTCACCGAACTCGGCTGGTTTGCCGAAACGCTCGGAACCGTTCCGAGCGGATATGACGTCATTGTTGCAGGACATATGCAGAACTGGGACAGCGTTGTCGCAAAGACGGAAAACGGTCAGGTCGTTGCAAACGAGGACGGCGCGTTTACCGAAAGAGTGTCGAAAAACATAGCTTCGATAATGTCGCTTTACAAGCAAGGCGCAGTCGGAACATACACCGTCAAATTCTCGGACTTCAACTCATGGAGTACTGCCAACGGAAATATTGCCGCATATGCGGCTTCCGCCGACAATGCCACTTTTGATGACGGCGTTCTCACAATAAACTACGATTTCTCAAATCACACGACAGGTACAATCGCATCGTTCAGCGGTCATTGCCACTGCGACCGTGCTTATATGAGCGGAATAGACGAGTACACGGGCGAATACAAATCCGCAAGAGTCTTTGACGACGGTTCGGTCGACTATTTTGACGGTTGTGTTCTCGGCATACTTACAAGCACAGACGCGGCAGGTTATCAGACCTTTAAGGACGAGCCTCCGATGAAAAAAGGTACAACAACCGGAAACGTATTCGACATAGTCACAATTACGGACGACCGTCTTGTCTGCACAAGAATAGGTGCGGGTGAAGATCGTATATTCGCTTACAACTGATTGGCTATTTTCATTTTTACATATCTTAAAAATACCGACAGACTTCGAAAAAAGCCGTTTGTCGGTATTTTTTTACATTTATTAAAATATTCTTTGCGCAAAATATGAACAGAAATAAAATTATCGCCGAGAACATTTGACAAATTGACGTTTTTTTGATATAATACTTATGTGTTTTTGTCGGACTTGCATTCCGCCAAAACAAAATCCGTAGCGGTAACGCCGCAGAAAGTGCAGATTCTATGAAAAAGATCGGAAAAACAAAACTGACGGTTATAATAGCTGTAATTCTCGCCGCGGTTCTTTCATTCTCTGTTTTTGTCGCCGCAGCTACATACGACAGCACAAACGACCCGCTCATTTCTCTTTCATATCTTACAAAATATGTGAACGAGGCTCTTGAACCTATCAGAAAGTCGATAGAGGCTCTCGGCGGCACATCTTCCTCCGCTTCAAACACCTTTGAAGCTATCTTTGTCGAATACGGCAAGGAGGTTCAGTGTACTGCCGCAACAGAGGTTATTCTCAGAAGCGGAACAGCCGTTATAGTTGCTTCGGGCAGCGACGGCGTAAGTGATCTCACAGACGGAAAGGACCTCAAAAACGGAACAAACGTTCCGAAAAACCATGACCTTCTTATTCCCCGCGGAAACGACGGAAGAGGTATAAAAATCACAAGCGAAAACGGCGCTTATGTTATGGTAGGAGGTGCTTACACAATTGTCGGCTAAAAAAGACGTAAAGAAAAAAAGAATAAATTGGACCCGCGTTCTCTGCTTCATTCTTGCCATTCTCATGGTGGGCGGTATGGCTACCATCGGTATCACACTGCTTCTCAACAACAAGGTTGCGGCTCTTGACACGGCAGATATTATTTCCGATTATTCATTTTCATCAGAGACCGATGGCGATACTTACATCGCCGTCGGTTTAATGTATGGAACAAGTATTACGGTCGGCTTTGAGGTAAAGGCTCCTTTCGGTTTCGTCGTCGGAAAGACGCTCGTGACGGATTCAGAACGCTCCTTTGAGCCGATTTACTATATTCCGACGCAGAAAGTTTCCGTTACAATCGACTCGGATCTCTACAAAAAATCTATGACATACTATCTGACGGATGATCCGTCGGTGACCGTTGTCGGCGGATACCATATCGAACTTTCAAGCACAATTTCCGAAGAGCTTTCTTTTGAATATCTTCTCGGCGATATAAGGTCAAAAATAGGAGATGACAATGTTTGCCTTATCCCTACAAGAATAAAGGACTGCAACAGGGTTAGGGTCGGCGCATATTCATCACTCGAAGAGGCTCAGAGTGCGTTTGCCGCATATTCCTCGCTCGAAGACTACTCCGCAGAGGTCGTTTCGCCGACAAACTCTGCCGTATCCGTTGTTGACCCCGAAACAGATGCGATTCTTTTTGAATACGACTACGGAAGCGCAATGGACAATCTCGGTCTTGTCGCTTATCAGGCGGACGAGTACGCCTCGTACATTCAGACACCCGCTAACAACAACTACGAGGGCGTTATGATGTTCGTACCGAAGCACACCGACACGGCGACGGGCGTTTCGCTTATAAATCTGCTTGACCTTGAAAGTTATGTCGAAGGCGTTCTTCCATACGAAATAAGCAACTCATGGAACAGCGAGGTTCTCCGCACTTTTGCGATAACGATTCGCTCCTACGCAATATCAAACTACTGCAAATGGTACGGAAAATACGGCTTTGACCTCACAAGCACAGCAAGTGACCAGGTTTACCGCGGCAGAAACCGCGTAAACGATGCCGTCGTCAAGGCTGTTGCCGGCACGGAAGGACTTGTAACCGTTTATGACGGCAAAATATGCAGTGCTTACTACTCATCAAGCGTCGGAGGTTCAACCGTCGCTTCGCAGTATGTCTGGGGATCGGCGCGCGGACACCTTTCCTCGGTCAAAACGCCGTGGGAACGCTATGCAGACTACAACAACGGTCTGTGGCACACGGAAGTTTCACCCGAAGATCTTTGCAACACGCTCCGCACGAAGGGTGCTTACACCGAGCTTTCGGGCGCAATCGCCTCTATAACGGTTGAGCGCGCGGAGGACAATCCCGATTACGTTTATTCTGCTACTTTCACTGACACAAACGGTACATCGGTAACAGTAAAGCGCTGCGACAGCGTTCGCTCCGTTCTTTCTTCATATGTCAAATCCGCGAATTTCATCGTCGGTCAGGATTCTCTTGATTTCAGATATGACAAAGTTTACGACATAAGAGTTATCGGTTCGGGCGGGCAGGTGACGCCAAAACCGCCGACAGACGACAAAAAAACGGCAAGCTACCGCGGATACATAACCGAAAACCAGCTCCTTATATCAGAGGCTAACGTCATAACGTCCGAGGACGACACGCCGATGCCAAGCGAATACCCTGTTGCATACGTTCTGACATCGACAGGTCGTAAGGTAATTATGAACTCGTGCGTTGCGTCGGCGGAAAAGAACGAATTTACGATTCCGTTCGGCATAAAGGACGACAGAGTTGTTCTTGAAGACCCCGAATATATTGACTCAGAAATAATCGAAGATAACGTCGAAGGCGAAGAAACAACCGCCACGGTAATAGAAACCGAGCCTGTAACTACTGAGCCTGTCACAACAACTACTCCCATAGGGGACAATGTTTACGAGGTAACAAGCGATTTCGGAAACGTAACCATTATAACAACACTTGAAACCGTAACCGAAACGATAACCGCTTCAAAATCCGGCAATTTCATCTTTGCGGGCAAGGGTTGGGGACACGGCGTCGGAATAAGCCAGTACGGCGCTAAGGATCTCGCAGATGCGGGCGCAACGGCAGAAGAAATTCTCTCCATTTACTTCAACAATATTTCGGTCATACACAGAGACAATTTAAGATAAAATATAAAAAACCGCCGCACGCTAATCCGTGCGGCGTTTTTTTATTGAAAATCCCCGAAAATCTTTCGATTTTCGAGGATTTTATGTATTTTAATCAAATCATAAATTTCTTTACGGTGTCGCTTGCCGTTTCGGTGGGCATAGATACCGTCGCAACGATCTTTACTCCGAGCTTTTCGCTGAGCTCGTCAAGTTCGATTATCATTTTCTCGAACGCCTCTATATTGCGCTCGCAGATTCTGAGCGTACCGTCAATGAAAATCTCGGTAACGTCATGATTGCTTGCAAGGATTCCCGAAACGAATCCGAACAGCGACTGTGCGTCAAAAATGCAATAATCGTTGGTATTTATAAGTCTTGCCTCATGCTTTACATCAAATCTGAGGTTTGTACCTTTCTCAATGCACACGACCGCTCCGCTCGAAGCGTCAACCGCATCATTAACCATCTTAACGAGAACCTTTGTCTTGCCGGTGCCTTTTACGCCTACGATAAGTTTTAACATAACTACCTCCAAAATGAGTTTATAAAGGTCTAACCTTCTCTGTAATTATATTATAACAAACAAGTGTGAAAATTTCAAGATGTTTTATACATTTTTTATAATTTTTTTAGTTTATTCACATTGTCGGCACCGAAAAAACACAAAAGGAGGTGTCACGGGGACACCTCCTCATAATTATTTAAGTCTTTCGTCAAGGAGCTTCTTCTGTTCCTCGTAACCGGGTTTACCGAGAAGTGCGAACATATTCTTCTTATATGCCTCAACGCCGGGCTGATTGAACGGGTTGACTCCGAGCGTATATCCCGAAACGGCACACGCCTTTTCAAAGAAGTAGATCATATATCCGAGCGAATACTCGTCTCTCTTATCAAGCTCGATAACGATATTCGGAACACCGCCGTCCATATGCGCGAAAAGCGTTCCCTGCATTGCGGTTTTGTTTACATAATCAAGGTCTTTGCCCGAAAGGAAATTGAGTCCGTCGATATTATGTTCGTCATTCGGTATAGGCATTTCCGTGCCGCTGTCCTTTACACTCAGAACGGTTTCGAACATAGTTCTCTGACCCTCCTGAATATACTGACCGAGAGAATGAAGGTCGGTTGAGAATGTAGCGGAAGACGGATAAATTCCCTTGCCGTCTTTGCCCTCGCTTTCGCCGAAGAGCTGTTTCCACCACTCGGCGAACATCTGCGCGAAAGGTTCGTATGAAACGAATATTTCGGTGACTTTTCCGCTTCTGAGAAGCACGTTTCTGATTGCGGCGTACTTATAGCAGTCGTTCTTGTCAAGGCTCTTTTCGCAAAGTTCCTTTCTCGCGCCTGCCGCGCCCTCCATGAGCTTATCAATGTCGATACCCGCAACGGCGATAGGAAGAAGTCCTACGGGCGTGAGTACCGAATAACGTCCGCCGACATCGTCGGGAACGACAAACGTTTTATATCCCGACTTATCGGAGAAAGATTTGAGAGTTCCCTTTTCCTTATCGGTCGTTACAAAAATTCTTTCTCTTGCGCCCTCCTTGCCGTACTTCTTTTCGAGAAGTTCGCGGAAAACTCTGAACGCAACGGCAGGCTCTGTTGTTGTGCCTGACTTTGAAATTACGTTCACGCAGATATCCTTGCCCTCGCATATCAAGAGAAGCTCTTTAAGTGCGGAAGCACTGAGACCGTTACCCGCATAATAAATGTCGGGCGTATCCTTTTTAAGATTATTGTAGAGAGGCGATTTCAGAAATTCTATTACAGCTCTCGCGCCGAGGTAAGAACCTCCGATACCGATAACGACAAGAATATCGCACGACTTCTTTATCTTCTCTGCCGCTTTCTTTATTTCGGCAAACTCAGCCTTATCATAATCTACCGGGAGATCGACCCAACCGAGAAAGTCGCTTCCCTTACCGTCTCTTCTTTCGAGAGTTTCGGCAGCGGCTATTATCTCGGGTTCTATATCGTGAAGAGCCTTTTCGCCGACAAATTTTCCTACATATTTGTCATTTAATTTGATTATCATTTTCCCTGTCTCCTTAACTAAACACTTCCTTATATTTTAGTACGTTCGGAGCAAAAAGTCAAGAGATTCTCGTTATTTTTTTATCGAATGAGGCAAAAATATCGAAAAATTTGCCCGAAAACGCCGAAATAACTTATTTTTCCTACGTCCTCATCGGCTACAATATCCGTTTTCCCGATTTCGGTGTCGCCCGACATTATCCTTATCGTGCCTACGGTGTCGCCCGACTTTATCGGTGCCGCCACACTCTCAGGAAGTTCGGTTACAATTTCTATACTCCCCTTTTTTGCGCTCTCGACAACGGCTGAAAGCTCTCCGTGCAATATTTTACAGCTCTGCGCCGTTCCGCCGAGAACCTTTATCTCCCCCATATCCTCTTTTTCAAGGCGGTAAAGTGCATAATTTGCGAAACCGTAGTCAAGCATTTTCGACGCCTCGGCGTTGCGTATATCACGCGTCGGAGAACCCATTACGACTGCGATAAGCGTCATTCCGTCACGCTCGGCGGTGGCTGATATGCAGAATTTCGCCTTTGACGTCGCCAAATGTTGACGATGAGCCCGGAGGTGTTATGAGTCCGTGGTACTGCTACCCCGGCGACGAGTACGTCGA
>CAKRPQ010000106.1 GCA_934385225.1 uncultured Eubacteriales bacterium
AGCGACGCAAGTGCCGAATTTGTCGGACTTGTCCGCGCTGCAATGGAAAAGGACGAGGTCGTTTGGCAGACGGGCGAGCTTGGCAAGATCGACATCGGCGGCGGCGGAACGGTCGCTAAATATATCGCGAAAATGAACATCGACACCGTTGACCTCGGTGTACCCGTAATCTCGATGCACGCCCCCTACGAGCTTATCACAAAGGTTGACCTTTACGAAACTTACAGGGCGTTCTCCGCATTCTGCAAATACTGATGACGGAAAAACTGCAAGCCGCAGAGGACAGATTCATTTCGGTTGAGGACAGCCTCGCGGATCCCGACGTGATGTCGGACACGGCGAAATACGCATCTCTTATGAAAGAGCACAAAAATCTTTCGCCGATAATAGAAAAATACCGCGAATACAAAAAGTGCAAAAGTGACGAAAACGGTGCAAAGGAGCTGCTTGACGGCAGCTCCGATCCCGAAATGCGCGAACTTGCCGCACAGGAGCTTAAAAGCTGCCGAAAAAAAGCGGAAGAACTTGAAGAAGAACTGAAAATGCTCCTTCTTCCGAAGGACGAAAACGACGACAAAAACGTCATTGTCGAAATCCGTGCCTGCGCGGGCGGCGAAGAAGCCGCGCTTTTTGCCGCGGTTCTCTATCGTATGTATTCAATGTACGCGTCGTCCTGCGGAATAAAGATCTCGCTTCTTTCGTCAAGTCCGACGGAGCTCGGAGGCTATCGCGAAATCACATTTATGATGGAAGGTGAAGCCGTTTACGCAAAAATGAAGTTTGAGAGCGGCGTTCATCGCGTCCAGCGCGTACCCGAAACGGAAACGCAGGGGCGAATACACACATCGACCGTCTCTGTGGCGGTTCTGCCCGAAGCGGAGGAAGTGGAAGTCGAAATAAACCCCGCCGACCTCAAATTCGAAAGCTGCAAATCAAGCGGTGCAGGCGGTCAGCACATAAATAAAACGGAATCGGCGGTGCGCATAACTCACATTCCGACGGGAATAGTCGTTGAATGTCAGGAAGAAAGAAGCCAGTTCAAAAACCGTGACAAGGCAATGCAGATGCTCCGCGCAAAGCTCTACGATATAAAAATGCGTGAGCAGACGGACAAAATTGAAAGCACGCGAAGGCAACAGGTAGGCACGGGAGACAGAAGCGAGAAGATACGCACCTACAACTACCCGCAAAGCCGAGTAACAGACCACAGAATAAAAATGACGATTTATTCGCTTGAAAATTTCCTTGACGGCAACATCGGCGTAATGATCGACGCTTTACGCACCGCGGAAGCCGCGGAAAAATTAAAAAGCGCGGAAAACTGACAGGCAAACCGCGAAAAGAAGGTTAAACATTTGAAAACGGAACTTATTAAAATAACCGACGTTTCACTGCCCGCCTCGAAAAAGGCTCTCGCGGAAGCGGGAAAAACAATACGGGACGGCGGTCTCGTCGTTTTTCCGACGGAAACGGTTTACGGACTCGGCGGAAATGCCCTCGACGCCTCCGCCGCAAAGAAAATATACGCGGCAAAAGGTCGCCCACAGGACAATCCGCTTATAATTCACATTGCAGACCCGAAAAACGCGGAAAAATACTGCCATGTGAACGAAACATATTTTGAACTTGCCCGCGCGTTTATGCCCGGACCTCTTACGGTCATTCTCCCGAAAAAGGACATTATTCCCTACTCTGTAACGGGCGGACTTGATACCGTTGCGGTGAGATGCCCGTCACACCCCGTCGCAAATGCGCTTATAAGAGAAGCGGGAGTGCCGATAGCGGCACCGTCTGCCAATCTTTCGGGAAAGCCGTCGCCGACAAACGCGGAATACGTTATGGAGGATATGGACGGCAGAGTTGACATCGTAATCGACGGCGGAAGCTCGGAGATAGGGCTTGAATCCACCATCGTAATGGCGACGGACGGCAAAGTCACTCTTCTGCGTCCCGGCGGAATTACATACGATGCTCTTACAATGGTCGTCGGAAAGGTCGAAGTTGCGGGAGCTGTTACCGAAATACTCGCGGAAGGCGAACGCCCGCTGTCGCCCGGCATGAAATACAAGCACTATGCGCCCTCGACGCCCGTCGTTCTTCTCGACGGCGATTCGGACGCATTTACCGCATTTGTCGGCGAGGAGCAAAAGCTCAAAAAATGCGCCGTGCTCTGCTACAACGAGGAAGTTTCACGCCTGAGGCACGAAAATCTTCTGCCTATCGGCGATGAAACCGACCTTGCCTCGCACGCGCACAATCTCTTTACCTATCTGCGCGACGCCGACAAGCTCGGCTGCGATGTTATATACGCCCATCTACCGCCGAAAAACGGACTCGGTCTCGCTCTTTACAACAGAATGATCAGAGCCGCGGCTCATACCGTGAAAAAGATCTGACCACACGCAACTAAACATCTGAAAGGAACGGCAAAATGGCAAAGAAAAAGAAAACAGAAGAACAGATCGCGGAAATCAAATACTCCGAGCCTGTTCTACAACCGATAACGGAGACCATTGAAAAAAACTATATGCCGTACGTCATGAGCGTCATCATTTCGAGAGCGATTCCCGAAATAGACGGTCTGAAACCCGCGCACAGAAAGCTGCTTTACACCATGTACACCATGGGACTGCTCACGGGCGGAAGAACGAAAAGCGCAAACATTGTCGGACAGACGATGAAGCTGAACCCGCACGGCGACGCTTCGATCTACGACACGCTCGTTCGTCTGACGCGCGACAACGCCACTCTGCTCCACCCTTTCGTTGATTCAAAAGGTAACTTCGGCAAGCAGTACAGCTCGGATATGCAATACGCCGCCTCGCGTTACACCGAGTGCAAGCTGGAAAGTTTCTGCGAGGAGCTTTTCCGCGGCATAGACAAGAATGCCGTCGATATGATAGACAACTACGACGGCACGATGAAAGAACCTGCGCTGCTCCCGACAACATTTCCGAACGTTCTCGTTACTCCGAACATGGGTATTGCCGTCGGAATGGCATCAAACATCTGCTCTTTCAACCTTTCGGAAATCTGCGACGGCACGATCGCAATGCTGAAAAACCCGAAAACGTCGACCGAAAAGCTGATGGAACTGATAAAAGCTCCGGATTTTTCGGGCGGCGGCGAAATTATTTACGAAACCGAACAGATGCGCTCGATTTTTGAAACGGGTCAAGGCTCGGTCAGAATACGCTCGGTCTACAAATACGAAAAAGACGAAAATTGCATTGACATTCTGCAAATTCCCTACTCCACCACTATCGAACAGATAATGAAGCGGATAGGCGACATGATAAAAGAAGGCAAACTAAAAGAGGTTACGGATTTCAGAGACGAAATCGACCTCGAAGGCTTCAAGCTGACACTTGATCTCCGCCGCGGTACGGACCCCGAAAAGCTTATGAAAAAGCTCTTCAAGTCGACACCGCTCGAAGACAGCTTCAAGTGCAATTTCAACATTCTCGTCGGTTCCGTTCCGCGCCAGATGGGCATTGCGGAGATACTCACCGAATGGATAAAATTCCGTATGGAATGCGTCAGGCGCGAGGTAACGTTCGACCTCGAAAAGAAAGAGGCAAAGCTGCATCTTCTTCTCGGTCTCGGAAAAATCCTTCTCGACATCGACAAAGCAATACGCATAATCCGTCAGACGGAAAAGGAAGAGGACGTTATTCCGAACCTCGAAGAAGGCTTCTCTATCGACAAAATCCAGGCGGAATATATTGCGGATATAAAACTCCGCAACCTCAACAGAGAGTATATCCTGAACAGAATAAAGGAAATAGAGGGACTTCAAGCTGAAATAGCAAATCTGCGCGAGCTTCTCGGCGACGACATCAAGATAAAGAACCACATCATTGACGAGCTGCGCGAAATAAAGAAAAAATACGGGAAACCGAGACTTTCATCTATTGTTCACTCGGACGACATTCCCGACGAGCCCGAAGAGGAACACATCGAAAACTACAACGTCCGTCTCGTACTCACGGGCGAAGGATATTTCAAGAAGATAACGTTCCTTTCGCTCCGCGGAAACGACGAACAAAAAGTCAAGGACGGCGACAAAGTAAACACCGTGATCGACGCGGAAAATGCGGGCGACGTTATATTCTTTACAAACCGCGCGCAGGTTTATCGCGCGAAAATTTCCGACTTTGACTGCACAAAGGCTTCGGCTCTCGGCGATTTTCTGCCCGCAAAACTCGAAATGGACGCGGGTGAAAAGCCGATATTTATGCGCGTGCAAAGCGTATATCCCGAAAATGAAAATTTTGTTTTCATATTTGAAAACGGCAAGGGTACGCGCGTTCCCGCCTCGTCCTATGCGACAAAGGGCAACCGCAGAAAGCTGATAGGCGCGTATTCGGACGTCTCGCCTCTTGTCGGAATGTTCTACGAAACAGAACCGACCGACATTCTTCTCGAATCGTCGGACAAAAAGGCTATCGTCGTAAAATCATCGCTCATTCCGATAAAAGCGACGCGCTCGGCGGCAGGCGTGAATATATTCACACTCAAAAAGAAGGCAAAAATCGTCCGTGCGAAAACGGATTTTGAAGAAAAGTTCGACGCAAAAGGATTCAGAAAACTGAAAATTCCCGCTACGGGCGTTCCGCTCTCCGATGGAGAACAGCTCACATTCTGAAAGAAAAAAACGGAGGTTTTATGAAAAAAATAATTACGTTCCTCTCAACTTTCATCGCTCTTGTGTTTTTAATCGGCGGAGCAGTGGCAATATCGACGGCAGGTGTCGATATTGTAAGCGGAATGAAAGCAGAAGGATTTTCCGTAAAAACCGTGGGCGACGCGGGTCTGCGCGTACATTTTGTTTACAACGAAAACATCGCAAAAAAGAATGCCGGCGGATACTCGCTTTACGAATACGGAGCACTTTTCGACACAAAAGAAAACTACGACAGGTACGCCGAAACGATATGCGGAACAGACTCGCTTTTGATGCCGAACGGAAAGAAAATATCCGCGCCGAGCGGAATAAAACAAACCGTCGCATACAGAAACGGACATTACGGCACAAACAACACTCAAAACGGAGTGACAAATTTCTTCGCAAAGTTTGACAATATTGATGAAATCGGATTTGAAACGCCTCTCACCGCCGTCGGATACGAGGTATGGGAAAAGGACGGAGAATATACTGCCGTTTTCACAAAATTCAAGAAAAGCGAATACAATACATTTTCGCTTCTCTCGGTCACGCTCGGTATGCTTTCGGACAATAATCCGCCGATAACGCTTGAATACGGAGAAAATCCGATTGCAAAAACGATTATATCCTCCGCGCGTGAGACGGCCGACACAGACAACGAAAACATAAAAGCATTCATCTTTGACGGTGGGAAAACCGTCGTTTTGATGGCAATGACGGAAATAAGCAATAATCAGGAGTTCGCAGAAATAAATATGACATCGGAAGCAAACAACTACATTTACGCAGCTAATGTTTCATCTTCCCTACCCGAGCTTAACGCTGTATGGAGCGATTATATGAAGGAAAAGGTCGCAGGTGTCAAAAAACTCGGCGGAAAATCATTCATTTTCTACACGGATACACATACGGGTCATGACCCGTATTCCACGACTCTTATCGAATACGCGAGAAAAGCACTCGGAATAAACACCGTAATATTCGGCGGAGACCCGTACGATACGGGCGCAACGAAAGAAGAAGCACTCGAAAAGCTGAAAAAATTCTCTCTCGGTGAATTTTTCGACGTTCAGAAAGAAACGGGACTTTACGTTCTCGGAAATCACGACACAAACCCGATAACAGCGAGAGACAAGGGCGACGAAAAGTACAATTATCTCATTTCGGACACGGATATGTTCGAATACACTGTCGGTCAGTCACTCAAATACGGCAGAAACCTCGTTTTCGATCAGAAAGCGATCGACGCGGTAGAAAATTTCACTTTTGAGGCGAACAGCAGATTCACAGCCGAAGAAATGAAAGAACAGGCGATCGCCGCAATGAAGATGCACTACTACACCGACGATGATGTGAACAAAATAAGATACATCATTCTCGATACGGGCGGAATGGGCGTTACGCAGAATGCCGAATTCTCACAGCTCGGCTACTGCGATATTATCTTCACCGAACTCGGCTGGTTTGCCGAAACGCTCGGAACCGTTCCGAGCGGATATGACGTC
>CAKRPQ010000107.1 GCA_934385225.1 uncultured Eubacteriales bacterium
AATCTGCCTTTGTATTTTCAGCGATTTGACTTTCAGTTCCTGATGCCCGATAAAATCAAAAAAGGAAGCGAGCGACGATATTACGGAGTTGACGCTCGCGGGAGCGTATCTCTCGCAAAGTTTTTGCTTATAGGCGACAACGTCGCCTTTTTCTATGTCGTTTTTTGACGAATATTCCCGTGCGAACGCGCAAACGTCGCGAATATATTTTTCAACCGTTGCCTTTGACTTCTCGTCAAGGTACAGTTTTGCCTCAAATTCTTTAACCATTTCGTTTGTAATTTTTATCATTCTTATCTGACCCCCGATACCTTTTTTATTATACACATTATTATATACCGCTTTTGGGACACAAACACGAAAAAACAAAAAAATAACGCCGCAGGCGTTATAGTCGCTTGCGACGTCGGTTTATTTTCTTATATTGATTTCCCCTCTCGCGTGTCTTGCGCGCACGGTCACGGTATAGGCCTCCGAGGCAGGTTAGAATTTTGTTTTGCGGAATGGCACGGGCTGTTTTTTCGGTTCGTCATACGTCAGTTTATGCCTATCCCGCATTTTTCCGCAAGCGCGAGAAATTTTTTATCCGATTGTATGCCCTGCGTCAGAAATTTTCCGCCGTAAAAAAGTGCATAAGTCGTTACGGGCGCTGGAACATTCTGTGCGTCCTCTTTATTTGTGATGTGAATGACTTTCAGCGGAATGTTATGCTCTTTTGCCGTTTTCTCCACTCTCGGAACCCAGTAATATGTGAAAGGACACTGGTCGGTATAGTAGAGGACAAAGCCGTTTTCCTCTGCCCGCGGGTGTCTCGCGCACTCCTTAAACTTCGGCGGCTCCGCGCCGCGCTCAAACGGCAGGTACATAATAGTTATTCCGCAATCCGAAACGTCCGCGGTCGCAAAGCCTTTATGCGCCATATAATTGGGGTCGGACAGAAATTCTCTTTTTCGCCCTTCCGCGGAAAGAATACACACGCCCTTTTTTCCCTGCTCTTTTGCGTCGCGGATACACTCACCGATAAGATCGTTTGAATAGCCGTGCCCCTTAAAAGCACCCGCTATCCAAAGGCAGTTTATGTAGATATATCCGTCCGCTTCGATCGGCATCCACGCGTTCTCCGCGGGAATATACTCGATAAAACATTTGCCGCGCTCCTCGCTGCGATAAAATACAAGTCCCTCGTCAAAACGCTTCTTCATCCATTCTTTTTTGAGATCGCTCTGTTTGCCCGACATAGCGCAGCAGATATGCTCCCTGTCGATATTTTCCTTTGTTACTCTGATATAATTCATATGTGCTTTCCTTTTATTAAAAGATTTTTGTTCAATGTTCACATATATTATAACAGCAAAAAATCAATAAGTCAAGAGGTTACGGATTCTTTTAGAAAAATAGTTACCGAACAAACGGGGGTGTCCCAAAACTCCAAATAAGTTTTGGGACACCCCTGTTTTTTATAGATCCTCGAAAATCAGTTCTCCGTCTTCGTTCGCTCTTGCCGCTTTGAAGGTCATAGTGCCGGCGTAGCCGTCTATTGCCTTAAAGCCCGTAAAAATCAATCTTCCGTTCCATTCGGCGCATTTCGGCACGCTTGAACACGGAATTATCGGGTTTTCCGGCATTTTGAAATCCGTAAACGGTTTATCCGAAATCATATAGCGCGCTCTTGCTCCGAGACTGAACACAAGATAATATCTTCCGTTATACTTAAAGTAGTCGGGGCATTCGGGTTGTTCTTCGGTCGGTGCGACGTAGATAGGTTTGTCGCATTCCTCCCACTTTTCGAGGTCGCGCGAGACAAAATGAGCAAGGCAACCCTTGTTTTCCTTCAAAAGGCCTGTTGTAAGAAACATATGGAAAAGACCGTCATCGCCCTTTACAACCTTTGGGTCTCTTGCGCTCCCCGCATGATATTTTTCCGAAACGGTAAAGCCGAAATCCTTATCTTTCGCAAAGTGATAACCGTCTGTCGATATGCTTCTGCAAATAGGCGCGGGCAATCCGTTCGCACGTCTTACCGTGTAATAAAGATATTCGGTTTTGCCGTTCGCAATCCACGAACCCGTGCAAATTGAACCTTCCCACGGCTCCGTTATTTCAACAGCCATAGGGTGAACGCTCCACGTCTTGAAGTCGGACGTTGAAATATGCGCCCACTGATGCGCGCCGAGCCACCATTTACTTCCGTGATGATGACGGTCTTTCAGGTACAGGACGTGATACTCGTCGCCCTTTCTGTACGGCATACAGTCACCGACAAAAACTCCGTTTCCCGGACACCACCCCTCCGCGTTTTCAAATGTTGAAATGACATTCGGGGATTCCTTCTCTTTTTCGGAAAATTCACAAACGCAAATATTATTCGAATTCGGCGCAAATTCATCTCCGAGGTCAAAAAATCTGTTTCCGTCCGGCCATTCCTCGTCCATGAGTTCACCGTTTATGTACAGTTCAATCCTGTAATCGCGCAGAATTACGTCCGCTTTATCCCCTTCCGCGGCTTCACTGCGAAGCGAAAGCGGGCTGTCTTTGAAATCATACAGCACGGATACGGTAAGCGAATTGTCGGTCGCGTCTGTTTCGAGCGTTTTCTTATCGTTTTTGACCGAAACAAAGGAAAAAGGAAGTTTTTTTACCTCAAACGAAATTTTCAATTCTTTCATCACTACCACCTCAATATTTATATTTTATATACTCCGAAAAACCGCCGTCCGATCCTATTTTACGCGCGGCATAAGCCGAAAAAAGTGCCGCTCCCATTGCCGCGTCCTCATCTGTCGTATTGAGCGAAACCGCCATACCGAAGCGATCGGCAATAAGTTTTTTCAGAACATCGTTCCTTTTCACCGCACCGCCGGACGCCACTATGCGTGTTTTCTTTTCGTCAAAAGTTTCATAAAGTTCATACAGTTCGTTACACATACCTTTAAGCGTTCCCAAAACCAACGCGGACGGTGTGAAATTCTGCCTGTCTATCCCTTTTATCGAGCCTCTTAAATCGGGATTGCTCCTCTTGCCGAAAAAAGTGACGTTCACGTCAAGCCCCGTCTCGCCTTTATTATAGGCTTCCTCGGCAAGTTTATTTATTGTCTTATACTGCGAAATATCCTGCATACCCGCACTTGTAATATAGCTTCTGAAAAACTTTTCGACCATTGAATACGCAAATCCGCCGCAAAGCGCAGATCCGCACATGAGAAACTTTCCGTCAATGAACGGTCTGAGTTCCGCGTCGCCGTCTGATTTTAGACTTTCACCGCCGTTGTCGCATACGGCGGACACCTGCGATCCCGTCCCGATATTCACAAGGAGTGTATCCCTATTGTCCCCTACCGATCCGAGGAAGCTCGCCTGATTGTCTCCGAGCGCGACAGAAACGGGGATTCCTCTGCACTCTCCGATAACGGTGCTTTCGCCTGTCACGCGCGGCAAAAAATTATCGCCAATTCCGAGAAGCGAAAGTTTATCTTTCATAAATTTGCCGTCTCTCACATCAAACAAGCCGTAGCTTGCCGCAACGGAAGAGTGCGTCACCGTTCTTTTCAGCCCGCATATTTTCATACCGAAAAGATCCATTATACTGCAAAAGCCGACAGCCCCGTTTGGCACTTCTCCCCTGAGCATATTATAGTAGTGGGTCGCAATGCCGAAGCCCGCCGCGATATGCTCGCCCGTAATGCGCTTTATTTTCCCGCACGCCGTCGTGCCGTCTTCAAAAGCGATATCCGAGCGTTTATCCTGCCAGTTTATCAGATTTGAAATCGGTACTCCGTTTTCGTCTATATATACTATACCGTGCATCTGTCCCGTAAGGCCGATGCTCACAATCCCTTTATAACTATTCAGGATATGATAAAGCAGTTTTTCGGCTTTATCCGTTATGACGAAAACGCTCTGCTCGGATCGTGTATCGGAGCAGATGTAAGAATTATGCGGAACAGTATATGTCTCAATCGGCTCTTTTTTGTCAATATCGTACACGATCGCACTGACAGTAGTCGTTCCGATGTCGATCCCCACCGAAAGCTCTCCGTAGGTTTCGTTTTCCGTTTCTTCCTCGTTTTCGGTGAATTTTTCCGCTGTTTTAAGGTCGTCAATATCTCCTTTTTCGGATATTATCTCGCAAATGCGGTATTTTTCGGAATTTATTCCGCTTTCCTTCAATATTTCGGACTTGCGCTTATTCATCACTTCATCGATATTCATAACTCCGAAAAGCAGCAGTTTAATATCCGCTATCGAAACGCCCGCGCTTCGCAGAAGTTTTATTTTTTTCAGCGCGTTTATGTTTTCGTCCGTATAATTTCGGTAACCGTTATCATCTCTTGATATGACGATAAGCCCTTTGCTTTCATACAGCCGAATTGCTTTCTGTGAAAGTCCAGTTATCCTTTCGACATCGTTTATCCTCATAACATCACCTCGTTTTATATTATAAACCTTTACCCAAGGGTAAAGTCAAGCGTTTTTTTCAAAAAAATAAAAATCAGGCACACATATGCGTACCTGATTTCAGTGCCTGATTTCAGTATCCGTTTTCAGTCTGTATTCACGCGTAATTACGCCTTTATTTCAAGCGTTTTTTATTGCAAAGATCCGTTTTTGAAACGCTCATTGTTGACTTGCAGTTGCTCAAACGTGACGGGACAAAACCCGTTTATATCCGCTCCCGCATTAAGAATACGCGGGTTGTTTTTTATAATGCTCCAATAATCGCCGTCCGTACTGTTATGGATATGACCGTGGATCATATAGCTTTTCGCCTCATGATTCCATGTCACAAGCGGATAGTGAAACAACACCAGCTTACGCTTGCCGTCCGAAAATTCCGCGTACGGCTCGACAGTGGTGAAATATTTTGCAAGTGCGGGATTGCCTATCCAAGTGACGTCGTGATTCCCGACAATAAGGCGTTTTTTGCCTTTCAGAAGTTTCAGAACTCTTTCGGGATCTTTATGCTTAAAGAGCATATCTCCCAAAATGAAAACGGTATCGTCACCGCGAACCCTCTCGTTCCACGCCTTTATCATAAACGTTTCCATATCGCCTGCGTCCTTAAACGGACGACCGCACAGGTCTATTATACTTTCGTGACCGAAATGCGTATCGGCAATAAACCGGATCATTTTCTGCCTCCCGTTTTATAGCACTTAAAGATAAAAGTCGATTGCCTTTCGCATCTCTTCGGCAATTCCCTCTTCATAGCGATAATCGGCATAATTTTTCGGGAAAAGCCCCTGCATTTCGGGCTTCGGAATATCTCCGTCGTGCCGTATCACATACTCGATCGCATACGCGTATTCGCTGACAAACGCCTGCTCGTCCGTGCAAACGATCATAGGGCAGACAATATCCGCTATCTGCAATACGAGCTTATGAATATGCTCCGCTTTCTCATGCGTTATTTTGTATCCGCTTTCTTCGGCTCGCGAAAAAACCTCGTCAGGGTCTTCCGCATAGCCCTCAAATATGTTTTGATAATATTTTTCGACGGGCAACTTGCGGTACGCTCCGTTCTTATCGCGGTAAATAAGCCGCGAAACAAATTCAAGCAGAAAAGCTGCCGCGATTATATTATTCTTCTGCTCGTTTCCGTCCGATTCGCTAAGCAAACAATCAAGGAGAGCCGTCGCCGCGTCAGAACCGATAGTTGACAGCTCACTCTCGATAATGTACTTTTTCGTCGGTATCTGCTTCGGGTGCAGTTTACAGTTTGAATAGCGC
>CAKRPQ010000108.1 GCA_934385225.1 uncultured Eubacteriales bacterium
GATACTCCTCGAAACCGACGGCAGGCAGTATATAATCACCGCCTCGCAGATCGCGCTTCAAATTTTGAGCGGCTTCGGGAAGATAGCGGTACTCCTTCTTACCGATAACCTCGTTCTTATGCAGTTTTCCTACTGCCTTTTCGCTGTCTTGCAGCTTCTCTTTGTCACCGTTTATGCGAGAAGACAGTACAAATGGCTCGATTTCGGCGTAAAAGCGAACAAGGCGGCTATCTCGCAGAAAAATTCCGTTCTCGTGCATCAGATTTCGGCGATGGTCTTTAACAATACCGACATTCTTCTTATTTCGTTCATCTGTGATTTCAAAACGGTCAGCGTCTATTCGATATACAATTTGTTTTTTACGCAGGTCGAAGCGTTTATATCAAGCCTTGTAAAGGGAATCAACTTTGCCCTCGGACAGCTTTTTTCGGTTGACCGCGAAAAATTTATGCGTAAATATGACCTGTACGAATCCTGCTACATAGCCGTAAACTTTATGATATATACGCTTATGTGCGTGTTTCTTTTGCCGATTATACGGATTTACACAGGCGGCATAAGCGATGCCGATTACATAAACCCCACGCTTATATTTCTTTTCTCGCTTTCAAAGCTGACGGCGTGCGTCAAACTGCCGTCAAACCAGATCGTCGAATATTCGGGCGATTTCAAAAAAACGACGTGGCACGCTTTCGCCGAAATGACGATAAATATTGTTGTCTCTGTTTTCGGCGTGATGAAGTGGGGCATATGCGGGGCACTTGCGGGGACTGTTGCGGCACTTCTGTTCAGAGCTGTCGCCGTGATATACTTTTCAAACAAAAAGGCACTCGGACGGAGTATGAGAAGCACTTGCACGGTGATATTTGCGAATTTTGCCGTTTTTGCGCTCGTGTGCTTCGTTTTCGGAACATCGCGTTTCCTCGGAATGAATTTCGGGAGGCTTGTTCTTCACGGTATCTTGAATTCTCTTTGGATACTTCCGCTTTATGCGCTCGCAAATCTTCT
Organism: uncultured Eubacteriales bacterium; assembly: GCA_934385225.1. Classification (GTDB taxonomy): domain Bacteria; phylum Bacillota; class Clostridia; order Oscillospirales; family CAG-272; genus SIG710. The sequence goes on from CAKRPQ010000108.1 coordinate 1,009, forward strand.
TGCGCGTCCGAGGATTGTGGGGGGAATAAAGTCGATTCTTAAAAACAGAGGTGAAAAGGCGTGAAATCGAATATTAAAGAGCTGATTAAAAAGGATCTCTACCGAAGATACGGTGACGCAGGCACCGATTTTGCGCATAAGCTGTTCCGCTCACCTGAGGAAAGATTTATGATTGCGTTCAGACGCGCGCACGGAAGCAAAAATCCGTTTGCTAAGCTCAGACTGCGCCGACTTTCGCTTAAAAGCGGAATACAGATTCCCGCGAGAACGAAGATCGGAGAGGGCTTTTACATAGGACATACGGGCAGGCTTATCATTCACCCCGATACGGTGATAGGGAAGAACGTAAACGTCGCGACGGGTGTCACGATAGGGCAGGAAAACCGCGGAGAAAGACGCGGAACGCCCGTTATCGGTGACGGCGTCTGGATAGGGACGAACGCCGTTGTCGTCGGAAACATCAGAATAGGCGACGATGTGCTTATCGCACCGCTCTCGTTTGTGAATTTTGACGTTCCGAGTCACAGTATCGTTATCGGAAACCCCGCAAAAATAATATCGAGAGAAAACGCAACAAAGGCGTATATAGAGAACAGGGTGTGACAATATGAGCATTCCGAAAGTAATCCATTACATATGGCTCGGCAGTGCGCCGCTGCCGAAATCCGTCCGAAAATGTATTGCGTCGTGGAAAAAGTTTTGCCCCGAATACGAAATAAAGCGGTGGGACGAAACAAACCTTGATCTCGGCGAGAACCGCTATGCGCGCGAGGCATATGAAAATAAAAAATGGGCATTCGCGAGCGATTATTTCAGACTTAAAATCGTTTATGAAGAGGGCGGCGTCTATCTTGACACCGACGTGGAGCTGATAAAAAGCCTTAACTCTCTGACCGAAAAATACGACGGCTTTTTCGGCTATGAACGTGACTGCATTTCAACCGGACTCGGTTTCGGCGCATCAAAAGGTAATAAATTCGTCCGTGCAATGCTCGATGATTACGATGACATTCCGTTTATCCTTGACGACGGCGCATATGACGAAACGCCTTGTCCGAAGCGAAATACCATACCGCTTCTTAGTCTCGGAATGAACAGAGAAGTGAAAGATCAAGTGATAGAAAACACCTGTTTTCTTGACGAGAGCGTTCTCTGCCCGATAAGCTTCTTTACGGGTGAGAAAAAGATAACGGACAGAACGATTTCGATACATCACTACGATTCCTCGTGGTGTTCGGACGTCACAAAGCGCACAAAACGCTTAAAAAAAATAATCGGTATTCGCGCATACTGTTTCCTTTACGCAAAAATATTACATAAGTCGAAAAGGTGGGAATGGTAATATGAAATATCTCGAATACGACAAAGTCGATGAAAGAACCGCATACCGAATGAGACGACTGCTCGAAAAATCGTATTTAGGATATTGGAGAAAAAAGAGAATATTTGACGTTACAGTAACAGGACTGCTTCTTCTTATTCTGATCGTTCCCATGATTCTGACGGCACTTGTCATTTTCATAGACGACCCGCACGGAAGTCCGTTTTATAAGCAGATACGGATCGGCAGACACGGAAAACCGTTTTATATGTGGAAGTTCCGCTCAATGTACGTTGACGCGGACAAGAGAAAAGAAGAACTTATGACACTCAACGAGATGGACGGTCCCGTTTTCAAAATAAAGAACGACCCGCGTATAACACGCGTCGGCAGAGTCATACGCAAGTTTTCGATTGACGAGCTCCCGCAGCTTTTCAACGTATTCAAAGGCAATATGAGCCTTGTCGGACCGCGTCCGCCGCTTCCCGAAGAGGTTGCCGAATACACCGATTACGAAAAACTCAGACTGCTCGTCACACCGGGAATAACCTGTACATGGCAGATAAGCCCTGACAGGAATGACATTCCGTTCGATAAGTGGGTGGAAATGGATCTTGAATACGTCGAGACCCGCACAACATGGAAAGACATAAAAATCATACTAAAAACGCCTTTTGCCATGCTCAGCGCAACGGGCAGATAAGGAGAGATATGAAGATCGCAATGCTCGGACATAAGGCAGTGCCGTCGACAAAAGGCGGAATAGAGACCGTTCTCACGACACTTTGCCCGATGATGGCGGAGCGCGGAGCGGAAATTGTCTGCTACAACAGAAGTACGGACGAGGTCGGCTCGGAATACGCGGGTGAAATCAAAAACGGCGTTTTTCACGGTGTGCGCTTAAAGAAAGCGTTCGCCGTAAAAAAGAGAGGCATCTCCGCAATGACGGCGTCCTTTACTGCGGCAATAAAAGCATCGTTTTCCGACTGCGATATCGTTCATTTCCACGCGGAAGGACCGTGCGGAGCGATGTTTATACCGAAGATGTTCGGAAAAAAGTGCGTTGCGACGGTTCACGGACTTGACTGGCAGCGCGAAAAGTGGGGAAAGGGCTTTGCCTCACGCTATATAAAGCACGGCGAGAGGTCTCTCGTGAAGTACGCGGACGCCGTTATCGTCCTCGGCGAGGCGGCAAAAACATATTTTCTTCAAACCTACGGCAGAGAAACCGCCGTCATACCGAACGGAATATCGAAACCGCGTATTCTTGAAGCGAACATTATAAAAAGCCGTTTCGGACTTTATAGGAATTCGTATATTGCCATTGTTTCGCGTCTTACCGAGGAAAAGGGTGTGCATCTTCTTATCGAAGCGTTCGGAATGCTCCGCACCGACAAAAAACTTGTCATCTGCGGTGAGGCAAGCGACACGGACGAATATGTAAAGCAACTCCGCAAAATGGCGGACGGGAATAAAAATATCATTTTTACGGGCTTTGTTTCGGGCGACACACTCGGCGAGATTTACAGTAACGCTTACGCCGTTTGTCTGCCGTCAAGCATTGAAGGAATGTCGCTCAGCCTACTTGAAGCACTTTCCTACGGGAATGCCGTCGTATGTTCCGATATTCCCGAAAACGTTTCGGTCACGGGCGATACGGCGCTTTCTTTCAAGAAAGGCGATGCGCGTGATCTTGCGTCAAAATTACAGTATCTTATCGACAACGTACATGAGGCGGAGCAATATAAAAGCATTTCCGACAGTGTCTGCGGCAGATTCCCGTGGGAGAAAACTGCCGATATGACGCTTTCGCTTTATAAGGGACTCACAAAAAACAGGAAAGGTGATTTTTAATGGAGATGTCACAAAACGACATTCTTTTCGGAAAAATAAGCGAAAAGATAAAGAACCGCATGGCACCCTCGGACTTTGAAATATGGGAAAATACTTTCTCCGTCGTTAAAATAAAGGGCGACGGCAATCTGATAGTTTTTTCATATAACGACGAGAAGACATATAAGGATTTCACCGCCAAATATATGAATTATATCTATATGGCGGTGTCGTCGGTCACGGGACATATCCCGTCCGTAAAATTCGTTTCGGCGGCTGGTAAAAAAAGCTCTGCACGCGCAAAACGCAAAACATCGCCTGCAAAAAGGGCAGCGCGGTATAAACGCGGCATAAGAAATATCATCGCGTCTGTTCTTTGCTTTGTTCTTGCCGTGGCACTTGCGCTTATATGCGCGAATTACGCTATGAATATGAATTTCAAGGAGAATTTTTACTCTCTCGGAATAGACCATACATATGAAAATTTCAGAATTATCCAGCTTTCCGATCTTCACGGCTCGTCCTACGGCAAAAATAACGATAAACTCGTTCACAGACTTTCTCTGCTCGAACCCGACATCATCGTAATGACGGGCGATTGCTATGACGGCGGAAGTACAGACGCACTCGAATCGCTTGTGACGCGCCTTTCGGAGATTGCACCCGTTTATTATATCTACGGTAACAATGAATGTGAGATTGAATTCGGGTGTGATATGACACTAGAAGCGCTTGACGCGAAATTCGGTTTTGGCGATGAAAACAGAAATCCCGAAAAGCTCCGCAAATCGGATAGCGAACTTAAAAAAACGCTCGAAAAAGCGGGCGCAAAGGTGCTTTTCAACGAATATGAAGATATCGAAGTAAAGGGAAATAAAGTCAGAATATTCGGTACTCTTACGTCGAACCCGTCCGCTTTCTGGCAATACGCGGGCGGGAAATTTAACGAATTTCTCTATGACGGCGATTCCGATACCGCAAAAATATTCCTCTGTCACGAGCCTGTTCTCATAGAGACGCTCGAAGACGAAACATGGGGAGATCTTGTTATGTGCGGCGATACACACGGCGGTATGGCGAGACTGCCCGTCGTCGGCGGACTTTATTCGCGAAGCTACGGACTGCTCCCCGAAATGAAAGGGCATATGATTTACGGCAAATACGAGACGGAAAACGAAAATATTATCGTGACTTCGGGTCTTTCGAACAAAGATCTGCTTCGCATAGCGAACCGCCCCGAAATAGTGATAGCCGATATAAATAAGTATTAAGAACGGAGGAAGATTTTATGACGGATATGATACTGAAAATGCTTATCCCCGCGCTTCTTCTTGGCGTTCTTGCCCTGGCGGCGGTAAAGTTCTTCAAGAATACGAGAAATCAAACAAAAAGCCAGACGACCGAAAATCTGAAAAGGTCAGGAAAGCTGCGCGTCGGTTCGCTTGCTCTCGCGCTTCTTACGTCGGTTGTTTATATGTTCGGACTTTCTTATGTAAATTCAAAACGCGCGTCCGCGGTCATAAGC
>CAKRPQ010000109.1 GCA_934385225.1 uncultured Eubacteriales bacterium
GAAGAGCTTGAAGAGGTCGTCGCTTTCCTCAAAGATCCCAAAAAATATACGAAGCTCGGTGCGAAAATACCGCACGGCGTTCTGCTTGTAGGCCCTCCCGGTACGGGTAAAACACTGCTTGCAAAAGCGGTTGCGGGCGAGGCTAATGTTCCGTTCTTCTCGATTTCCGGTTCGGATTTCGTTGAAATGTACGTCGGTGTCGGCGCTTCGCGCGTCCGTGACCTTTTCGATACGGCAAAGAAAGCACCCGCGAGCATTATCTTTATCGACGAGATCGATGCCGTAGGACGTCACCGCGGAGCGGGACTCGGCGGCGGTCACGACGAGAGGGAACAGACCCTTAACCAGCTCCTTGTCGAAATGGACGGTTTCGGCTCAAACGAGGGTATAATCGTTATCGCGGCGACGAACCGCCCCGATATTCTTGATCCCGCGCTTCTCCGTCCGGGACGCTTCGACAGACAGATCACCGTCGGTTATCCCGATATAAAGGGCAGAGAGGAAATCCTCAAAGTCCACGCAAAGGATAAACCGCTTGAATCGACCGTCAACTTTAAGAAGATCGCGCAGAGTACCGTAGGATTTACAGGCGCGGATCTTGCAAACCTCCTTAACGAGGCGGCACTCCTTGCCGCAAGACGCGGAAAAGAGCTTATCGGTATGGACGAGATAGAGGACGCGTATATGAAGGTCATTATGGGTCCCCAAAAGAAGGCAAAACAGCGCAGGGAACAGGACAATAAGCTGTGCGCATATCACGAGGCGGGTCACGCTGTCGTTTCTTACTACTGCCCGACGTCAGACCCCGTAAAGCATATCACGATAATCCCCGCGGGCAATGCGGGCGGTGTCACGATACGCGTTCCCGAAGAGGACAGAATGGTTCAGACGAGAAACGAAATGATAGATAATATCATTGTCTGCCTCGGCGGACGCGTTGCCGAACAGCTTGTGCTTGACGATATTTCGACGGGCGCGTCGAACGACATTCAGCAGGCGACGAAGATAGCGAGAGCGATGGTAGAGAGATACGGTATGAGCGAAAAGCTCGGAACTATCCTCTACGGAAACGAGCATAGCAGCGACGAGGTGTTCCTCGGACGCGATTTCAGTTCCGGCAAGAACTATTCGGAGAAGACCGCGGCGGAGATCGACGACGAGGTTCGCGCAATCATAGATTCCGCATACGAAAAGTGTACCGAATATCTGAAAGAGCATATGGATAAGCTCCACTTCATCGCGCAGTACCTCTATAAGCACGAAACGATGGATAACGACCAGTTCAAGGCTGCAATGGAGCGCGACTGCACCGAAGAGGAGATCGAGGAGATTTCCGAGGCGAAGAAGCGCGAGAGCAGCGAGGCAAATAAGAAAAAAGCCGAGGAGAATGCCACGGTTGCAGATAAAGAACATTTGACGGAGAATGAAGAAGCTCCCGAAAACGGTAAAGGCGAAAGCGAATCGGGCGGCGGTAATCCGTTCGGACTATGACACAAAAATGAGAGGCGAAAGCCGAACCGAATTCTAAAGACGGACACTTAAAATGAAAGATCACTTGCGGAAGATGTTTTTTTCTTCCGCAAGTGGTCTTTTCATAGCTGCTTTTAGTTATTAAGTTTCCGTCTTTTTTACTTTAATTGTGATGAACCTTTACGAGTTTTCCGCCGTCAAGTCTTGATTCCTCTGCGCTTATTCCTATAAGATGGCTTTCGACCGAATCTTCGAGCGAAGTTCTGTTCTCGCTTTCTCCCGTGAGAATGTAGTAAAGTTCTTTTACAAGCCTGCTGTCTCCCCCGCCGTGAGCGTTCCCGCCCTCTGTTATGGATTTGAAATCAAGCGCGCTTTTTTCTTCGCCGTAGCGGTATATTATTATTTTTTCTTCTCTTTCGTCGAGAACGATCTCGCCGAGTGTTCCGAAAAGATTAATTCGTCTGCCCGCTTCACCGCCGAAAACCATGTTGAGATTTGCCGTGACACCGTTTTTGAATTTCATTTGCACAAGCTGATGATCGGTGACGTGCTCGTTCGTATTGACACCGCATTTGAATACACAGTTTCCGAAATATGTATTGCGTATTCCGTCATAGAGGTCTTTCTCTGTTGTCGGTTTTTTCAGAGAAACCTTGTTATAGGGCCATGTGAATTCGGGACATCCGTTTGATTTCCACATATCAATGTAGATTCTTTTTGCACTGTACGGGCAGGTGTTTACGTGAGGACAGTCAAAACATTTTTCAGTGGAATTTTTCGGTGCGTTCTCCTTTCGGAAAAATCCGAGAGACCCGATTGACGATACGGTGTCGCATTCGGAGTTTGCATAGTGACAGACAAGATCCAGATCGTGACTGCATTTTGCAAGAATAGTAGGTGCCGTAACATCGTTTATCTGCGATTGTATGCGGACATACGCCTGCGCCTGATGCCACCAGACGACACGCTCCATTGCGTCAATTGCGATGAGCCGGCCTATTACGCCGTCTCGGAGAAGTTCCGAAACCTTTTCGAATGCGGGAGCATATCGTAATTCGTGACAAACGGTGACTTTTCTGCCCGTTTCTCTCCTTGTGTCAAGCAGCTCGGTTATCTCCTTACGTGAATAGCATATCGGCTTTTCAAGCAGAATGTCGTATCCTTGCTTCATGGCACGAATGCACTGGCGGACGTGGCATTTATCGTATGTGGCGATGACGATTACATCCGCTCTTTTCTTCTCGAAGAAAGTCTCCTCGTCCGAAAACAGTTTACTTTCGTCAAGATTCAGCAGTTTTTTTATTTTGTCAAGCTGCTTCGGGTTTATGTCGCAGACGGCTGATATTTCATAATGTTCGGGAATGCTTTGCATTTTTTCTCCGAACAAACTTCCTCTTCCGCCTGCACCGAGCAGGGCAACTGTGAGTTTTTTATCCATTTTTTCTCCTCCTGATTTGTTTTTAATTTATTATAATAATCCGTGTCCTAAAAAACAATGACATTTTTGACCTATAAATTGGATTTTTTGTACTTTGGATTGACAACAGAGGGCATAGATTGTATAATTGTCTCGTAGGTGCCTGAAAGGAGTGAAAAAATAATGATTCTGGATTTTTCGGAACTTGAAAATCGTTTTTTTTCGGTGTCGGATGCCTTTGCGTCAAGACAGATTTTTAACGGAAAAACGGAATTTGTTATGCACGAACCGCGCCCGACAGACGCGTTTCTTCTTTTTGCAAACACAACGGGAGTCTGCTATCAAAAAGGCGAAGAACCGCTGTATATTCCGCACGGTGCATTAGTCTATATGCCGAAAAATTGCAGCTATATGTGGGAAAATTCACCTGCCGTGGGAAGTGTTGCACAAGAAAATTTGCTCTTCGAATTTACGCTGAATGATGTCCCTGTTACGAGAGGAGAACTGCCGAAACGCCAAATGAGTTGTAAATTTGATATTGGAGATGGGATTTCTTTTTCTGACAGGGTTGTCATTGTCACGACACATGGCACGGAAATATACAAAAATTTGCTGTACACCATAATAGGAGTGCTTGGGTCCGGCGGAAACGCCGTCCTTTCCGCGTATTCGGCTATATACAACTTCTTCAATACACTGTCGGTAAATTGCAAAGCCGAACGCAGCGGGTTTACGTCACTTAAGGTTGTCGAGACGGGGATGAAATATCTTGAAAACAGTTCGGAAAACAGAACAATCGGTGAAATATCAAATCTGTGCGGCGTGAGCATGGGATATTTTGAACGTCTTTTCAGAAATCACATCGGTATTTCTCCTGTCGAATACAGACAAATTCATCGAATCAATCGAATAAAAATGTATCTGCAAAATGAGAAGACCACCCTTGATGAAATAACCAAAAATATGGAATTTTGCGATAGTGGTTATCTTTGCAGATTTTTTAAGCGCGAAACCGGGATGACGCCGAGCGAATACAGAAAGCTTTATCTTTTGCAGACGAAATTTCTTTTCGCAAAATCAAGTGCGGATAATAAAGAAAAACACGGTTGATTTTTTCAACCGTGTTTTTCTTTGAATCTTACTGCCCGAATTCGGCAAGTTCGAGCTTGCCCTCGTTGTGTTCGAGCGTTCTCGTGATGAACCATTCGCTCTTGAATAAGAGGAAGTTGTTCTTGCGCACGTCCTGAACCCACGCCGTCTGATAGAGGTCGAGCGTTTTGGGGTCGACGTCGTTCGCAATGCGGCGTATATACTGCCATTCGAGCGGTCGGCGGATAAATTCGACGCCGTATTCGCTCTTCATTCTCGCTTCGAGAACCTCAAATTGAAGCTCGCCGACAACGCCGACAATAACGCGTTCCATACCCGCGTCAGGCTCAAAGAACATTCGTATCGCACCTTCCTGCGCGATCTGCGTCATGCCTTTTGCAAACTGCTTGCGCTTCATGCTGTCTATCTGTTCGACCATTGCGAAGCGTTCGGGAGCGAAAGTCGGTATGCCCTCAAATTTTATCTTCATGCTCTTTTCGCATATCGTGTCGCCGATAGAGAATATGCCGGGGTCGAAAACGCCGATAATGTCGCCGGCATAAGCCTCGTCTATGATTTCGCGTTCCTGCGCCATCATCTGCTGCGGCTGCGAAAGCTTTATCTGTTTGCCCTCCTGGACGTGAAAATATTCCGCACCGCGTTCGAATTTTCCCGAACAGATGCGCATAAACGCGATTCTGTCGCGGTGCGCTTTGTTCATGTTCGCCTGTATTTTGAAAACGAACGCGGAAAATCTGTCGTCGAACGGATCGACCGTTTCGCCCTCGGTTTTGCGCGGAAGCGGAGATGTCGTCATTTTAAGGAAGTATTCAAGGAACGTTTCTATACCGAAGTTGTTCAGTGCCGAGCCGAAGAAAACGGGACTGAGCTTGCCGTGGCGTACCTTGTCAAGGTCAAAGTCGAAGCACGCGCCGTCAATAAGTTCTATCTGTTCGACAAGCTCTTTCCTCTGGTACTCGCCGATAAGCTCGTCCAGTTTTTCGGTGTCGGATATGTCGCATTTAATCGCGCCGAGGCGTTCGCGTCCCTTGTGCGCGTCGGCAAACGAGAGAATGCAGCGCTTGTCTCTGTCGTAAACGCCCTTGAAGTTCACACCGCAGCCGATAGGCCAGTTCATCGGATATGTTCCGATGCCGAATTCTTTTTCAAGCTCGTCGATAAGGTCGAACGGGTCGCGCGCCTCGTGGTCGAGCTTGTTTATGAACGTAAATATCGGAATGTCGCGCATGGCGCAGACCTTAAAGAGCTTTCGCGTCTGCGGTTCGATACCTTTTGCTGCGTCGATTACCATTACGGCACTGTCCGCCGCCATAAGAGTACGGTATGTGTCCTCCGAGAAGTCCTGGTGACCGGGTGTGTCGAGAATGTTTATACAATAGCCGTCGTATTCAAAGCGGAGAACCGAGGACGTTATCGAAATTCCTCTCTGCTTCTCCATATCCATCCAGTCGGAGACGGCGTGCCTGTCGGACGCCTTGCCCTTTACCGAGCCTGCCGTCTGAATCGCGCCTCCGTAGAGAAGAAATTTTTCCGTGAGCGTCGTTTTACCCGCATCAGGGTGCGAAATTATCGCAAATGTACGACGTCTTTTTATTTCATTTTCGTATTTCATTTTACTATCTCCAAGA
>CAKRPQ010000110.1 GCA_934385225.1 uncultured Eubacteriales bacterium
TTTCGGCACTTTCGCCGGGAGTGCTCGGTCAGACGGGGATAGAAACGGCAAAGCTCATAAAAGGAGCCGTCGAAAACTCCGTGCCCGATGCCGTCATCGCCATAGATGCGCTTGCGGCACGTTCATGCGAAAGGCTTGCCGCCGTTGTGCAAATCTCGAACTGCGGCATAGAACCGGGATCGGGCATAGGAAACACACGGGTCGCAATATGCAAGAGCAGCCTCGGCGTTCCCGTAATATCCGTCGGCATTCCGACAGTTGTCGATTCCTCCGTTCTCGTTTTTGACGCCCTGCATCGTGCGGGAATAAAAAGAACAAACCCGAAACTCGAAAAGGTTCTGAAAAACGGAGAAAGTTTTTTTGTCACACCAAAAGAAGGAGACGTTATAACAAGGCATATGTCCGAGCTTCTCGCAGAATCCCTCGAAAAGGCTTTTTCGGTTTTTCGGGAGTAATATTATCATTAAGTGAAGCATATAATTACCATAAGTAAAGTGAAAGGAGCGGCATAATGAAAGATCTTCAACTGACGGAATATCAAATACTGCCGCCGAAAGCGGCAGACGAAAGCACTCCGCCCGTCTCGGATATCGGGCGCGACGAGGTGCGGAAAAGGAAACCTCACGGACTTTATGCAATCGTCACAATATCGGTTGCCGTTTTTGCAATCGCGACTACGGCGGCGGACTTCGGAATAAATTTTTTCGGTAAAGGCAGAAACGCTCTTCGTTCGGATCTTCTCGGCGAAATGCTGGCAATTCGCGACGGCACGGAGGTCAGGACAACATTCTCCGAAAGAGTGACCGAACGGCTACTCGGAATCGGAGATCAGTATCACCGCGGAACTCTCGGCGAGCCGCCCGTCTCGGACGAGCATAAGGGAATCGGGAACGCCGAAACAGGTAAAAACGATATTCCGGAAGAGACGGAAAGCGATGAAAATACCGAAAACGATAAAAAAAACATCGAAACATATCCGATAGAAAAAACGGATCTTTGCGGAAAGGATCTCGGCGACGAATATATTTCAAACGAAACGGGATACAAGCCCGACATAAAGTCACTCATAAAAAAAGGTAATCCCGTTCCGAAATACAACGGAGACGGAAAGGATCCCATCATTCTTATAATACACACACACGGAACGGAAGCCTACGCCGATGACGGAAAAGATTTTTATACATATGACGGCGGCGACATTTCAAGAACGAAAGACAAAGAGAAAAACGTAGTCGCCGTCGGCAAGGTGATGACGGAAGTCTTTAACGAAAACGGCATTCCGACGCTGCACTGCGAGATAATGCATGATGAAAAATCATATGAAGAATCGTACTCGCGCGCGGCGGAAACTATAAAGAGCTATACGGCAAAATATCCGTCCATACAGTATGTTTTCGACGTTCACCGCGATGCCATTCTGAAATCGGACGGCACGCTTGTCGGTGCGGTTTGCGAAATAGACGGCGAAAAAGTCGCACAGGTCATGAGTGTGGTCGGTTCAAACTACAAAGGAGCAAATTTCCCTGACTGGGAAGACCGTCTGTCCCTCGCGCTCGCTCTGCGAGCATCTCTGAACGACAAATACGGAAACATAAGCAGACCCGTATACCTCAGAGGTGCGGCGTACAACGAACAATACGCGAAGGGCTCTCTTCTTCTCGAAATAGGGTCAAGCGGAAACACACTCGATGAAGCAAAAAAGGCGGCAAAACTCGTTGCCGAATCTCTGACGGAGCTTATCAAAGGAAAGGACTGAAATGAACACCGAAAAAACAGCCCGACGCATAAAAACAAGAAGGAAAATCCTGATTATAACCGTTCTGATACTTTTAATCGGAACTCTGCCGTGTGACGCCTCAAATTCCGCGGGTCGCATTGCTTCTCCGCCAACCCTCTCGCTCGGGATACGGGCAGGCGAAAGCGACCCGCTTTCATTTTATTTCACTGTGAACGATACTACTTTTTTTTGCGACGTGCGATCGTCCGAGTTGTTCCGACGCGCGGAAAACTTTTGCTCCGAGCTTATTCCGAATTCCGTATTGCGCGTAGCAAAACGGATTGCGTGCCGCAATTAATCATTTATTGTCAAAAACAGTCCGGCAGTCATAGTATGTTAAGGAAGGACGGACAGCTTTTTCGTCCCATCAACTAAGACACAAAGGAGCACTACTATGGCTATATCGGAAAATAAATTTTGCGGAAGCGGCAGAGGCGATCTTGTCTGCATAGAAGCAAATCACGTCCTCGATTCCTGCCGCGACCGTGACTGCTTCGAAAACGCAAAGGTTTATCTCACAGACTTCGGTCAGGAAATAATAGAACACACGGGTAATGTCAGAGTCAGAAACGCCGAAATCACTTCAACCTGCATAACGATAGATCCCGTTCAGTTCAACCGCGGTTTTTACGCTGTCAATATCCGTTTCTTCGTTACGGTCTGCTGTGAAGCATGCGTCGGCGGCAGAAGTCAGGAGTTTGAGGGCGTTGCCGCAATCGAAAAAAGAGTTATTCTTTTCGGCGGCGAAAGCGGTGTAAGTACCTACAAGAGCGGAAACTGCGAGAATCCTTGCAACCCCGAACCGAGCACATATCAGAGAAATACGCCGACGGCGACCGTCGATGTTGCGGCACCCGTTGTGCTTGACACTAAGATCATGGAAGAAAAGGATTGCTGCTGCAACTGCTGTTGCTGCTGCCACGTTGACGAAATTCCGGACAGAGTAAGCGGAAGAATAGGTGCTCCTCTTTCCCGCAACGGCGGTGAGCGTTCGCTTGTCGTAAGTCTCGGCATCTTCTCTGTCGTTCGCATTACCCGACCCGGTCAGTATCTCGTAAACGCTACGGAATATTCGGTTCCCGACAAGGAATGCTCTTGCCCCGAAGAGAAAAATGCCTGCACTCTGTTCAGGTCTATGTCGTTCCCGGTAGAGGAATTCTCATCTTCTTCCATTCCCTCTTCGTTTACGCAAAATTCGGAGAAAAACTGCGGCTGCGGTTGCGGTCACTAAAAAATCGGCGGTCTGCCATAAGCAGACCGCCTTTTACTTTTTTATTTTACCGTATATCCCGCGTCTTTGATCGCTTTTATCATTTCGTCGTCGGGAACATTCTTTTCAAACTCAACAACCACTTTTCCGCTCGCGTGATCAGCCGTCGCGCTCTTTACACCGTCTATTGATTCAAGAGCCTTTTTAACGTGCGCTTCGCAGTGTGCACACATCATTCCTTCAACATTAAATGTTTTTTCCATTTTATCTTCCCCTTTGTGAGATTTTTTTATTTTTGGACTTCTTTTATATTTCCCGAAATCATAAACATTTATGAAATTAAGTCTGAGCGCATTTGAGACTACGCAGAAACTCGACAGGCTCATTGCCGCCGCACCGAACATCGGGTTCAGTTCCCGGCCGAAAAGCGGAATGAACACGCCCGCCGCAAGCGGAATGCCTATAATATTATAGATGAACGCCCAGAAAAGATTTTCGTGTATATTCCGAAGAACGGCACGTCCGAGGCAAAGCGACGCGGGAATGTCAAGTGCCCTGCTCTTCATAAGAACCACATCGGCGGCGTCGATGGCAACGTCCGTTCCCGCTCCTATTGCGATCCCGACGTTTGCGGCGGTGAGTGCGGGCGCGTCGTTGATTCCGTCTCCGACCATTACGGTCTTACCCTCGCCCGAATATTTTCTTATCTCGCTTTCCTTACCCGTAGGAAGCACGTCGGCAACGACCTCGTCGATTCCCGCCTTTGCGGCGACGGCTTTTGCCGTACGTTCGTTATCTCCCGTGAGCATAACAGTCTTGACACCGAGCTTTTTAAGCCCCTCAATCGCTTCTCTGCCGTCGTCGCGCAAAGTATCCGCAACGGCGATTATTCCGAGAAGTTTATCACCGAGCGAGAAAAACATAGGCGTTTTACCTTCCGCCGACATTTTATCGGCTTTTTCGGCGGTTTCTGCTGTTATTTCGGCTTTTTCGGATATATACTTTATATTGCCGCCGCAAAGTTCTTTCCCTTCGCAGGCAGCCGAAAGACCGAAGCCCGAATGTACCGAGAAATCATCGACGGTCAGGCTTCCCGTCCCCGATTCAAGCGCGTACTTCGTTATCGCTTTTGCAAGCGGATGCTCGCTCTTCGATTCAAGGGAATTTGCGTATTTTATGAGCTCTTTTTCGTCTGTACTGACGGGCAAAATATCTGTGACAACAGGCATCCCGTTCGTAACCGTTCCTGTTTTGTCAAGAACCGCTATATCGGCTCTTCCCGTCTCTTCGAGCGCCGCCGCTGTCTTAAAAAGGATTCCGTTTTTCGCGCCGACACCGCTTCCGACCATTATGGCAACGGGAGTTGCAAGTCCGAGTGCACACGGGCAGCTTATAACAAGCACCGAAATTGCCCTCGCGAGCGCGTATCCGACACCTTTTCCGACGATAAGCCATACTGCGGCTGTGACAAGCGCAATACATATTACCGTCGGGACAAAAATTCCCGAAACCTTATCGGCGACCTTTGCGATAGGTGCTTTTGTCGCCGCCGCATCGGTCACGGTCTTTATTATCTGCGAAAGCGATGTATCCTCGCCGACACGCGTCGCACGGCATTTTATAAAGCCCGACGTATTAAGCGTCGCCGCCGAAATACAGTCTCCGACAGTCTTATCGACGGGAATACTCTCGCCTGTAAGTGCCGATTCGTTCACGGCACTTGACCCCTCTTCGACAATGCCGTCACAAGGGATATTTTCGCCCGGATAGACTACAAAAATGTCTCCGACTTTCAGCTCATCGGCTTTTATCTTCACCTCTTTACCGTCCCGTATGACGTTTGCGGTTTTCGGCGCAAGGTTTATAAGTGCTTTGAGCGCACTTGTCGTCTTTCCCTTTGATCTTGCTTCAAGCGTTTTTCCGACCGTTATAAGCGCAAGTATCATAGCGGCGGATTCGAAATACAGCCCGTGCAGGTGGTGCATAGCCGTTTCCGCGTCCGACGCTGTCATAACGAACAGCATATATGTGCTGTAAATGAACGCCGCACTCGAACCGAGCGCAATAAGGCTGTCCATATTCGGTGCACGTCTCGCAAGCGCGGAAAAGCCCCTTGTAAA
This sequence comes from uncultured Eubacteriales bacterium, assembly GCA_934385225.1. GTDB lineage: Bacteria > Bacillota > Clostridia > Oscillospirales > CAG-272 > SIG710. The sequence continues at coordinate 5,108 of CAKRPQ010000110.1, forward strand.
GAATTTACCGTTTATTATCATAACAGCTATCGTCAAAAGAAGCTGTATAAGTCCCATTGCAAGTGCGTTATGCGCGAGAAAAAGCGGAAGCGGAAAGCCCCACATAGTGTGTCCCATCGAAAAATACATGAGTACGAGAAGAAGAACCGCCGAACTGACAAGTCGTTTTATCAATTTCTTCGTTTCGTCGTTTTCATCTGTGCCTGTTTCCTGATTTTCGCCGTTTTTTGCCGTGCCTTTGAGTGACGCTCCGTAACCTGCCTTTTTCACCGCGGCGATAACATCGTCGGGCGATGCGGTACCGTCAACCGCCATGGACGATGTAAGCAGACTGACAGAACATTCTTTGACGCCGTCAACCGCCTTTACCGCCTTTTCGACTCTTGCACTGCAAGCGGCGCAACTCATTCCGGTTACATTGTATTGTTCCATTTTTTGCCTCCCGATGATAGTATAATCCCTTTTTTTCTTTTTGTCAAGAGTCCCAGCAAAAGTATTGACA
>CAKRPQ010000111.1 GCA_934385225.1 uncultured Eubacteriales bacterium
AGTACTAGGCGATCTTCATAGAGGAGCTTGGCGTTATCTTACCGATGACGAAATAAATTATCTGAAAAGGGAAAGTTAGAATGTTAAAAGTATTACCGATACAGTCAAAAACAGAGCAGGAAGCGATTTGTCTGCGCTGCGGTGTGAAATACGACGCCGATCTGCTCGCATATTCCGCAACAATAAACAATCGTCTTGTCGGAGTTTGTCAATTCAAAGTAACCGATCGCGGAGGTATCATAAAGGACATTGCCTCTGTACTCGAAAGCGAGAACGAAGCCGAGGAAAAAGAAGCTCTTTTCGTACTCGGAAGAGCAACTCTGAATTTCATCGACCTTACGGGAATGCACAAGGCGTATTTTGAGGCAGACTGCGACGAAGCACTCATACGCCGAATAGGATTCAAAAAAGTAAAAAATGAAAAAGGTGACGAAATCTACTTCGCCGATCTGACAAACTTCTTCTGCGAACCCTGCAAACAAGGCAAAAACTGACCTATTTTCTAAATAAAAAATAGTAAACGAGAATAATTGGTAAAAATTAACAAATTTTACCGGTTATTTTTGTTTACTTTTTAGTTGGGAAATTTTGGGAAATGTCTTGAAATATTTTCCATAATATGGTATTATATTAGTGTTGGAACAAACAATACTTTTGGAGGAACATGAAATGGAATACAATAATTCAAGAAACTCAAAAATTCTTATTGCAGATGAAAACACGGCATCTAGACAGGCACTCCGCGACAATCTTTATCGTGCAGGATTCAGAAATGTGGAAGAGGCATCTAACGGCGAAGATGCTCTCATTAAAATCGGCAGAATTCACCCCGACATAGCTATAATCGATGTATGGTTATCAAAAATCGACGGTATCGGAGTACTCCGCAACACAAAATCACTTGACTTCGGCAAGGACAAAGCACCGATTTTTATTGTACTCTCCGCCGTTGCAAATCAAAACATTCTTGTCGAGGCCACAAACGCGGGCGCAGAGCTTTGTCTGCCAAGGCCTTATGACTTTGAAAGTCTTTGTAGCCATGCGGAAAGACTGCTCGAAGCACGCGCAAGCATACAAAACCGCCAGGTTCCCGCAAGCCCAAAAGAAGAAAATCCCGATATTGAAACGCAGGTGACACAAATCATTCATCAGATCGGCGTACCCGCTCATATAAAAGGTTATCAATATCTCCGCACAGCAATTCTGCTGACTATCGACGACAGCGACATAATCAATTCCGTAACCAAAGTATTGTACCCGTCCGTGGCAAAGAAATATTCGACTACAACATCGAGAGTGGAACGCGCGATAAGACATGCAATAGAAGTGGCATGGGATCGCGGCGACGTTGACACGCTCAACTCATACTTTGGATACACGATTCAAAACAACCGAGGAAAGCCCACAAACTCTGAGTTTATAGCAATGATAGCAGACAATCTCCGACTCAAATATAAACTTTATTAAAATATGCCCGCCAAGGCGGGCATATTTTTTATTTACACAATCTGACTATATCCTTTGCCGAAATTCCCGCGAGCTCATAAACAGTACCTTTTTTATCGGTGAGAACAAAATCATCGTTTATTGCCGCTATCGCGTGCGTGTAATCGTTAAGTACGCCCATTTCGGAAAGTTCGTCACACATAAGCATTCCCATACCGCCCGCGCGTATTCCCTCTTCCAGAAAAACTATTTTACCGTTCTTTTTCGGAAGGAACGAAACAACGCTTTCGGCAGAAAGCTTATAAGGTTTTAGCTTTTCAAGAAGCACAATGCCAGCTTTGATGCCGCTTTTTTCAAGCTCGTTTACAGCTTTAAGAGCCTCCGACGCTATCCTGCCGCAAGTCACTATAAGCACATCTGGCTTTGAATTTTCGGGCAATGTGCTTTTTGCCCACTTTGAAATACAAGAGGTGAATCCATCCTCGAAAAATGCTTTCACAATACTTTCGTCTTCGCTTCCGCTCGGATAACGTATCGCCGTTGCTTTACCTGATGAAAGTGCTTCGTCAAGAGAAGTTTCGAGCGACTTGTATGTTATAGGCGCGTATATTTCAATATTCGGTATTGCGGACAAGAATGAAACGTCAAAAATACCATGGTGTGTCGCACCATCGCAAGCGTTAAGCCCTGCTCTGTCAATACACATTATAACGGGAAGCCCTTGAAGCGCAATATCGTGAACAATATTATCATAGCCTCTCTGAATAAATGTCGAATAAATTGCCGCAACGGGTTTAAGTCCGTCCGCGGAAAGTCCCGCCGCAAAAGTAAGCGCGTGTTCCTCGGCAATCCCGACATCGAAAAAGCGCTCGGGGTGCTCCGTTCTGAATCTGTCAAGGCCTGTTCCGTCGCACATTGCCGCCGTTACAGCACAAATTCTACCGTCAACCCCTGCTTTTTCCGAAATTTTGTCTCCAAACACCTCGGAAAAGGTGATTTTTTTCTCTTCACTTTGCAGTCGAGCCGCACGCATGGAATGATATCCGCTCGGATCGTCTTCGGCAGGTTTATATCCCTTTCCCTTTTTCGTCTTTACATGAACCACAGCACTTCCGCCGTATTCTCTTGCATTCCAGAGTGCGCTTTCGACCTGCGAATAATCGTTTCCGTCAACGGGACCGATATAATAAAGTCCCATATCTTCAAAATAATTACTGCCGTAAAGAGTATTCTTCACATGCTTTTTAACATTTCGCAGAAAATTAAAAATGTACTTCCCGACAAAAGGAATTTTCGAAACAATAAGTCTCATCGCGCGTTTTGTTCTGCCGTATCCCCGCGTCGAACGGATTTGAGAAAGATTTTTTGCAAAATGTCCTATGTTTTTTGAAATCGACATTTCGTTTTCGTTGAGTATAATAACAAGGCGGAGATCTTCCGAACAGTTATTGAGTGCCTCGTGTATCATTCCGCCTGTGAAAGCACCGTCCCCGACAACGGCAACAGTATAGCTGTCGTTATCACCTTTTATTTTGTCTCCTTCGGCAAAACCGAGGGCTGCCGATAGCGACGTTGAACTGTGACCCGTGCCAAAGCAATCGTGTTCGCTTTCACCGCGCTTTTCAAAGCCGCTTATTCCGCCGAGCGTGCGAAGCCCTCTAAAGTGCTCGCGCCTGCCCGTAAGAATTTTATGAACATAGCTTTGATGTCCGACGTCAAAAATGATATGATCCCTCGGCGTCGAAAAAACTCTGTGAATCGCAACGGAAAGTTCCACAACGCCAAGATTTGATGCAAGGTGTCCGCCCGTTTCGCTGACGTTCTCTATCAGGAACTCGCGAATTTCATCGCAAAGCGCAGGAATCTGTTTTTCCGGTATTTTTTTTAAGGCTTCCGGGGAGTCCGCGTTATATATGTATTTATATTTATTATGACTTGCATCGGGCATTTGTCTTTTCCTTCTTGTTAAATTCTTTTTCGTAAAGAGCTTCAAGCGTCTTTGTCATTTTTTCGGCGGTGTACTTATTTTCAAAGGCGGTCTTTGCAGACTCGCCCATTCGGGCGCAAAGCTCTCTGTTTTCGCAAAGAGTTATCATTGCGGTTGCGAGCATTTCGCTGTTTTCACGCTCGAAAACAAGTCCGTTTTCGCCGTCATTTATCATAGCGATATTGCCGTCACAATCGGAAACGACAGACGATTTTCCGGCGCTCATTCCCTCGGAGACGGCAAGGCATGATGTTTCCGAAAAAGAGCAGTTTACATTCACGTCCGAAATTGCAAGAAACGGAGCAACGTTTTGGCGGAACCCCGCAAAAATAATCTTATTGCTCATTCCAAGGTCGTCGGCAAGAGCGCGGAGGCTCTGCGCAAGGCTTCCGTCTCCGACTATCAGAAATCTCATTTCGGGGTGGGTTCTTGAAGCCTCTGCGGCGGCAAGTATGAATGTTCTATGGTCTTTAACTGGTTCAAGTCTTGCTATCATCGAAAAAATAAAATTTTCTTCCGTCAAGCCAAGCTCTTTTCTAACGGATTCTTTTTCGGCAATCGAGACCTCTCGCATCGGCTCCGAGCCATTGATAATAACGGTTATTTTTTCGGGATCCGTTCCCATTGAAACAAGTATATTTTTTGCCGCTTCCGCTGTTGCGACAATCCTGTCCGAATAATGATTATTTATCATTCCGAGCAGGTTTTTCATAGGAAATACGGTTTTATATTTTGGCGGCACGACGGCACAGTGATGCGTCATAAATATAAGAGGCGTGCGACATTTTCTGCCCGCAATTCTCGCACTCAAAGACGCATGTGTGTGAAGTATGTCGGGCTTCTCTTCTTTAATAATTATTTTTAGTTCTTTCACCGCATTACGGTCAAAAGATTTATCTCTGCCGTATTCGGTGGTAATAACCTTACAACCGAGTTCTTTTACGCGTTCTTCAAGTTCAGCTCCTTTCGGCATAACGACCGACACGTCAAATTTATCTTTGTCACGGTGTCGCAGTGTATTAAGTAAAAGCACTCCCGCACCTCCGATATTTGAGTCGCTGATAACATGAAGAATTTTCATTTTTTGTTTCTCCCGAAAATGATTTTTTTAGTAAGTCCGAGAACAATGCTCTCGCGAAAAACGAGACACAACATAAAATACGAAACCGCCCCCGCGAAAGTAAGGAGAAAAAGACCGAGAATACCGCCGAAAAGAATTTTTCTAAGGGCAAATACAACCGCTCCCATAAGAATTGCTGCGGCAAATATTTTTACGCAGTTGAAAATATCGCTGCGGTCAAGCATTTCGTCACCGCTCTTTACGCGGATAAAGTAGTTGAGAAACATATTTACAAGAACCGCTAACGATGATGAAATCGCGATCCCCGCAATTCCGAAGTGTTTTGAAAGTACTGCGGCAAGCAAGAGATCAATCAGAATTGACACGAGAGCGGTAATCATAGGCGGAACAGTTTTCTGCTCGGCGAAAAATTTCTTTGTACACACCTCATTAACAGCGTAAAAAGGCATTGCAAGCGCAAAAAATCGGAGTGCTTCGGCAGTCATTCGGACGTCATTTGCACCAAATTCGTTTCTTTCGTAAATAACCGACACGAGAGGCTCTGAAAGCACAAAAATACCGACTGTAATAGGAACAATTATGAGTGCAAGCGCTTTAATCGACACGCCTGTGAGCTTTTTCTCCTCGGACTTATTCCCGCTTGCCTGCGCTTTCGAAAGATACGGAAAAAGAAGGTTCGTCGCAACAAAAGTGAACACACCGACTATAATAAGATACAGGCGGTTTGCATACCCGACAGCGGGAATTGCGCTTCCGTTTTCGAAATATGACGCAAAGCGTGTATTTATTAGATTACAGAACGGCTGAACCCAAGAGCTGACAAGTATCGGAAGCGACATTGCAAGCGATTTTCTGATATACGGCGACGAAAAATTAAGCGTAGGTTTATACCGATACCCGATTTTATGCACGGACGGCATCTGAATAAGTGCCTGGGACCCCCAACCGCACAGCATTGCAACGGATAGACCGTAAATGCCGAATTCTTC
>CAKRPQ010000112.1 GCA_934385225.1 uncultured Eubacteriales bacterium
TCTGTTTCACCCTTACTCGTCCTCCTCGGTATTCTCCGAGAGCTTATCAAGCTCGTCGCTGTAAGATGAATAATCTCCGAACTTATCGGAATATTTTGATTTTTTCATAACGTGTATCGCGTCGGGTTCAATGTAAAGTCCTATATGTTCTCCTACACCGACGAAATCCGTCGTCTGTATCATCCACTTGAAGCCGTCGATATCGACGATTATCTCATAGTGGACACCTTTGAACGTTACGCTCGTGACCGTTCCCGAAAGCATTCCCTTGTCGGCGGGAACAACGTCAACGTCTTCGGGTCTAACAACGATATCGACCTGTTCGTTTTTTTCAAAGCCCTTATCCACGCAGACAAAGCTGTGTCCCGCAAATTCGGCTTTATAGTCCTCCGGCATAACGCCGTCAATTATGTTGCTTTCTCCGATAAAGTCGGCGACAAAAGCATTCACAGGTTCATTATATATATCCGTCGGTGTTCCGATCTGCTGAATAACCCCCTCGTTCATTACGACTATAACATCGGACATGGAAAGTGCTTCTTCCTGATCATGGGTAACATAAATAAACGTGATTCCAGTCTGCATCTGGATATTTTTAAGTTCGTTCTGCATATCCTTGCGGAGTTTAAGGTCAAGTGCTCCGAGCGGCTCGTCGAGAAGGAGCACTCTCGGACGATTTATAAGCGCTCTCGCAATAGCAACGCGCTGCTGCTGGCCGCCGGAAAGAGAATTGACATCTCTGCGCTCAAACCCCGAAAGGTTTACAAGGCGAAGCATTTCCTTCACCCGTCTGCTTATCTCCTCTTCTTTCGGCTTTCCGCCTGAAAGGCGAAGTCCGAATGCGATGTTCTCATACACATTGAGATGAGGAAAAAGCGCATATTTCTGGAATACCGTGTTTACGTGTCGCTTATACGGCGGCAAATCGTTTATCTTCGCGCCGCCGAAATACACCTCTCCGCTATCGGGAGTCTCAAACCCGGCGATTATTCGCAGGGTAGTTGTCTTTCCGCAACCGGAAGGACCGAGAAAAGTAACAAATTCCTTGTCGTGAATATCAAGATTTATACCGTCGAGAACGGTTTCACCGTCAAACGATTTCCTGATATTTTTAAGTTCAATGATTCTGTCAGCATTAGGTACAGTCAACTCAGTAAATCCTCCAAAACAAACAAAAATCAGAGCCGAAAAAAGTCCTTATCGGCTCTGATTGTATATTGTAGCAGAGTTTTTTCAAAAATGCAATATATTTTTGAAAAAAACCGTAAATTTTGTGGAAAATTCCAATTATTTAAGTTTTTTAGGGATTTTTTGGATTTATCACACAAAATTCTCCCGTATTCTCTGAAATCCTCTCTTTCCCTCTGTTTTCCTCGGAGGATTTTCAGACCGTCACAAAACGCTTTTCCTCAGCCGAAAGAACAGCCGCATCGAGAATTTTCTGGCATGCAAGCCCGTCATAGACCGTCGGCAAATATTCGCATTCTTTACCGAGAACAAGGTTTGTAAACATCTGCTCCTGGCTGATTTTGAACTTATCGGGAACTTTTACAAAATGCAGCGATTCGGACATTCTGTCGATCTCGCCTATGCAAACGCCGAGAACGCTCGGATCGTTAAGATTGAACGAAATAACCCCCTCTGTGCCGAAAATATCATACTTGATTGTATTTGCATTTCCAAGCGCGCATCCCGTTATCGCGAAGTTTGCGCTTACACCGTCACCGATCGTCGCGAGGAAGTTACAATAGTCGTCCGTCTCAACCTTTCCCCATTCGTCGCTTCCTATTTTCTGCCTCTCCTTAACAACCGTTCCGAAATTTGCGCATATCTCATGAAAATCACCGACAAGGAATGAAGCCATATCTATAAGATGAACGCCGAGGTCGCCGAGAACTCCCGTTCCCGCATACTCCTTTATAAAACGCCATTCAAGTCGCCTGCCCTTCCAGAGAGCCGATGATTTTAGATATTCGACATTTATGCTTATAACCTTACCGATAAGTCCTTTGCTAAGGATATACTTTGCGTATCTGACTGCGGGGTGAAAGCGATACGAAAAGCACATCATATTAGGAATGTTTCTTTTTTCAAGTGCGTTTTTAAGTTCCGTTGCCTGACGGAAATCAAGTGCAAGAGGCTTTTCGCAGTTGAACGGCTTCCCCGCCCTTACGGCTTCGATTGCCATCGGAACGTGCAGATGGTTCGGTGTGCAGATCTCGACGGCATCAACATCGGGACAAGCGATAAGATCCTTATAATTTTCAAAACGGTGAGCTTCATCGACACCGACCTTTTCGGCTGTATTTTTAAGTTTTTCTTCGTCAATATCGCAAAGCGCGACTATCTCTGCTTCTTTTACATCATTGAGTTGCCTTATGTGCGCGCCGTTTGCGATTCCTCCGCAGCCTATTATACCTATTCTGACCTTTTTCATTTATCAAGTCCTCCGTTTTTTATATATTCGTGTTTTCTTTCCGCATCACTCTTTCCGGCAAATTTATCGGGTACATCTTCGAGAGTGTCGTAATGACCGAATGTGGGCTTTGCCGCGTGTGTAGGCTTTGCCCAAAGAATTGCGTTATGAAGTATGCGCGTTATATCGTCACGATAAAATGTGGGATATTCCTCGTGTCCCGGTCGGAAGTAGAATATCTTTCCCCTTCCGCGATAGAAACAGCAACCGCTTCTGAACACTTCCCCGCCAGAAAACCAGCTGACAAAAACAAGTTCGTCGGGGGTGGGAATGTCAAATCTTTCGCCGTACGTCTCTTCTGCTTCAAGTTCTATGTATTCGGGAAGCCCGTCCGCTATCGGATGTCCCGGTTCGATAACCCAAATACGCTCCTTCTCGTCATTTTCACGCCACTTTGAGCGGCAGCAAGTTCCCATAAGAATCTTGAAAGGCTTCGAAAAATGCCCCGAATGAAGTACGATAAGTCCCATTCCGTCGAGAACTCTGCGTTTCACCTTTTCGGCAACCTCGTCAGAAACTCTGTCATGCGCACAATGTCCCCACCAAAGAAGAACATCGGTATTTTCAAGCGTTTCATCATCAAGACCGTTTTCAGGCATATCAAGCGTTACGGCTTTAAGATCGAAAATGCCGTATTTCGAAAGCATTTCGCAGATCGCACCGTGTATACCGTTCGGATACACCTCTTTAATTTTCGGGTTATCTCGTTCATGGACAAATTCGTTCCACACCGTAACTCTGATTTTTTCATTTTCCATAAATTTATCCTCCCTGTTTTTCTATAATAATATCACAACTAAAATTTTTTTCAATTAACCGCATAGTCAGATTATTGGACTTTTTCACACAGAGGTATTGACAAGCAGCATAAAATGATTTATACTGTAAAAAAAGAAATCAGAGGGCAAAACAATGGAAAAAACGAACTTTTCCGAACTTTACCACATTGACTTCGAAATCGAAAAAATATTTGCTTACAGGCACAACTGGCTCGGAAAGTCACAATTCAATATGACGCACCCTCGCCCGACAAACGCATTTATATATTTTTCGAATGCAAATGCAAGGTTGGTTCAGAAAAACGGAGATATTATCGACTTTGTGAGAGGCGATCTCGCTTTTATTCCGAAAGGGCTTGAATACACATGGCTTAACGACATTGCGGGTAAAATAATATGTGAAAACCTTTTGTTTGAATTTATTCTGACAGACAGAAGCGGAAATGAGATAAAACTCGGAAACTCGGCAGAAATACTTGACAGCGGTCACATAGAACACTACACTATGTTATTCGAAAAACTGCTGTCCGAGCAGAACAGACCTATAAAAATGCCCGCCGCCGTGAGGGAAAGCGCTTATTCAATCCTTGTTTACGCCATATCACGTTCATGCAAGAAAAAATATTCATCGCATGGCGTACAAATGATTGCGGAGGGTATCAGCTACCTCGAAAATGACGTGAAGCAGGAAAAAAGTATTGAAGAGCTTGCAGAGATGTGCGGTGTCAGCATCGGTCACTTTGAGAAGCTATTCAAATCGTATTCGGGAATGTCGCCATGCTCTTTCCGCCTTGAACAGAAGCTCAGGCGCGCCGAAATGTTACTCAAAACGTCGGACAGCACGCTCGAAGAAATCGCCGAGGAGGTCGGATTCTGCGATGCCGCTTACCTATGTCGCGTTTTCGAAAAGAGGAGAAGATCAAAACCGTCCGATTACAGGTATTGATTTTTCAAACAGAACCGTACAAAAAGCGCACAGGAGATAAGAAAAAGCGAAAAACTCGCGTGAAAGCAAAGAATCATATACACCGAAACTCCCCATATAATGACCACAAAAAGCGCACCGAGAGGCCGCATTATTCGTTCCGACACGCTACTTCCGAAAAAATATGAAAGCATCGCGTCAAGAACGCGATAACCGTCAAAGCATGGCGCGGGAAGCAGATTGAGAATACCGAGCATCACGGAAACCGAGGCGAATTCCCTCCGATTTGCAAAAAGCAATGCAAAAACGAAGCTCGCGGCAGGACCTGCTGCCGACACTACCAGTTCATCACGGTAAGAGAAAACGGACCTTCCGACACGAAGTTTTATTCCGACAGGCGATACCGAGAAATTTCTTATCTCGGTACCGCAAAGGTAAGCGGCGGCAATATGCCCGAATTCATGGCACAGAACAGCGCATATCCACGCGACTGTACCGTCGAAATCGACTATTCCGTATTTCAAAGCAAGCAAAAAAGCGGCGAACATTAAGAGTCCGCCGCTTATTTTTATGATCTTTTTTATTTTTTTTCTCATCAAAACAACTCCAACAAAAATATTTTTGATTTTTTCAACAAAATGTATTTTCGTTGTCCGTCGGCATTTTGGAGAAGCCATGCGCAATAGCTGATTAAAGTCAATAGGCGAGGGAGAATGCCTTTGACCTTTTATGAGAACATCGCATACGCATGGCAATTATGCGGCGGAATGAGAAGAACAAGACTTTTCACCACACCTCCAAAAGCGCGGAAAATAAATTCTTTACGTAGTCCGCCTTTTCACCGTAAAGAAAGGCACAATCAACAATAAATGGATTTTATTCGACGTGATTTAATGTCGGATAATCACTGTATGTCTTATCTATCGCTGCTTTAACCGAATCCCTATAAGTTTCTATTGTAGAAGAAATTGC
>CAKRPQ010000113.1 GCA_934385225.1 uncultured Eubacteriales bacterium
AGATAAAGTCTGTCATACTCGCCCGTATCTGTCATATCAAAGTAAACCGTGTTAGGCAGCTTCGTCCCACTACAAACGACGGTGTGCTTTACTATTCGGACAGTTCCGTCCGCACCCGCGGCAGCGACGGCGATTTCGACAGGAACGGTAGTATTCACGCCGTAGTAAGCGCCGAAGGCAAGGCTGTCATCAAAGGTGATGTCCGAGATGTCAGCCGTCACACCCGCCTTTCCGTCCGATACAGCCGTAACAAGAACAGCTCCCGCCGCAAACGAAGCATTTGAATTTTCGTTTGCGGCGACAAATGCAAGATCGGTAATCTTATCTTTCGATATTTCGAAACATATCTTGCCGACGGACGAATCTACCGTTCCGCCGAGATCTTTTACGGAAACATATGTCGCGCCGTATTTTTCGGTCTTCCGCAGTCCCTCGCTGCTTTTTCCGAGAGAAGCGCATATGCTTTCATCGACAAACATCTCACCGCCGACGTTTATCGTGCCGTTTTCGGTGTAAAGAAGGTGTTTCCCGACTACGATTTTATTTTTTACCGTATTTTTCGCGGAAATACTTTTATGTTCGGGCAGAAGAATGTCCGAAAGTGCTTTTTCGGCGGTATAGTCCGCGTCCGTTCCCGCTCCTATTGTTATCCCGTTCGTCTTATCGAAAACGGCCTTTATGACCTGAGGCTCGGAAAGCGTTATTTTCAGCTCGCCGCCCTCAAATACCGCTTCGCAGAATTTTTCGGAATATATTTCACACGTTTTCGTGTCCGCTTTTACCGAAACAACAACCGAAACAGGTCCGCCCGCGAAGGAAAATCCGCACAACGTGCTTCCGATTTTCAGAGTTTCCTCGTACTTATCGACGGTTCTGTAAGTTTCAATAACGTGCGAAGTGTTATCGCAAACGGCTTTGACATCAAACTTGAAGTCGCGCACAGCCGACTCTGAAAAGTCCTCGCTCGCAATCTCGCCCGAAAGCGAAACGAGCGGAAGCGAAGCCAAAGAAACGGTGGGGTATTTTTCGCAGAGTTCCGTATAATTTGCCCCCGCAAAAGGCGCTTTTTCACCGAGCGTTTCTCCTGTTTTCGTTTTTGCCGCAAGTGCGCGGAACGAATATTCTATGACATCTTCTCCCATTAATACTACGTTTTCAAGATCGGAAGGCTTAACAAAACCGAGCGAAAGTGCTTTATCATAAGGCAGGCAGAAAAGGAAATCTCCGTCGCTCTCGCTATAACCGAGAACGGTCAGAAGAGCCGAAATATATTCGCTTTCGTCTACGGTGACACTCTCACCTTTTTTAAGAATATTCTCCTTGCCCGCGGCATTTGCAAAGACATCGAGAAAATTCGCGGCTTTTTCTCTCGAAACAAGGCCAAAGTCGTAAATTTCATTCGTTTTTGCACCGACGGAGTTAAAATATTCGCGCATATCGTCAGTCGCAAAGGCACAAACGGAAAAAATCAAAAAACAAAAGCATACCGCTGTCAGCAAAACTATCTTTTTCACTTTACCGCCTTCCATTTCAGTCAAACGGGTTGAACTCGTTATCGCCTATGATGTAGTCACCGCAATTTCCGCTTACGTCAAAACCGTCGGCAACCGAAATAACATCATTTACCGCGTCGGCGGTATCAAAAAGCGATTCTTCAAGCGCGGCGGCGACCGCTGCATATGCGCCGTCCTCTGTCGGGCAGATTATGTACATATTTCCTCCGTCAACTCTGACCCCGAAAGTATCGCCGTCGACCGAACTTATTTTAATGAAACGCTCTGTTTCTTCCTCGGAAAAAGCAGGTTCGATTCCCGTCAGCGTTTTTATTCTTTCTGCGAGAAGCTCGCCGACAAGCTTTACCTCCTCGGTCTTATCGCCGAGAACGATATTATAGAGCGAAATATCGTTTCCGCCGATTTCGATTTTATAAATTACGGGAGCTTCCGTCTCCGTTTTCCCCGAAACGTTCAGAGTATCCGTGGACGGAACTTCGCTTTCCTTTCTGTCTCTGTCCGTCTTTTTTTCTCCGCACGAAACGAACATATATACGGCAAGTACAAGGACAAGCAACATCGCAAAAAATCTTTTTTTCATTATTATTTCCTCCGAAATTTTATTCCGAAAATATTTTTCGTTTTATTATAACACATTTTTTCGAATTTTACAACTGTCTTTTTTTACGAATCAGACAATTTTGTTAAAAAGTTTATATTGACAAACCACCCCAAGATATGGTAGAATATAGCTCGCAGGCAAACTATATAAAGGAGAGATTACATGTTAAAAACACTCGGAGGCGGTCTGTGCGCGGGAGTGCTTATTTCGATAGGAGGAACTGTATTCCTGTCATGCGACAACAAATATGTCGGTGCGGTTCTTTTCTCGGTCGCGCTCGTCTGCATTTGCTTAAAAGGCTACTATCTGTTTACGGGAAAAATCGGCTACATGACCGAAAGTCATAAAAAAAGCGATGTTCTGAACCTCATTACAGGGCTTTTCGGGAACGCGCTCGCGTGTATTTTGTGCGCGCTGCTTATAAAAATCACAATTCCTGCCGTTTCCGTATCCGCCGAGGTTCTTTGCCGCGGCAAGCTCGAAAATCAGACCGTTATCGCTACATTTATACGGGCGGTGTTTTGCGGCGTTCTTATGTATCTTGCCGTCAGCATTTTCAGGGACGCAAAAACTCCTATCGGTATTCTTTTCTGTGTTCCCGTCTTTATTCTTAGCGGTTTTGAACATTCAATCGCGGACATTTTCTATTTTTCGGTATCGTCCGAATTTCTTTCGCGGTCGGTACTTTTCTTAATAACGGTAATATTCGGAAATTCTGTCGGCGGAGTTCTTCTGCCGCTCATTTCCCTGCTCGGAAATCACAAGGAGGCAAAAAAATGAATTATTTAAGCGACATTGAAATTGCGCAAAGTTGCAAAATGCGTCCGATAACGGAAATTGCAAAGGAAGTAGGCATAGGCGAAGAATTTATAGAGCAATACGGAAAATACAAAGCGAAGATAAGTCTCGATTTTCCCCGAAAAGAAAACAGCAAAACGGGAAAACTGGTACTCGTGACCGCGATAACTCCCACACCTGCTGGCGAAGGCAAAACGACAACGACGATAGGTCTCGCGGACGGGCTGAGGAAAATAGGAAAAAAGTCTGTTGCCGCTCTGCGCGAGCCGTCTCTCGGTCCCGTTTTCGGAATTAAAGGCGGCGCGGCGGGCGGCGGCTACGCGCAGGTCGTCCCGATGGAGGACATAAATCTTCACTTCACGGGCGACTTCCACGCGATAGGTGCGGCTAACAATCTGCTTGCCGCAATGCTCGACAACCACATTCAGCAAGGGAACGCCCTTGGGATTGACCCGAGAAAAATTACGTGGAAACGCTGCGTCGACATGAACGACCGCCAGCTCCGTTTCATTGTCGACGGTCTCGGAGGCAAGGTCAACGGAACTCCGCGCGAGGACGGATTTGACATTACCGTCGCATCGGAAATAATGGCTGTTTTCTGTCTTTCGACGTCGATAAAAGACCTTAAAGAGCGTCTTTCGAAAATAATCGTAGGCTATACATACGACGAAAAGCCCGTCACGGCGGGCGATCTCGGTGCTGCGGGAGCAATGACGGCACTACTGCGCGACGCGCTGAAACCGAACCTCGTTCAGACGCTCGAAGGCACGCCTGCTTTCGTTCACGGAGGTCCTTTTGCCAACATCGCGCACGGGTGCAACTCCGTTATCGCGACAAAATCAGCAATGAGCGTCAGCGAATATACGGTGACGGAGGCAGGTTTCGGCGCAGATCTCGGAGCGGAAAAATTTCTCGACATCAAGTGCCGCAAAGCGGGATTAGTTCCCGACGCGGTCGTCATCGTCGCAACGATAAGGGCTCTCAAAATGCACGGCGGTGTGCCGAAAGACAAGCTCGGCGCAGAAAATCTTACGGCACTCGAAAAAGGAATGCCGAATCTCCTGCGCCACATCTCAAACATTCGTGATGTTTACGGACTTCCGTGCGTCGTTGCGGTGAACCGTTTCCCGACGGACACAAAGGCTGAAAACGATTTCGTTATAGCGAAATGCAAAGAACTCGGCGTAAACGCTGTCCTTTCCACCGCATGGGAAAACGGCGGCGATGGCGGAAAGGATCTTGCGCGAGAGGTTGTCCGCATATGCGAGACAGAAAAAGGAAATTTCAAATTTTGCTACGGCGACGAGCTTACTCTGCGAGAAAAGACGGAAGCGGTCGTAAAGAGAATTTATCGCGGAAGCGGCGTCACATTTCTTCCGGCCGCCGAAAAGCAGCTTGTAAAATTCGAAGAGCTCGGTTTCGGGAATCTGCCCGTTTGCATTGCCAAAACACAATACAGCTTTTCCGACGACCCTCTGAAAATCGGCGCACCGAACGGCTTTACCGTTACGGTAAAAAACGTAAAAATCTCTGCGGGCGCGGGATTTGTCGTCGTTCTTACGGGCGACATCATGACAATGCCGGGGCTTCCGAAAGTTCCCGCCGCCGAGAAAATTGACGTTGACGATAACGGAAAAATCATCGGACTTTTCTGATTTTTTGAAACATTTTTGCTTTTTCTGCGTCATTTCGAACAGAATAACTTTCTTTCGGAGGCAAAATGAGCAAAAGCACCGTAAAAGTGACTGCTATCGTCGTAGCGATACTGATTTCGGCAATTCTCCTCTTTCCGATACAAATGCGTCTCGGAAACGGAAAAGCCGTCGTTTACAAAAGCATAGTCGGAATTTACGAGGTAACCTGCTCAGACGACGCATTGCCCGAAAAAGTGAAAATTCTCGGAATAACGGTATTTGACAAATAAAACTATAAAAAACACAGACAGGGCTGTCCAAAAACTCGATGTTTTCGGACAGCCCTGTTTCGTTTACAGAAAATCGGGCGCATTTCTGCGCCCGACCGCCGTGCGTGATGAGAGGGGTTTTCTTACAAGGGAGATTTAAAGAAAACGTGCACGGCGACTGAAAAATGAAGTAAGCAAAATTTATTCGACGTGGTTCAGAGTCGGATAATCACTGTATGTCTTATCTATCGCTGCTTTAACCGAATCCCTATAAGTTTCTATTGTAGAAGAAATTGC
>CAKRPQ010000114.1 GCA_934385225.1 uncultured Eubacteriales bacterium
TATTATACCTTTTTTCGCCGCCCGTGTCAATATAAAAAAGCAGGAAATCAGGGGTGCGAAAAACCGTTCGAATTTTTCACACCCCATTTTGACGTTTATTAAATTACTCAACCGAGCAGGAACATATTCGCGAACGCAAAATAAATAAGAAGCGAAATCGCGTCAACGATCGTTGTGATGAACGGGCTTGCCATAACGGCGGGGTCGAAGCCTATACGCTTGGCAAGTATCGGTAGCGTACAGCCGATGAATTTCGAAACGACAACGGTCACGACAAGCGTAAGGCACACGACGAGTGCCGCCGTCGGCGAAACGTTATTATGAAAAACAAGATTATCGACAACAAGTATTTTTACAAAGTTGCATACGGCAAGCACAACGCCGCACATTATCGAAACGCGGAACTCTTTCCAGATGACCTTGAAAATATCGCGCATATGGATTTCGTCGAGCGCGAGACCGCGTATGACGGTAACGGACGACTGTCCGCCCGAATTTCCGCCCGTATCCATAAGCATAGGTATGAACGCGATAAGCACGGGGAAGCCGCTGAGTGCCTCCTCAAAGCCGCTTATTATCTGACCTGTGAACGTAGCGGACACCATGAGAAGAAGCAACCACGGGATTCGCTTTTTCCACGTTTCGAAAACGCCCGTTTTAAGGTACGGTTTATCCGTCGGCGTGATTGCCGCCATCATTTCGATATCCTCCGTCGCCTCGTCCTCAATGACGTCGATAGCGTCGTCGACGGTTACAATACCGACGAGCCGTCTCTCTTTATCGACAACGGGAAGCGCGAGGAGGTCGTACTTTGAAATCGTTGCGGCGACGGACTCTTTATCGTCAAGCGTTTCGGCACAGACAAAATCACTGTCCATAACGTCCGAAATGAGCACCGCACCGTCGGCAAAAAGAAGCGATTCAAGTCTTATCGTGCCTTTAAGAACACGGGAATTATCGGTAACGTAGGCGACATAGACGGTCTCCTTTTCGTTTCCCGTTTTTCTGATGTGTGCTATCGCCTGCTCGACCGTCATTGTACCGCGCAGATCAATAAATTCCGCAGTCATTATGCTTCCCGCAGAGTCCTCGGGATAACTGAGGAATTTATTGATGACAGAACGCGTTTCGGGCTTTGCAACCTGTAAAATTTTCTTGACCATATTCGCGGGAAGCTCTTCAAGCATATCGACGGCATCGTCTATATATAGATCCTCTATCATTCCCGATATTTCGGTATCTGTCGCCGTTGAAATTATCTTCTCCTGTATTTCGGGGTCAAGCTCGGCGAATATATCCGCCGCAACATCTTTTTTGAACATTCTGAATACTGCGAGCTGCTTCGATTCGGGAAGCGATGCGAGAAAATCCGCCGCATCTACGGGGTTCATCTCGTCGGCGGCGCGCATAAACGCCGCATAGTTCTTTTTTTCGAGAAGCTCGTTCAAATTTTCAAACTTTTCGTTCTCCAAAAGCGTTACCTCCTTTTATTTATAATCAAATTTTTCGCCTGTCTTTTCTGCTTTCGCCTTTCCGAAACTGAGTTCGGTAACGAATTTGTCAAGCTCCGCCTCTCTTGCCGATTTGACCGAGAAGTTAAGCGTGACATTCTCGGAGAAAACAGGTTCGGCATCGGTCACACCGAAGCGGGCAAACTCCGCCGAATATTTTCCGTAGTCCGAATACGAACAGGAAAGGCGCATAAGCGAATACTTTTCATAAGTGATAATATGCGCGGCGTCAAGCGCGAGTTTCGCGGAATGCGAATACGCGCGGACAAGTCCGCCGACACCGAGAAGTATTCCGCCAAAATAGCGCGTGACGACGACGGCGGTATCGGTGCAGCCGTTCTTCCGTATAACATCAAGAACCGGCATTCCCGCACTTCCCTGCGGCTCGCCGTCGTCGGAATATTTCTGCACGGTACTGCCGAGAACATAAGCGAAAACATTGTGCCTTGCGTCGCGGTATTCGTTTTTTATCTTTTTCACGAAGGCCGCCGCTTCTTCCTCGCTTTTCACCGGCAAGGCGTGAGAGATGAACACCGACTTTTTTTCTTCAAATTCGGCGTATCCCTCGTGTTCAACCGTAGTATAAAATTCCGCCTTGCACATATTCCATTTCTCCCGTCTTTTACCAATCGGCTTCGGTCTCTTTTTTTATCCTGTCGTCCTCGGAGAGGTACTTTGCGAGCATTCCGCGCATTTTTTCATCGACGGTGGCGATTACCGTAACATTCTCCGTGCCGTATTCGACGCTCTCGACGGCAGCATTTTTATAGAGTGTATTAAGCGCTCCCTGCTCAGCGTTCGGAATTGTGAAAACAAGGCGCTTTTTGCCGTCTCTGACGATCTCTTCAAGTCTTGCTACCATTTCGTCTACATTTTCTCCGCTCTTTGCGGAAATATAGAACACATTTTCCCTATCGGGCGGAAGCACGGGAAGCTCTTCGGGCGCTTTATCGCATTTATTAAAGACGTAAAGCGTCGGCTTTTCAGCCGCTCCGAGCTCAGAAAGGAGCTTTTCCGTCACTTCAAGCTCCGCGGAACACTCCTCGTCCGACGCGTCGATAAGAATTATCAGAATATCGGCATAAACAGCCTCGTCAAGCGTGGATTTGAACGCTTTCACAAGGTGGTGCGGCAACTTTCTGATAAATCCTACCGTATCGGTTAGCAGGACGCTTTCGCCGCCCGGAAGAGTAAATTTTCTAGTCGTCGGGTCAAGCGTTGCGAACAGCTTATCCTCGGCAAGTATTCCCGCATCGGTCAGTCGATTGAGAAGCGTGGATTTGCCCGCATTAGTATAACCGACGATGGCGACCTTCGCTATGCCGCTCCTGTCTCTTGCCGCGCGCATCGTTATCCTGTTTTTATCAAGCTCTTCAAGCTGCGCTTCAAGTGCGGAAATACGGCGTTTCATATGCCGTCTGTCGCTTTCGAGCTTAGATTCGCCCGGACCTCTCGTTCCGATTCCGCCGCCGAGACGCGACATCTCCGAGCCTTTACCGACAAGTCTCGGCGCGGTGTATTTCAACTGTGCAAGCTCGACTTGAAGTTTACCCTCTCCCGTCACCGCATGAAGCGCGAAAATATCGAGAATGAGCATACTTCTGTCGATAACGCGCACGTCGCCGCCGATGCCGTCTTCAAGATTTCTTATCTGCGACGGCGAAAGTTCGCAGTCGAACACAACGAGCGGAATATCGTTGTTTTTACAGATCTCGCCTATTTCCGTCACCTTGCCGCTGCCGACAACGGTTCTGGTGTCGGGCGTATCTTTTGCCTGAACTACGCGTGCAAAAACTTCACCGCCCGCGGTATCAAGCAGCCTTTCAAGCTCGTCAAGGCTCTTTTCCGTTTCCTCCGCGCTCCCGTCTCTCGTTATTATCGCGACAAGAAGCGCGCGCGAAACACTGTTTTCTTCATTCTGATTAAGACTTAAATTCATATTCAGACCTCCGTTTTCTTAAAAAGTCCGTGCGTAAAAAGTCCGAAAAGTAAATAAGGACAGATATGTACATACTGCACACATCTGTCCTCTTACCGCGTTTCAATCACTTTGCGCTCGCTTGAAGTCTCTTCTTGAACTTATCAACCTTACCGCCGGCATCAACGAATTTCTGCTTACCGGTAAAGAAAGGATGACACTTCGAACAAACTTCGACCTTGATCTCCCCGCCCTTTGTGGACTTTGTGGTAACGGTTTCACCGCATGCACATTTAATAACCACTTCTTTGTATTCGGGATGTATTCCTTCCTTCATTTTAAACACCTCGCTTTACTGATATTCACAATACGTCATATTATACCACACCTTTTCTGAAAATGCAAGGGGTTTACGAAAATTTATTTTACATTTTTTGTCGAGATTTTTTTCTTGACAAATTTACGCTTATATGATAGAATATCTTTGTAAAAAATAACGCTGATAAGGAGAATGGATATGCTTAAAACAATCTGCGGAAAAACATACGATACGGACAGTGCCAAAATGATAAAAAGAAAGGCTGTCGGCGTTTTCGGCGATCCTGCGGGATACGAAGAAACACTGTATCAGACCGAAAGCGGTCTTTACTTCCTCTATCTTAACGGCGGCGAAGAGTCACCCTACGCAAAAGAGGACATTAAGAGAATGTCGAAGGCAAACGCCGAAAAATGGCTTGACGAAAACTGATCCGTAATATCATTCGAAACGCGACGGCTTGCACCGCCGCGTTTTTGTATTGACAAAGCAATTTTTTTGGAGTATAATCTTCTCTTGCAACAACATTTTTCGGAGAAGAATTTATGAAGTCAAATAAAAATATATCTGCCGATGCGGCATTCTTCGGAAGCGAAAGTATCGGAAAGATACTTTTGAAAATCGCGCCTCCCGTAATGCTCGCGCAACTCATTCAGGCTCTCTACAACATTGTTGACAGCTTCTTTGTCGGTAAATATTCGGACGATTCCCTGACGGCGCTGACGGTAATCTATCCGCTTCAACTTATAATAATCGCCGTCTCCGTCGGAACGGGAGTAGGCGTAAACACTTACATGGCGCGCAAATACGCGCTCGGAAATGACGACGAGGCTAAGAAAACGGCGGGCGCGGGTATGTTTCTCGAAATCGTCTCGTGGGCTGTATTCGCACTCATTTCGTTCTTTATTATGCGCCCATATGTTATGACGTCGGCAACCTCCGTGGGCGCGATAAACGACGCGGTCACATACGGAAACATAGTCTGCATAGGCAGCCTCGGTACTTTTCTCGAAGCAAATTGGTCAAAGGTTCATCAATCAAGCGGAAATATGCGTCTGCCGATGCTCGCGCAGGTCGCGGGTGCCGTCACAAACATAATACTTGACCCGATAATGATTTTCGGTCTCGGTCCCGTCCCCGAAATGGGCGTTGCGGGTGCAGCATACGCAACCGCCTGCGGGCAATTTGTCGCCGCAATAATAACGGGCATCCGCGGTTTTCATCTCCCGCCGAAGATGCGCGAGATCGGCACTTACATAAAAAACATCTATTTTTACGGCTACTCGTCGATATTCATGCAGGCAATGTACACAGTCTACATA
>CAKRPQ010000115.1 GCA_934385225.1 uncultured Eubacteriales bacterium
TATAAGAACCGTAATAACAATATCCTTCATTTTCGCGCCTCCTTACAGGTTTATTCCCGAAAAGCCCGAAAAAGCCATGGCGAGCAGTCCCGCGGCGATAAGCGTCAGCGGAAAGCCCTTGAACGCTCTCGGCGGGTCGGCGTATTCGACTCTCGCGCGCACTCCCGCAAAAACGACTATGGCAAGCGTAAAGCCGAGCGCAGCTGCAAAACCGTAGCAGACGGACGTTATGAAATTGTACTTTTCCTGGATTATAACGAGCGCAGAGCCGAGAACGGCGCAGTTGGTCGTTATAAGAGGCAGGTATATACCGAGTGCGCTGTAAAGCGCGGGAACGAATTTGCGTAGGAACATTTCGATGAACTGCACGAGCGCTGCAATGACGAGGATAAATGCGATAGTTTTAAGGTATTCAAGTCCGAGCGGAACAAGAATGAGGTAATAAACGAGCCATGTGACGGCGCTCGAAAGCGTGATGACAAACGTTACAGCCATGCCCATGCCGAGCGCGGTATCGGGCTTTTCGGAAACGCCGAGGAACGGACAGCAGCCGTAGAATTTCGAGAAAATGAAGTTCTCGATTATGACGGCACTGAACATGAGAAGAAGCGTCTGTGAAAACGAAAGCGAGATCATACTTCATTTTCCTCCTTTGCCGTTTTATCGTTATTTGCGCTTTTATTGTTGTCCGAGGCGAGTTTCGCGAGCCTCTCCCTGTCCTCTTTTGTGTTTCTGACTTTCTGAACCGCCGCGATAACAAAACCGAGCGTAAGGAACGCACCGGGCGGGAGAATGAAGAGAACGGCGGGGTTGTAGTGACTGCCGAGAACGGGATAGCCGAAGAACGTTCCCGCGCCGATTATTTCGCGTATTGTCGCAACGACGGTAAGCGAAACGGTGAAGCCGAGACCCATCGAAAGGCCGTCAAGAGCGGACGGCAGAACCTTGTTTTTCGACGCGAATGCCTCTGCCCGCGCGAGAATAATGCAGTTTACGACGATAAGCGGTATAAAGAGACCGAGCGCGCCGTAAAGGTCGTAAAAATACGCCTTTATAAGCAGTTCCACCGCGGTGACAAAGCCCGAAATTATGACTATGTAGGCGGCTATGCGTACCTGCGACGGTATGAACTTGCGCAGGAGAGAGATGAACATATTAGAAAAGATGAGAACGACGGTCGCGGCAAGTCCCATACCGATAGCGTTCTTTACGGACGTTGTGACGGCAAGCGTCGGACACATTCCGAGGAGCTGTACGAGCGTCGGGTTGTTGTCGATTATGCCGTTTTTGAGTGCCGCGACAAATTTGTTTTGCTTTGCGTTTTTCATTTTATCGCAGAACCTCCCGTCAGATATTCGCCGAGTGCCGTGAGCGCATTGTTTACGCCGAGGACGACGGCTTTTGAACTTATGGTCGAACCCGAAATGACATCCGCGTCACGCCCAAGCTCGACAGAACCGGATTTTCCGACAAATGCGGAGAGGAAAGCGTCGTCGGCAACTCTGCTTCCGAGACCGGGTGTTTCCGAGAGGGAAACTATGCGCACGCCCGTAATTTTTCCGTCCGTGTCGATGCCGACCATCATGTCAATGTTTCCGCCGAAACCGCTCGGTGAAACGCTTACGGCATAGCCGAGCCTTCCCGCGTCGTCTTTCACTTCGTAAATGGCGTTCACGGCGTCGGATTCGATGTCGAGTGCCGAATATTCGATGCTTTCGCCCGCGAAAAGCGCTTCTATCGCGTTTTTCTTTTCGGCTTCTTCGTTTTCGGCGATCCTGTCCCGCGTAACCATGTTCACAAAAGAGAGAATGAAAGCGACGGCGGCGCAGATTATCATAAGTACAAGCGCAACGTGGATAATTTCCTTTGCGTCCGTGCTTTTTTTAGCCGTTTTATTCATGTTTTTTCTCCTTTCCGAACGGAGTGGGTCTTGTGAATTTATCTATGTAGTAAACGAGCGTGTTCATAATAAGCACCGCGAACGAAACGCCTTCGGGATAGCCGCCGAAATAGCGGATAAACACCGTTATCGCGCCGCAGCCGACGCCGAAAATAAGCCGTCCCTTTGCCGTTATCGGCGACGTTGCGAAGTCTGTCGCCATAAAGAAAGCGGCAAGGATAAGACCACCCGAAAAGACCTCCGAGAGGACGAACGAGAGCGTGTCCTCGTTTTTCGGGAAAACGGCGGTGAGAAGCGCGACCGTACCGATGAACGAAACGGGAATGTGCCAGGTGATGACCTTGCGGACGATGAGGTAAATTCCCCCGAGAACGAGGAGAACCGACGAAACCTCGCCTATCGTGCCGCCGCACTTGCCCGTGATGAGGTCAGCCCAGGCGATTTCCGGGAGATTTCCCGATTTGAGGGAGGCGAGAGGAGTGGCGGTTGCCACGGCATCGACTGCTTCGCGCGAGGCAAATATTCCGAGCCTTGAAAAGGGAGAAGTAAACGTCGTCATTTCCGTCGGCCACGCGAAGAGGAACACTCTTGCCGCAAGCGCGGGATTGAGGAAGTTCTTTCCGATACCGCCGAATAGCTGTTTTACGACGACTATGGCGAAAACGGCGCCGACGGCGGGCATCCAGAACGGAACCGACGCGGGCAGGTTGAGTCCGAGCAGAAGTCCCGTCACGACGGCGGAGAGATCGCCCGTAGTCAGATTTCTTTTTAACAGTTTTTCAAATGCAAATTCGGATGCTACCGAAGCACCTACCGATATGAGGACGACGGCGAGCGCGCGCAGCCCGAAACAGACTGTACCCCACACGAGCGCGGGAATGAGCGCGATTATGACGTCGAGCATTATCGAGCGCGTCGTATCGCCGTGGCGTATGTGCGGAGACGGCGAGACCGTCAGCAGAACGGGATTTTCTTTCTTTTCCGTTGTATCCATTTTGCCCTCCTTTAATTATCTTTCTTTATGTCGGTCATATTTTCGGCGGCTTTTGCCTTTTCGGCAGCCTTCTTTGCGCGGATAGCACCCTTTGCGACCCTGATGTACTGCACTATCGGGACGTGTCCGGGGCAGTTGTACGAGCAGGTTCCGCATTCGACGCAGCTTGCGACGTCGTATTTTTCGGCGTCCTCATACTTCCCGTTCTCCGCGAAAAGAGCGAGATAGTTCGGCATAAGGTGCATAGGACAGTTCCTTACGCACCTGCCGCAACGGATACAGGCGTAGTGTGTTTCGTCCTCCGCGCACATATCTGCGGAAAATGCGAGTATTGCCGACGTTCCTTTGGTGACAGGCGCGTTTATGTCCCACTGGGCAAAGCCCATCATAGGCCCGCCGTTTATGATTTTCTTCGGTGTGCGTCTGAGACCTCCGCAGAAGTCGATGAGATCCTTGTAGGACGTTCCGAGCGGCACGAGAACGTTCTTCGGAACGGCTACGCAGTCGCCCGCAACCGTTATAATGCGCTCGATAAGAGGCATTCCGTAGGCGAACGCGCGGTAGACAGCGGCGCAGGTTTCGGCGTTGAAGATTACGCAGCCGACGTCGGCGGGCAGCTTCCCCTGCGGCAGTTCCTTGCCTGTCAGAGCATAGATGATCTGCCTCTCGTCGCCCTGCGGGTATTTTGTTTTCAGAATTTTTATGTGTATCATCTTGCTCGCGCCGATTTTTTCGGAGAGCTTTTCCGCGGCGTTCATCTTGTTGTCCTCGACGGCGATGTCAGCGTCGCGAAGCCCCAGCGCTTTCAGCAGAATTTTCGTTCCGTTGACGATTTCGAGCGGTCTTTCGAGCATAAGACGGTGGTTCGCCGTAATGAACGGCTCGCACTCGGCGCAGTTGACTATGAGCCTGTCAACCTTCCCGACAGCGGACTGTATCTTTGCGTAAGTCGGGAATGTTGCGCCGCCCATGCCTGAAATTCCCGCATTTTTGACGATTTCTATTATCTCCTCCGTCGTTGCCTCGGTGAGTTTTTTGCCGTAAGGCTTTATGTCGGGCGAGAGGGTGTATTCGCCGTCGTTTTCGATAACGACGGTGCGCACGGGCTTTGCCTGCGCATTGTTGAAAGACGAGATTTCCTTTACCGTTCCCGATACGCTTGCGTGTACGGGACAGCCGAGACCGCCTTCGACCCTGCCTATGACCTGACCGCGCAGAACCTTGTCGCCGACGGAGACGGTGGGAACACACTCCGCGCCTATGTGCTGCGACATCGGTATCGAAAGTATGGCAGGCGGCGTCATTTTTTCGATGGGTGAGTTTCGCGTTGTTTTGTATTCGGTAACGTGGGTACCGCCCTTAAAGGTGTACGTCAAAATCAATCGACCTTCTTTCTCGTTTTTCGTTTGAGACTCTAAATTAAATACCCTTATATTTTAACTCATTTTGCTCAAAAAGGCAAGTGGATAGAATAAAAATGTTCTTTTTTACAAAGAATAAAGAGCGCGGGAAGTTCCCGAAAAGCAATATTTTGAAAAAAACTAAAAAAATCCGGATTTTTTTTATAAATTACTTGACAAAGCGAAAAAAGTATGATATAATATCGGTCGTCGCGAGAATTCGTGATTGAATGTGGCGGAATAGCTCAGTTGGCTAGAGCAATCGGTTCATACCCGATAGGTCGTAGGTTCAAGTCCGACTTCCGCTACCATAACGGCCCGTTGGTCAAGCGGTTAAGACACGGCCCTTTCACGGCTGTAACATGGGTTCGATTCCCGTACGGGTCACCAAA
>CAKRPQ010000116.1 GCA_934385225.1 uncultured Eubacteriales bacterium
GTGATACACACCCCCGGACACACCGAGGGTTCATCGTGTTTTCAGTGTGAAAACGCACTGATTACAGGGGACACGCTCTTCTCGGCAGGTGTCGGAAGAACCGATTTTATCGGCGGCAATGAACGGAAACTGTACGACTCGCTAAAAAGGCTCCGCGGTATTGAAGGCGGCGGCAAAATCACGATATATCCGGGACACGGAAAGACGAATATTCTTTCCGCTGCACTCGATAATTTCATTTATTGAATATAATAACAAATGACAAAGGAAAAAACTATGGACTACAAATATCTCTCCGATCTCCTCTTTCCGGACGTGACAGAAACGCCCGACAATCTCGAAAAGCATTTTCCCGAAAGAAGTCTTCCCGAAGGCGCAAAAGTAACACGCTTTGCACCGAGTCCTACGGGATTTGTCCACTTCGGCGGGCTTTTCCCCGTGACAATAGGTGAAAGACTCGCACATCAAAGCGGCGGAGTTTTCTACCTCCGCATAGAAGATACGGACGGCAAACGAGAAGTTGACGGTGCCGCAGAAGCGCTGATAAGAGTTCTCGAACATTACGGAATACACTTTGACGAAGGCGCAATTCTCGGCAGCGACGGAAAAGTGTGCGACAACGGCGCATACGGACCTTACAAGCAGAGCGAACGCGGAAGTATATATCACGTTTACGCAAAGAAACTTGTCTCCGAAGGCAAAGCGTATCCGTGCTTTACGACAGAGGAAGAACTTGAGGCGTTGAACGCAAAAGACAAAAAAACGGAGAACAAGAACAAGGACTGGCACGAAGCCGCGGAAAAACAAAAAGAGGAAATGCTTCGCGCAAGGAATTTCACGATAGAAGAGGTCGAAGAAAATCTGAAAAAGGGCAATCCGTTTGTACTCAGGATTCTTTCAGACGGCGATCCCGAAAAAAAGACAAAATTCACCGATCTTATCAAGGGACAGCTTGAAATTCCCGAAAATGACGAGGATTTTGTTCTCCTCAAAAGCGACGGCATACCGACGTATCACTTCGCGCACGCTGTTGACGATCATTTAATGAGAACGACGCACGTCATCAGAGGCGAAGAGTGGCTTCCGTCCGTTGCAAAGCACATAATGCTTTTCAGATATCTCGGTTTCAAACTGCCAAAATATCTGCACATCGCACAGCTTATGCGTACCGATGAAAGCGGATCGAAGAAAAAACTTTCGAAACGCGATATGGGCGCAAATATGGACGATTACAAGCGCATGGGTTATGCTCCCGAATGCGTCATGGAATACGTTATGACCCTTCTCAACTCCAACTACGAGGAGTGGCACACGGCAAATCCCGAAAAATCCTACACCGACTTCCCTTTCAGTATCAAAAAAATGAGCATTTCGGGCTGCCTTTTCGATTTCGGCAAGCTGAACGATATTTCAAAGAATGTAATCAGCAAGTGGGACGCAGAAAAGGTTTACACAAGTCTTGTCGAATGGGCGGACGAATTTGATCCCGAATTTGCCGCAGAACTAAAAGCAGACCCGCAGAAAGCAGTTTCCATTCTTTCTATCGGCAGAGGCGGAAAGAAACCGAGAAAGGATTTCGGCATTTGGAGCGAGGTCAAGAACTATATGGGCTTCTTCTACGACAAATTCTTCACGGTAGAAAACGAATATCCGCAGAATTTCTCAAAGGACGACATAAAAACGGCGCTCACAAAGTTTGCCGAGACTTACAATTATTCCGACGATATGAACACATGGTTCGAAAAGGTCAAGGCTATTGCCGCAGATATGGGATTTGCAGCAGATATGAAAGAGTACAAGGTCTCTCCCGAATCGTTCAAAGGCAGTGTTGCAGACATCAGCATGTTCATACGCGTTGCTGTCACGGGCAAAATGAATGCGCCCGACCTTTACACCGTCATGCAGATACTCGGTAAAGAAACTCCGCTTAAACGAATCAACAATATGATATCGGCATTATAAAAAACGGAAAGGATAAAATCAATGGAAGACAAGAATTTTATTGACGATATAATCGAAGCCGATCTTTCGGCAAATCCCGGTATGAAGGTGCACACGCGCTTTCCTCCCGAACCGAACGGCTATCTCCATATAGGACATTGCAAAGCACTCGTTATCGACTTCGGAACGGCGAAAAAATGGAGCGGCATCTGCAATCTCCGCATGGACGACACAAACCCCGCAAAGGAAGACACCGAATACGTTGACGCAATCAAGGAAGACATTCACTGGCTCGGCTTCGACTGGGAAGACCGCTTTTTCTACGGCTCCGATTATTTTGAAAAAGACTACGAATATGCGGTCGAGCTCATTAAGAAAGGCCTTGCATACGTTTGTGAGCTGACCGCCGAGGAATTCAGAGATCCCAAATATTGCGGCGACCTCACTCACCCCGCAGTTTCGCCTTATCGTGACAGACCTATCGAGGAAAGCCTCGATCTGTTCGAAAGAATGAAAAGTGGCGAATTTCCCGAAGGAAAATACACCCTGCGCGCAAAAATTGACCTTGCGTCGGGCAACTTCTGTATGCGTGACCCCGTTCTTTACAGGATACGCTACATTGAGCATCACCGCCAGGGTACAAAATGGTGCATATTCCCGATGTACGACTTTGCACACCCGATTCAGGACGCTCTCGAAGGCATTACGCACTCTCTCTGCTCCCTCGAATACGAGATTCACAGACCGCTTTACAACTGGGTAATAGAAAACACGAGCGTCCCGTGCAAGCCGAGACAGATAGAATTTGCGCGTCTTAACCTTACAAACACGGTAATGAGCAAGCGTTTTCTCCGTTATATGGTCGAAAACGGTCTCGTTGACGGTTGGGACGACCCGCGTATGCCCACGCTTTGCGGTCTCAGAAGAAGAGGATATACGGCTTCTTCAATACTCGATTTTTGTTCACGAGCGGGCGTTTCAAAGTCCAACAGTATGATCGATATAGATATGCTTGAACACTGCATACGCGAGGAACTGAACGGTACTGCCGAAAGGCGTATTGCAGTAAAAGCCCCGATAAAAGTCGTGATCGACAATTACCCCGAAGACAAGGAAGAAACATTTGAACTTCCGAACAACCCGACAGTCGAAAACGCGGGAACACGTCCTGTAAAGTTCACAAAAGAAATTTACATTGACGCAGATGATTTTGCCGAAGTTCCGCCTCCGAAATTCTTCCGTTTGAAACCCGACGGAGAAGTCAGACTTATGGGTGCTTATATTATCAAATGCGGCGAGATCGAGAAAAACGAAGACGGCTCGATAAAAGTCATTCACGCGACAGCAGACCTTGAAACGGGCAACGGAAACCCGACCGACGGCAGAAAGATAAAGGGTACGATTCACTGGCTCTCGGCAAAGTATGCGGAAAATGTTACTCTTATGCTTTACGACAAGCTCTTTACGGAATCAAATATGAACGAGATCGACAGTTCGGAGTATGTAAACTATCTGAACCCTGAATCACTTGTAAAAATCGAAAACGCATTTGTTGAACCTTGCCTCAAAGACGCAAAACCCGGCGATAAATTCCAGTTTGTTCGCCTCGGATACTTCTGCAAGGACACAAAAATCGACAATGCTTTCAACAGAATTGTCGGTCTTAAAGACAGTTTCCCTAAAAAATAAAAAGAAAGGCGCTTGCGCCGAGCGCAAGTGTCTTTCTCACGAAAAAAGCGTTAATATAATGAACGAATTTACAATCACAACACCTTTTCTGTATTTCACTTTCATGTCTATTGTCTCTGCCGCCGTAACAATATACGACAAGCGCATGGCAATTTACGGGAAACGCAGAATCCCCGAACGTGCGCTGTTCGCGCTTGCGATTCTCGGCGGAAGTGTATCAATGTATCTCACAATGATATTGATACGCCACAAGACAAAGCACAAGAGCTTTATGATAGGTCTTCCCGTCATTATGATTTTACAGGCATCTGCATTGTTACTGCTTTCTCACTTTACAGGATTTTTTGAATATGCAATATAGCAGAAAGCCGCACGTTTCCGTGCGGCTTTTGTTTATTTCATTCCTTTTTGTGCAACTTTTCCCGCTTACCGTCGGGGTACTCAATCACCGTATTTTCAAGTGTATTTGTAAACTGTGCCTTGATTTCAGCGAGATACTCGTCACGGAGAGCCTTCTGCTCTGCTTTTTCAGTCTCATCAAGTCCTTCGTTTTTTGACTTATGCGCAAGAAAATTTATTCTTTGGATCTTCTCTTTTTCCATCTTTTATTTTTTTCTTAAATTGTTATTCCAAATATTTTCTGCGGTACTGCTGCTCTCGGCTACGGCGAAAAATACATATTTGCCCTCACATTTAAGAACAGCATTTTCAAGCTTCGAAACCTGATCTTGTGCATATGATGCAAAAAGATCGATTCTTTCTTTACGGTACTCATCAAGCTTGTCTCGGATAGCCTTTGCGCTTTCGGCGTCCTTTGCCTCGGCAACAAGGTATTCATCTGACGTTATTGTAACAGACACACCGCAAATAAGCTTATCATAAAGTCCGGCAAGACCGTATCGCAGGGACGCTTCGTCATCGCCAAGAGCTGTTATCTCGACTGTTTTATCATTAAGATATATTTGCGAAATTTCTCTTCCGGCTTTCTCTGTATCAAAAACGTATTCGGCACTCCCGCATGAGCAGA
>CAKRPQ010000117.1 GCA_934385225.1 uncultured Eubacteriales bacterium
TTATAATATAGTATAGCACAAAAAAAGGAAAAAGTCCAGCGTGAGCCGAACTTTTTCTTATTATATCAAAGTGCCGTCTGGGTATCGTTTGGATCGCCGTTTCTTGCAAGGTCGTATTCGTGCGACCAATCAAGGTCTCTGTACTGTTCCCCTCTCGGATCGTTCTTTATGAAATCCATAAGCATATCGAGCATTTCGACAGTCCATGTGTTTTTGTCGATCTGCGCGGTTGTGAACTTATTCTGCGCTATCATCTCAAAGCCGAAATCGTCCTTGACGTGCGTTTTCGCCGCTCCCTCTACGACTTCCGCAACAAGATGTGCGGGTATGAAGAGAACTCCGCCGCCTGCGCCGAACACAACGTCACCGGGGAGGCAAACAGCGCCTCCGAAATTCGCGATACTGTTGAAGCCCGTCATAACGAACTCTCTTATCGGCGTCGGGTCGATTCCTCTGTAATAGATCTGAACGCCTTCCACCTGTTTCATCTGTTCGACATCACGAACGCCTCCCCATATGACGGCACCGCCTGTTTTTGTTTTGGTTTTAATCGCAGTCGTAAGATTTCCGCCAAGGAATGTTCCTTTGTAGATTTTGTCGTACATATCTGCAACAACAACGTCGCCTTCGACAAGCGAATCTATGACCCACTGATTGTAATTTCCGTGTCTTCCCTCTTCCGCGCCGACAGCAAACATGGTTTCATGAAGATCGGGTCTTGTCGGACAAAAAGAGCATGTTACGGCACGTCCGACGAGCTTCCTGCCGTCATCGTGAAGAGCATAGAGCGGATTTACACCGCCGCCGACAAACTGATTTTCATATCCTTTTACAAAAATCGGCTTCCAGACTTCTTCAAGTGTCATTTTATGAAGTGCTTTAAGATACTTATCCTCAACATACGGACGTCCGTCGGGAAGTCTCTCGCCTTTCCACTGCGGCGTAAGGGCAATTATTTCTTCTTTTACGTTAAAATGCATTTTATTCACCTCATTTTTCTGTTAAAGGCTCATTCCGCCGTCAACCTTGATATCAGAGCCCGTAATATATCTGCCTTCTTCCGAACAGAGGAGCAGAAATGCGCCTACACAGTCCTCGGCGACGGCAGGGAAATTCATCGGTATCTTCTTCATTACCTCATTATATGTTTGAGGGTCGGCAAGAACTTTTTCGTTTCTCGGCGTTGTTATTACACCGGGAGAAACATTGTTTACGGTAACTCCGAACGGTGCAAGTTCTTTCGATATACATTCTACAAGGCTCATCTGCGCACATTTCGAAGCTGAATATATAGGCATTGCGGGATTGGGTCTGTGCTGCTGTACGCTACCGACGGTGACGATTCTTCCCCACCCGTTTTCTTTCATCTTCGGAGAATATTTCCGAATGAGCGCGAGTGTCGAAAACACATTTATCTTCATCTGCTTTTCGAATTCGTCGTATGGAACATTCTCCCATATCGTTCTGAACTGAACAGAAGCGTTTGCCACAAGAATATCGACATCGCCTGTTTTTTTGTATATTTTGTCCGCAGCGTCGGTTTCTTCAAGATTAACCGCAAGATATTCGGAATTCGGAATACGTTCCGATGCGAGTCTGCTCTTTTCAAGGCTTGTACCGCCGTGTACGTATACTTTCGCGCCTCTTTCGGCAAGTGCTTTCGCAACGGCAAAGCCTATCCCTTGCGTAGAACCTGTAACGAGTGCCTTTTTACCTGTAAGATCAAACATTTTCGTTCTCCTTTACGACCATGTGCGGTCGTTTGCCCACTCTCTGTTCCATTCGTCGCTGCTTGCCCACATTTCGGGATATTTGACGTGCATATGCTCGGCGATAAGCTCCTCATTAAGCTCGTCGATACCAAGACCCGGTTTATCCGGAACCGTAATAAAGCCGCCCTTTATGAGAGGATTATCTATTCCGAGCGCTATATCGTTCCACCAAGGGCAATCTACGGAATGGTACTCTACCGCAATAACGTTTTGAACAGCCGCTGCCGCATGAACGGCAGCCATACAAGCGATAGGACTTTCAGCCATATGTATCGCCATCGCAACGCCGTACTTTTCGCACATATCTCCGAGCTTTTTCATTTCGAGTGCACCGCCGACAGTAAGCATATCGGGGTGAATGACCGATACGCCGCCTTTTGACATAAGAGGCTCAAAGTTCTCGTGCAGATAAATGTCTTCACCGGTGCAAATCGGTATATTGACAGCGTTTGCAATTCTGACATAGTGATCCGTGTACTGCCAAGGTGCTACGTCTTCAAGCCAGGCGATATTATATTTTTCGAGGCGTTTTGCGAATTTTATGCAATCGGTGATATGAATGTGTCCGAGGTGGTCTATCGCAAGCGGAACTTCATAGCCTATAACGTCTCTGACCTCTTTGACGTAATTTTCAAGGTAATCAAGTCCCTTTTCGGTTATATGTATTCCCGTTGCGTGATGCGGTATTGTAAAGACTTCATAATTTTTACCGAGCATCATATCCATATCGACAGAACCGTGCTGATGTGTTATCGCTTTCATGGAATATTTCTTTATATCTTCAATAAAACCGAGCGGTGCGTTGAGACAACCGGGCTCATCTATCATAAGCTCTATTCCAAGGTCCATTTTTAGGAAAGTAAAGCCGGCTTCCATTCTCTTTTTGAGTGCAAGTCCCATATCGTGACCCGTATGTTTTCCGTCAACATCGGTATCGCAGTAAACACGCACCTTATCGCGGAACTTTCCGCCGAGAAGCTGATAAAGAGGTATGCCGTAAACCTTTCCGACAATATCCCAGAGTGCAATCTCGACACCCGAAACCCCGCCGCCTTGTCTCGAATTTCCGCCGAACTGCTTTATTCTTCTGAACAGCTTATCTACATTAAGCGGATTTTCACCGAGAATTCTGCTTTTAAGCATAAGCGCGTATGTGGCGCTTGATGCGTCTCTTACCTCACCGTAACCGACTATACCCTGGTTGGTATATATTTTGATTAGAGGACAATGTTTCGGTGCGCCGTTGATATTCGCGACACGAAGATCGGTAATTTTAAGTTCCGACGGCGAAGAGCAGGTGTTTACCGCCGATTCCACCGTATTTCCTATTGTTTTTGATTCAGACATAACTGTCTCCTTCCGTAAAAATCTTTGGTTAAATTATAAACGACGCCAATGCAAAAATCAACAATTATGTTATGACGGAATGATACTATATTACGATTTAACAAAATTGAACTTGACTTTTCACGCACCGCAGTGCATAATAATATTGTTGATTTTTTATTATTCTCGGAGGTGCATATGAGATACGGAATCGCAGATCCGCTGACCGACTCAAAGGGACAGGTAATTCTCGTAATGTACGAGTCTGTTCCCGATCCCGACAGAAGCCTCTATTCCGAACACTGTCACACGGAAATAGAGTTCTGCTACGTCCTTTACGGAAGCGGAATATACAAGGTCGAAGACAGGCAGTACAATATAAAAAAAGGGGCTCTTTTCATTTTTCCGAGCAACAAGCCTCACTGGATAAAGGAAATTTCGGGAGGCGAGGAGCTTCGTTTTCTCGTTCTTAAATTCGAGCCGCGCCTTATCTGGTCGCCCGATATAAGTATTTCGGACGAAGAATTTCTGCTGCCTCTTTTCGACGGCAAATATGAAAATATGATAGAGAGCGGCGAGACGGCGGAACGCCTTTATATGATCATGAAAGAAATGTATGGCGAAAGGCTCGCGGGAGAAAGCGGAAACGAAACTATTATCAAAGCGGACCTCCACAAGCTGATTGTATTTATTCTGAGACACGAAAAAATAGTCCCCGAAATTTCGCTCTCCAAAAGGACCGATAATCTCAAAAACATAGAAAAAGCAATTCAGTATATAAACGATAATCTGTCAAGAAAATTCACTCTCGAAGAACTTGCCTCTATCTCGTGTTTCTCGCGTACATACTTCTCCGCTCTTTTCAAAGAACTTAACGGTCTCTCTCCGTGGGAATATATAAACATAAAAAGGGTCGAAAAAGCAAAAAATCTGCTGCTTTCGACCGATATGACAATTCTTTTTATCTCAAACGAGTGCGGGTTCAACAACATCTCGAATTTTAACCGCATATTCAGAAAAATAACGGGCAAAAACCCATCTGATTACAGAAGAAAAAATTAACTGTATTATTCTATTTCAAAAATCGTTATAGAAATCAAATCTCTTACTTAACTCATTTTTTGACCGACGATAAATTGTGCCGCATTATACTGAAATTTCAAAAAATCATCGATTAGATTTTCAGGGATCACACCATAAACGAATTCAAAGGTAAACGCCCCTTTGTATAAGATTTTTCTCAGATAATCCATGTGAGCCTTCCAATTTATTTTTCCGAGAAAAATCGGAAGATGTGTATCACTGTTCTTATAATTATCATGCACATGAGTGCATGTAACATGTCCTCCGACCTTTTTCAATTCATCAAGCATATTATCTCCAAATGAAACAGCGGCATGTCCGAAATCCCAGCAACACGAGACTTCCGGTGTATTAAATAATTCAATAATCCTAAGTATCTCATCTGTTGTTGATGTACAACGATCACGTTTGCAGTGTATACC
>CAKRPQ010000118.1 GCA_934385225.1 uncultured Eubacteriales bacterium
GTGCTCACTTGTGCCGGGGTACGCGGAGTAGGTGAGTACTATCTCCTTCGCCTCGGCTTCGCTGAGCGAAGAATTTCTCGACATTTCGCGTTGCAGATATGTGTTGAAGAGCGATACCTGCTTGTTGTACGAGCGGTATGCGCTCGTTACCGTAACGTCGGTGTAGCCCGCCGAGTAAAGCTCCTTGTAGAGTGCTTCAAGTGCCTTTTCGGCACATTCGACCATCTGCTCCTTTGCACGGTCTTTGCGAGTGTTTTCAACCGGTGTAAGCGTTTCGGGAATATAGTCACTTGAAATCGAGTTTGTCTTGTTTACGAGAATAAGATAAGCGTCCCTGTCTTCGGGGTTCATGTACTGCTCGTAGTCGGAGAGATCGTTTACAAATCCGAGATCGGTTATTTCGCCCACGTCGTCCGCTTCGGGCAGGCTCGGAACCGAGACAGAGCCTTTTATTGTGAACGAAATGTTCTCGTAGATCGGGTTTCCGTCATCGTCCTTTGATTTTTCCGTTCTTTTTATCGTGAGCGTCTTTTTCTCGTCGTCCGTCACAAAATCAAGCCCCACAAAGTACGTTTCGGCAAAGTCCGTCGGTATCCAGACGTTTTCGCTTTCGCGGATAAGTGCCGCACCCTCCATATTCACGATGTCGCCGTTCACTTTCGCGGTCACGCTTCCTATCATAAATTCGACGTATTCACCGCTGTCCGACGTGAAGCGGAGCGACGATTTGTTTCCGCTGACCGTAAACGAACACATATCCGAGATCTTCGTCATATTGAGGTACGGGACGCCGTTCACGCGAACAGACGTAATTTTTTCCGCGCCCTTGCCGTCGCCGTAGACGAGAGTGTATAGCGTGCTTTCCTTTTCGGGCGAAACGTGAAGCGAGGAGAGAACTATCGCCGTTCCGAGTACGAGAAGAGCCGCGAGCATTATTACGAATATTACGATGTTTTTGATGATTCCGCCCTTTGAGTGCTTTTCTCTCGGCACTTTTTCGGTGCTTTTGCGCGGCGGAGGCACTACGGGTCTCTGTGTACCCACGCTTTGTCTCTGCGGCGGTCTTTGCCCTCCTGCGGCGGGCGGCCTATACGGATTCTGCGGTCTCTGCGCATGCGGTCTTGCGCCCTGTCCCGCCGTACCGCTTTGCGGTGGTGTCTGCGGACGTCTCGGAGGCGGCATCTGCCTTGTATTTTCCGTCCTTTGCACGGGACGCCTGACAAATTCGTTGTTTTCGTCAAAGTTGTTGTTCATTTTCCGCTCCTTATTTCGATTCGACTACGATGAAGTACGGCGATGTCGGCGAATTGAGTATTTTTATCATTGTGGCGCAGAGTTTTCTGCGGTCGAGCGTCGCGAGATATTCGCATATCATTTTGCCCTCCGCGTCGCCCTCCGCGTGTCCCGGGTAAACGGCGATGTTAAGCACGGCGTCCGCGTCCATAAGCTCTATCGCGGCTTTTATCGCGGGCATTGTCGTTTCGCGCATCGTCGTTATCCTTTTGTCGCCGCCGGGGAGATATCCGAGGTTGAACATTCCCGCCTTGAAAGGCGTTTTTACATATTCGGCAACCTTGTGGTGCGAGTCGTGTATCAGCGTGTAGTTTTCGGGGCAGCCCGCCTTTGTGAGGTTTTCGCGCGTCGAATTTATCGCCTGCTCCTGAATGTCGAAAGCGTAGACGTGACCCGCCGCGCCGACCGTTTTCGAGAGAAATTCGGTGTCGTGGCCGTTCCCCATCGTGAAATCGACGGCGGTGTCGCCCCCGTGCAGATGATTTCTTATAAATTGCTTGTGAAGATCGAGAAGATCGAGCATATTTTTACTACCTCTTTCAGATTTTGTGAACGTCCGAGCGGAGGAATTTTATTGCCCTTTCCACCGCGTCCTTCGAGTCGTACCAAGGCTCTTCTTCGTACCTGTAATCGTATTTCTTGCAGAACCAGCTGACGTCCGCGCGCAGCTTGTCGAAATACTTGTCCTCCACCTCCGCCGCATCCGCGTAGAACGCCGCGTAGTCCTTTTTCGAGAGCCTGTCCGAGGCGTATTTGAGCATCGCGCGGTAGTGCGGCAGACAGAAGCAGGACTGCGACTTCATAAGAGGCGGAAATTTTTCGTCCTCCGCCCAGAGCAGAACGGCTGTTTCGACCATGTGCTCAAAGTGAAAGTTTATGCGTCCGCAGACGTAGCAGGATTTTTCGAGCGATTCGATCCTGCGGACCGCGCCCTGTCCGGGTTTTCCCGCAATTTTCCCGACGAGAGAGTCCTTCATCTGCTCGCGCAGCTCGTCAAGGTGACTTTCGAGCGTGAGAGCCATGCCGAGACGGTTCTTGCGCACAAACATCATATCGTAGTGCGTGCGGCAGAAGCCCTCCTTGTTCGTCTTTATGCGCGTGTCGGGCTCCATCATCGAAGCGCCGAGAATGAGGTCAAGCTCGTTTTCTTCGAGAGTTCTGTATATCGCGCAGAAAGGGCAGTCGATCTCGCCTTTTTCCGCGTATTTTTCCGCACATTTTCTGAACCCGTCGTTTACGGGTATCTCATAAATTTTTTCCATTTTACGTTCGTTCTCCCGTGGGCTTTTTTACGCTGTTGCAAAATTGCAGAAAAGGGTGTATAATAAAAGCGTACATATAATTATATCATTATTTGGCGATATAAGCAAGTACAAAATATGAATTTTTTGGGGCTGCAAATGCAAACGAAAGAAATAAAAAAGGCGAAAAAAGGCGGTTTTACAGCGGAAACGTCGGTTTCGGAGGAGGGCGTACCCGTAACTGTCCTGTACGGTGTAAAGGATTTTTCGGTACATAAAACATTCGACTGCGGGCAGTGCTTCCGCTTCGAGCCTGTCGCGGATTCGGCGCACGACGAGGAATTTGCGGGCGTGGCGTTCGGCAGATATATCTCGGTTGCAAGGAGCGGAGAAAATATTTACATATATAATTGCGACGAGGATTTTTTCTCGTCCCGTATCCGTGATTTTCTGTCGCTTGACACCGATTACGGCGCGATAAGGGAGGATATTCTCTCCCGATGCCCGACCGAGTATATGAAAAACGCCTCCGAGGCGGGGAACGGCATACACATTCTCGCGCAGGATAAATGGGAGGCGCTCTGTTCGTTCATAATTTCGCAGAATAATAATATTCCGAGGATAAAAAAGATAATCCGCGCGCTTACGGGGACGTGCGGAGAACGCGCGGAGGCGGACGGAATGGAGAAACACGGCGCGCGCGTGTGTGAATACTCCTTTCCGAGTGCGGAAAAGGTCGCGAGCCTCGGCGAGGGCGGACTGAAAGCCCTCCGCGTCGGCTTCCGCGCGTCGTATATTTATGACGCCGCGACAAAGGTCTCGTCGGGTGAGCTTGACCTTGAAAGGACGGCTGAACTTGATACCGAAAGCTGCCTTGCGGAGCTTTGCCGCGTGCGCGGCGTCGGAATGAAGGTCGCTTCGTGTACGGCGCTTTTCGGAATGAAAAAATACGATGCTTTTCCCATCGACGTGTGGATAAAACGCGTTCTTGCGGAGAAATTTCCGAAAGACTTTGACCCGAAAACTCTCGGCGAATACGCGGGAATTGCCCAGCAGTATATGTTCTACGCCGCGAGATTCGATAACGATAAAGATAAAGATAAATAATAAAGCAGAAAAAGAGAGTCCCCGCCGTAGCGGGGGCTCTCTTTGTAGATATGTTAACGGGTTATACTTCTTCAAATGACCATTTCTGATATGCGGTGGAATCGCCGCTCGTCCAATATACATTTGAGCCGCTTGCATCGGCGGAAAGATAGAGATTATGGTTTGTAAGTTTAAGCTTATAATTCGAACCTGAATTTTCAATTGTAATACAAGCATCATTTTCGTTATCTTGTACAAAAGAAAGACCGCACCCCGAACTTGACGCACTATATTTCATTGCGTTATCGGGATCTGAAAAAGCTCGTATTGTATAAATTGATTCTGTCAGACTTGTAAACCAAACCGTTGTACTTCCCGAAAGCTGGATAGCACGTGTTCCCGCGGAATTTGTTGTTAGCGTTTTGCCCGTTGCTATGGATTTTATTCTGAATGTTTTGGGGGCTTTAATTATGTATTCCGCATCACTAAAAATTTTCGATTCAGTATTTTGGGAGCTGCCATTGAAGTTTCCCCAATGTATTAAATTGCGGAGTGAGTACTTGTTCTTATTATGTCCCCCGGTTCAAAAGTTTGTCCTGAAATATAGTTTTTGGAAAATTTTCTCCATCCTCCTCCACAATGCAAGCCGTTTACCTGATTATCGTTCTCATATACAGGATATGTTCCGAACACTTTATTTGCCATGTATAGAGCAAAAGCAAAGCACTGAATACTTCTCGCAAAACAATTACAACCGCAACTTCCGGTAGATGTATTACAGACGCTATGCGTACACGGGATTGTTC
>CAKRPQ010000119.1 GCA_934385225.1 uncultured Eubacteriales bacterium
GGGTTTTTGAGGTAATTATTCAGCGTCTCTATCGTATAGTGCTTCGGCGGCGATGTTTCCTTTTCTGTCGGCTTAAAGCAAATATTTACCTTATCGCCTTTTGCGAGTTTCGGAAGAATTTTGTCCTTTTTATCGTAATCGTCGTACTTCGTCCAGCCCTTTTCGAGAATGACCGTTCCGCGTAGCACAAACGTTTCGACGTTTCCGACGGAAATCGTCATTTCGGTTCTGTCAACCGTGCAGTCCTCCGAGCAAAAAACGGCGGCAAAACGCCTGAAAACCGTCGAATACACATTCATTTCCGTCTCGGAAAGCTCGCCCTTCGGAGGAATTTTATAGGTCGGCGTTATCGCGGAGTGAGACTCTATTTTCGAATCGTCGAATATGGTCTTATCCTCTTTCAGTTTCATCGGATAACCGAGACGCACGCACCCCTCGATTATCTTCTTCATTTTATCCTTTTCGGCCGTCGCAAGGTACTCGGAGTTCGTTCGCGGATAGGTCAGATAGCCTTTTTCGTAGAGTTTCTGCACAGTTTCAAGGCTCTCCGCCATCGACATCTTATATTTTTTACCGAGAACGTTTTGCAATTTTGAGAGCGAATAGAGTTTTCCCGGCGCGATCGTACCTTTCTTTCGTTTTACGTCCGTGATCACGGCGTCGCACGAATTCAGTGCCTCGCACGCTTTTTCGGCATCGGCAAGTGCCTTGCCGTCAAATTTCTGTTTTGAAACAAGCTCTATCGCCTCGCCGTTTGTCTCCTCGTTACTTACAAGCGCGTAATATTTTCCGGGAACGAAGTTTTTTATCTCCATATCGCGGTCGTAAATCGCACGGACTATCGGCACAATAACGCGTCCGACGCGAAGAAGAGTTCCCGTCCTGAGCGTTGCGTAGCGCGTCAGATTTACGCCGTATAGCCAGTCTATATACGTTCTCGCATAGCCCTCGGACGCGAGGTTATCATACTCACATTCGTCTTTCAGCTCTTCAAGCGACGCGCGGACTGTCTGCGGCGTCTGGTCGGGAAGCCAGAGGCGTGCGAGCTTTTTTCCTTCTCGGCTTTTAAGCTCGCCGTCGGTGTGGTCGAAAGCACTTTTTATACACAGTCTGACGATTATTTCGCCTTCCCTGTCCGAGTCTCCGGCGTTTATTATCGTATCTACGTCATCGCGCCGGCACAAAGTCTTGATTATGCCGAACTGGCGGACAACGCCGCTGTCGGTCTTTTTATCCGCGCCCTTTCGGAGCTCAAAATCGAATTTTTCGGGAAAACACGGCAGATTTCCCATCTGCCATCTGCCGCTTCCGTCGGGCGACGGTTTATAGTGCTCGATATCGGCAAGCGAAAAAAGGTGACCGAATGCCCACGTCACATAGTATTCGCCGCATTTAAGAAAACCGTCGCATCTCGACGGATTTCCTATCGCGTCCGCTATGTTTTTCGCAAGGCTCGGCTTTTCTGCAATTATAAGTTTCATTCCCGCTCCCGATTATTTTATGAGTGTGAAACGCTGTTTCAAGTTTTTTACCACTATACTTCCGCTGCCGTCGGCGTACTCGCCGTCAACAGTCCACGGGAGATTTCCGTCGCTCGTGAAACGAACCTCGGAGGCATTGAAATAGTCTATCATCTTGCTCTTTCCGAGATCGGACGTCGTAAGCGCGAATATTATATCATTAAGTTCGATAATATTTTTCGGATTTTTAATAAGAACCACCTCAAATAGTCCGTCGCTCATATCGACAAGTTCGGGTTTCAGCTTGACTATACCGCCGACAGACGTCGAATTTGCGATGCCGCCGAAAATATAGTCACCCTCTACCGTTCTTTCGGACGACTCCGCCTTAATCCTTATCGGCTTTATCGAACCGAGGTCTTTTATCCCCTCAAAGATGTAGGCAATATGTCCGAGTGCGTTTTTGGTCGTCTGCGGCGTACTGTAAGACGTTGACGTGAACGCGCCGAACGACGCTATGTATGTAAAATACACGTCTTTGAATGTCCCGACGTCAAGGTGAACGGGGCTGCCGACGGCAATAGCCTCCGCCGCTTTTTTTATATTCGGCGAAAGCCCTATACTGCTCGCAAAATCATTCGTACTGCCTGCGGGA
This sequence comes from uncultured Eubacteriales bacterium, assembly GCA_934385225.1. Taxonomy (GTDB): domain Bacteria; phylum Bacillota; class Clostridia; order Oscillospirales; family CAG-272; genus SIG710. The sequence continues at coordinate 2,116 of CAKRPQ010000119.1, forward strand.
ATATAGCCTATCGGGGTGCTCAGTCCTCTGCCGACTATTCCTTTTACGACCTCGTTAAGAGTTCCGTCGCCGCCGCAACATACTACGACATCATATTTTCCTCCGTCCTCCGCGGCGATCTCCGTCGCGTGACCTCTGCGCTTCGTTATCTTGACAGTCACCGTGAAATCATGATCGGTGAACACCTTTACTATATCAAACAAAGCGTTTCTTGACTTCATCTTTCCCGCAACGGGATTTATAATAAGAAGCAGATTCTTACCTTCCATACAAAACACTCCGTAAAATTTCATTATCTATATTTTAACTCAAAAATCGCGTTTTGTCAACATACAAAAAGAGCGGCGTGCGCCGCTCCTCTTATCCGTTACTGTTTTTTGTTACCTTATAAATATATTCTCTGCCGTCGTAGATAAACGAAAGCACATTCTCACCGTCCGAAAGCGCGACGGTAAACTCAAAATCGCCGTTCTTTGTTCTGTTCACGCGCTCACGCCCGAAATAAAGCGGCTTTGTCGGGTCGGATTCGCCCGTCACCGTGATCGCGGACGACGCTGTCTCGCTCGGAAGAGAGACAGTCAGGTTTCTGAAATTCGAAACGGTATCCGAATATATTATCTCGTGTTCAAACGCCTTTTTTATCTCGTCGTCAATATTTTCCGCGTCGCTTTCAAGCACCTTATAACCGTACAGAAGACTGCCGCGGTAGCAGAGCGCGTCCCTTGCATACTCTATCTGCTTTGCAATCTCACCGCCCGGATTTTCCCAGCCGTCCTCGTACATATACGCCGCGTGGCAGACGAGGAGCTTTACGCCCGTACCGTCAAGGACGCCGTTCCACCAATCGACAAGCTCGCCGTATGGTGCGACGGCGGTGTCAAAACGCCAGTAGAGCTGCGGCGCTATATAATCGACGTACCCGCCCTTTACCCAAGCGGTCGCGTCGCAGTAGAGAGTGCTATACGCTTCAAGTCCGCGCGTTGCGCTGCCGCCATTTGCTCCGTCGTCGTTCTGCCAGATGCCGAACGGCGCAATGCCAAAAGCGCACTCGGAATTTATCTCCTTCACGGCTTTATGGCAGCCCTCGACAAGAAGGTTTATATTCTCGCGCCGCCAGTCGCCCTTGCCGTTGCCCACTCCGTATTTTTCGTATGACGAAGTGTCGTCAAACTCCTCATACACACCGTCCTCGGTCTTTACGGGATACGGGTAAAAATAGTCGTCGAACACAACGCCGTCAACGGCATAATTCGACACTATCTCCGCAGTGCCTTTCGCTATATATTCGCGCACGTCGGGATTACCTGCGTCGAAATACAGCTTTCCGTCGGCGTATGCGACCGTCCAGTCGGGGTGTTTGCGTGCAATATGACCGTCGGCAAGCGAAGAAACGTCCGTTTTCGGATACTTTGCACTGCCATATGTGACGCGCAGAGGATTCACCCAGGCGTGAACGTTGATTTTATACTCGTGCGCGGCATTTATAAGATATTCGAGCGAGTCGAAGTTCCCGTCGGGCGCTCTCCCTTGCGTTCCCGAAACGAACTCGGACTGCGGAAAAAGTTCCGAGCGGTAAAGAGCGTCTGCGGCGGGTCTGACCTGAAAAAATATCGTATTCAGTCCGAGGCGGACGCACGTCTCGACGACAGCGTCAAGCTCCGACGCGAGAGCGGAAGCACCAAGCCCCTTTTTTGACGGGTAATTTATGTTCCCGACAGTCGCTATCCACACGCCGCGCACCTCGGCATCGGGATTGAGAAGTCCGACCGTCGGCGGCGATGAATGGTCCTTTTCGAGAGTACCCGCGTGAGTTTCGGGTACGACAGAAGTACAAGAAGAAAACAAAAAAAGCAAGGTGAGAATGAGCAAAATCGCGCTCGTCCGATTTTTCTTCAAAGCTGACACCTCCCGCCGTTTTTACAAAAGCATATGACCGCGGGATACTTTTTATTCCGCACGCTCATCGACTTATTATACC
>CAKRPQ010000120.1 GCA_934385225.1 uncultured Eubacteriales bacterium
GTTCATGCACCGGACAAATCCAGCGGACACCGAGTGCAGGATGTGACCATCAGCTACAATTATATCGGCATACTCCCCGCCAATTTACTCTATGACGTTATGAACGGAAAAGCGGCATGATTACTCATGCCGCTTCCCGAAAACATTTTTATACTGTTTTATTGGACCGCTCCCGAGGCTCGCCGTTTTTTTATCTTATATCGTAAACACTCTTTACAATAAGCTGCTTTTCCAGTTCCTCCGCGGAAAGTTCCGTCTCGACGGTCACCGTCACCCTGTTCGGTGTCGTTACATCGACGTAGTTATCGGAAAGCGTAAGATCCGCCGCCTTAAAATCAATCATGACAGCCTTTGCAAAGCAATCGGAGGTTATCTCGAACTTTGCGGTATGTGCGTCGGTTTTTGTAATCTTTACCTTTATATCGGGCTTTTCCCATTCGTAATGCTTCGGAACGGTGAAAAGCTCCGTCTTTCTCATAATGAAATTGCCGTCCGCGTTGTAAAGATCCGCGTATATGTAGTTTGCGTATTCGTTTTCGGGAACGATCTTCTCGGCAAAAACGTCGGAGGACGAAAGAGCGCTAACCTTCACTTCCCTGTCGTAGCCGCATATCTCCGTAAAATCGTTTCTGCATACGCCGACGTGAAGTCTGCCCGAAAAATCATTCATCTTTTCGTTTGCGACATTTACGCGGAAAGCGTCCTCCTCGGCAAAAAGTCCTACCGCAACGGGTGCGTAGAATTTTTTGGCGGCATAGTGAAGTGCCTTATAACGTCCGAAAGAATCTATACTTGACCACGACGCAACGGGCCAGCAGTCGTTAAGCTGCCAATAGATCGAACCCATACAGATACCGCGTATTCTTCTGAAATGCTCGACGCCGCATCTTATGGCGTCCGCCTGCAAAAGCTGCGAGGCGTAAACGAGATTTTCAAACGACGACGGGTAGAGATAGGTGTCGGCAAGATACATAAGTATCTTCCTGTTTCCCGACTTGCATTTCTGGTGATTTTCCATAACGCGAGAGAAACAGTTACGATCCTCGGGGCTGCTGAACGTCTCTATCGTTTTCACCAACGGGTAGCTCTCAAAGCCGTATTCGGAGCAAAATCTGAATTTATGATTTCTGTAATCCGTGAACGGAATACCGCCGTGCCATACCTTCCAATAGTGAACATCTCCGCGCGTTTCGCAATCCGGGTCGTCAAAGCCTCCGCCCGATGACGGGCTTGACTGCCAATAGAACGTTTCGGGCGCGTATTCGGCGCAAAGTTCGGGCAGAATACGTTCGTAAAGTTCAAGATAATCCTCTTTGACAAGCGCACTGTCGGCAATTCCCCAGTTACATACGGCGGTCTCCATCTCGTTGTTTCCGCAGAGAAGTCCGAGGGAGGCGTGACCGCGCAGGCGTTTTATATTATATATCGCCTCGGCGATAATCTCCTCTTTGAACTCTTTTCTGAGCCACACGTTCGCGCAGGCTATCATGAAATCTTCCCAGACGATAAGTCCGTACCTGTCGCAGAGGTCGTAGAAATAGTCTTCGGGATAATATCCGCCGCCCCAGATTCGGATACAGTTGAAGTTTGCGTCTATGCACTGCTTTATGAGCTTTTCGGTTCTGTCCTCGGTTATCCTAGAAATGATATTATCCTGCGGCACATAGTTTGCGCCGAATGCAAATATCTTTACGCCGTTGAGTACAAAGCAAAATTCGTTTCCGATTTTGTCCTTTGCGGTACTAACGGTAAGTGTCCTTAAACCTATGTTTTTTGAAACGTAATCAAGCTCTTTCCCACCGCTGATTGCCGTTACGTCAAGGCGGTAAAGATACTGCTCGCCGTAACCGTTTGCCCACCAAAGGCGCGGATTTTCAATGAGAACGCTTCCCTTTCCGCCGTCGAGCTTTATTTTTTTGCCGTCGATCTCGGCGAAAATTTCCGTGTCCGATCCGTGACGCGTTTCGACGCTTATATCAAGCCTGACACCGTCCTCGCCGTGCGTCTGGCGTACAAAAACGTCCTCTATCTTATCGGTATTGTATGTATCAAGCACTACCCCACGGAATATTCCCATATCGGGGAGAGTCGGACCCCAATCCCAGCCCGACATATAGAGTGCCTTGCGCAGATGCGCGGCACCGGGAATAGTATCGCCGTTTGTGTAGAGAAAATGCCTGTTGTTCATCTCCTCAAAATATTTTGTAGGCGAGGAAAATTCAAGGTCTACTCTGTTCTCGCCCTCTCGCAGCAGATTTTTAACGTCAAAGCGGTACGTTCTGTGCATATTCTTCACATCGGCAAGCACAGTACCGTTAAGCGTTATTTTGCAGATAGTGTCGAGTCCGAAAAATTCAAGCTCGGCATACTCTCTTCCGAGCATTTCGGCGGTGACGTCAAATACGGACGAAAAGAGACACCCCTTATCAGAAAGAGAACCAAGTTTTCTCTCGTTCATTCCGTAAAAAGGATCGGGGATCTTTCCGTTCGCGTAAAGAACGCCGTACAGCGAACAGGGAGCCTCGCAGTCCAAAGTTTCCCCGTCATAGGTCATTTTCCAGTTTTTCAAAAGCATAAAAACTCTCCTTTATAGTGTTTTTTTTGCTCCCTTTCTTCCCTTTGTCGCAAGCGACATCATTATTATACCATAAAAATCCGCCGTGCGGAAATATTTTTTGCGATTTTTTTGTTTTTTTTAATCGCAAACAATCGGAATTAAAGTATTGACAAACAGAGCCTCTGCTGTTATAATATAACTAAAATCAAGCATAGACTATCTATAAATTATTTCGGAGGTATTTTACAATGACGGAGACAACCATAAGACTTAAAACACTTGAAGACGTTCGCAACTTCGTAAACATCGTAACAAGATACGACATTGACATTGATCTCAGTTCGGGTCGTTATATCGTTGACGCAAAATCGATTATGGGCATTTTCAGCCTTGATCTTCTCTCTCCCATCAAGCTCACGGCGCATACAGATGACGCTTCAAAGCTCTTTGAGGAACTCAAAGATTACATCGTAAAAGAATGAAAGAAAGATAACAGCCGATTGATATGCACCCCAAAAGTGTTTGACTTTTGGGGTGCATATCATTTTTGTTCATCTTTTTCGTTATATTATTTCTATGCTGATCGTCTCGAATTATAAGCAGTTACGCATGACCGTTTTTATTGCGGTATGCGGTCGGTGAAATATTAACAGCTTGTTTGAACACATTTGTAAAATACTCGGTCGAACTGTACCCGCACTCCTCCGCAATTTCTTTGACGGTCAGGTCTGTTGTCACAAGCAAATCCCGTGCATATCGCATTCGCAAAACTTTAAGATAATTTCTGAATGAGCATCCGACGGATTCCTTAAAGATCGTCCCCAGGTAATTGGGCGTTAAAAACAGCTTAGAAGCAACATATTCAAGCGATATATCATTTCTGAATTCATTGTTGATAATCAAAACGGCTTTTTGAACAGTCGAAGAAAAGGGCGATCTCGAACCGCTGCTTTCGGTGATCATTTTTATAAGCAGACTTTCCAGACAGTTTTTCTTCAAGATTCGATAAAAAACGGGATTTTCTTTCTGCCGTTCCGCAAATTTCATTTGATTTTCAAACTCTTCAAGGTCATTAATGCCAAGCGTACAAGTCATATTCCCATAATGCGTCAAAACATTCATAATTTCCGTGCTTATCGAGTCATGCGTGAATGCTATATTATAAATTTTCAGATCCGTTTGAGCGTTTACGGTATGAAAGTCATTATACGCCAGCAAAAAAGCACTGCCCGGCACAATTTCATACCGTTCGCCGTTCAGAGTATTATACCCTCTTCCTTCAAGCACAACTTCCAGCTCAAAAAAATCATGCCAGTGAATTTCAGATACATAACCCTTATGTAGCATATGAATGTCGCACACGATTTTGGATATATTTGCACTGTTGTTCATATACATATCAGCCTTGCGAATTCTCATCTGATCTTCTCCGAATCGTTGATTTTCTTAATAATAACATTATTTTTTCGTATTGTCAATATTGATCCGGTATTTTATAATTATTACAGAACCATATGATGTATACACGGGTCATT
>CAKRPQ010000121.1 GCA_934385225.1 uncultured Eubacteriales bacterium
ATGTTGACGAATATCAGACAAGGTTTGACTTTACGCATTTTGCACCTATGACGGCAGAAGAAATTTCAAAAGTTGATGCACTTGTCAATGCCGATATTCTCGCGGGAACTGATGTCGTAACTACCGAAACCGATATTGAGGGCGCAAAAAAGATGGGCGCAATGGCACTCTTCGGAGAAAAGTACGGAAGTGTTGTCCGTGCCGTTAAAATGGGCGAATTTTCAACCGAACTTTGCGGCGGTACGCACGTTTCGAATACAGCGAAAATCGGCCTTTTTAAGATTACATCGGAATCGTCGGTGGCGGCAGGTGTCAGAAGAATAGAGGCTGTTACCGGAGAGAATGTTCTCCGTCTTATAAATGATGAAGAAAAGCTGATTGCCGATACGGCAAAAGAACTTAAAGTTCAGAAAACAGGCGATATTGCAAAACGAGCGGCACAGCTTCAAACTGAAATTCACGACGCAAATAAAGAGATCGAATCGCTCAATTCCAAAATTGCCTCGTCAAAGGTGAGCGGAATCATTGACTCTGCGAATAATATAGGCAAGGTCAGACTTGCTACGGCGAGACTTGACGGAATGGGCGTAGATGCTGCTCGCGCACTTTCGGACGACCTAAAAGCCGCTAATGCCGATCTTGTTACCGTTCTCGCGGTCGTTTCGGACGGCAAACTTAATTTTGTTGTCAGCTGCGGTAAAGATGCCGTTGCATCTGGTGCGCACGCGGGCAAACTTGCTATGGCTGTTGCCTCCGTAACGGGCGGAAAAGGCGGAGGACGTCCCGACAGTGCCGTTGCGGGCGGTCGCGACATATCCAAAATAGACGACGCTCTTGCGGAAGCAGAAAAATTCCTCGCATAAAAAATGTGGCACTCGGATTTCTCCGAGTGCCTTTTATAAAATTAAAATAAGCTCCGCATTTAATACGCGGAGCATTTTTTAACTTATCACTTTTCGAGAAGATGTGCCTTTATGTAGTCAGCACTCATCTTGACCGATTCAAGCGGGCAGTTGCTCGAATAAACTTCGTCCTCAACGATAAAGTATTTAACACCGCATTCTTCCGCTGTTTTGATAATGCCGGGGAAGTTCATATTTCCTCTGCCGATCTCAATTCTTTGAGGCCCGTACATTACATTGCCGTCGCCCATGTTGTATGCATGGTTAGCTTCAACATCTTTGAGGTGAATAATGTTGATTCTGCCTTTAAGACGCTCAATAAGTGCTCTTACGTCCATACCTGCGAGCTGTGCCCATGCAACATCAAGGTTAAATCTTGTTGTTTCGGGGTCAAGACCTTCGATAAGGTAATCGTAGTATGTTTTGCCTTCATATGGCTTGAACTGGTTGCTGAACTCTCCCGAATGGTTGTGGAACGAGAGAACAAAACCGTGCTTGTGATATACTTTTGCAAGTTCGTTGAACTGCTTTATAAAGTCTCTCATTTCGCCGAGATTCTTTACGCCCTTTCCGCCGATACCGATCTCGTCTGTACCGAGAATCTTGTGGTATTCAATCGTGCCTTCGACGTCGTTGATCATTCTGTCGAGGGAATAGTGCGTTCCGACGATTTTAATTCCTGCATCGTCTGCATATTTGCGGAACAGTTTGGGGGCGATAAAATCGTATGTTCCCGCTGTCTGCGCCTGTGTGTAGCCGAATTCCTTCATTTTAAGGAATGCTGTCTTTACATTTTCTTCGGTCGTAAACTCGTCTCTTATAGACCAAAGTTGAAGTCCGAATTCTTTCATAGTTCTTCTCCTCCGAATACTTATTGTGGAATAAAAATCCACTTTTAATAAGTGTATCACAAAAAAACTTAAAAATCAATAGTAATCCGAAAAAAATCGTCTTTACACAAGAAAAAGTTAATATACTTCTTGACAGTCCCGAAAAATAAATGCCGACAAGCCGTGAAAATTCGGCTTGTCGGCATTTTGAGGGAGCTATGCGCATCAGCGGGGAGAGGGAATGATGTTAAAGTCTTTGGTTAAAGGAGTACCTTTGACTTTTTTAAGGAGATTGTTGATACGCATAGCGAATAAGCGGCGGGACGAAAGGGAAGAGACTTCCCGCCGCACCCCAAAAGCGCGGAATCAAAACTCTTTACGGGCTTCCGCCCTTCCCGTAAAGAACGACATAATCAATTATAGATAAATGCACGGTTTTCACCGGCTCCGATACGAGTGCATACCACACGTCCGTCAGTCGTAATTGTTACAATATCAAAGCAGTTGGCACTTGTTGTATTCGATTCCATGGGAGGCTCATTTTTGAACGTTTGATAGCCTATCGCGTCGGTACTTGTGAGTATCATAAGTACTCCGCCGGCAGGAGCGGACGCGCTTCCGTATTCGTGAAGGATTTTTCCTTCGGTAGTTCTGTTCGGCGCCGCAATAAATGCTCTGTCGCAGTGGCAGTGACCGCTGACCGAGAAGACCGTGCTGGGATTTGCCGATGTGAAGTCATAAGAAAAATATGCCATATTTCCGTCTGTTTCCGTTACGGTTATTCCGAGAAATTTTGCGGCATTGTATAATTGCTTTCCTACCCAGACGCCTGCCGTTCCGCTTTCTTTGTTCTTATATGCTTTCAGGATCTGCTGAACCGCAACTGTCGAATCAGAAAGATACCACTGATTTTGGGAGTCAAAACCTTCCGCAAGCATATGGCCGGCAACTACGACGTCATAATCTGTCGGTACGCTGCCAAGGGTGTCAATAAGCCAGTTCATTTGATAATAAAGGAATTTTGTGTAGGAGAGACCGTAAATAGTCTCAGTATCTGTCGTGATGTTCTGACCGTTAAGCGAAAGCTGGTGTGTGATACCGTTGTCGCCTGTGTCGAGTACGATATAACGTATGCCGTTCTTTGTGTCGTCATAATAGTAGTGTTTTTTCATGGCGGCAATAGCTTCATTTTTCATTTCTTCGGCGGTGTACATTGAATTCGCTTCAAAGTCAAGCGTTTTAATTTTTTCAATTCCTGCCTCGTCAAAAACAAGTTCTTTTCCGAGGTCAAGCGCGCGTTTGATCGTCAGGTCGAAGATTTCGGTGTCGGACAATAAGTATTTTTCCAAATTTTTTTCGCTTACATTCTCTGCTTTTGACAGCCTCTGCCATTTAACATAGTTTGCGTCGTGGTTTCCCTGAACGTAAATGCCTGACTTGCCGTAAACGTTGAAGAACTGTGCTCCCGCAAAGTCGTCAAGTGCTTCGCGCGCGAGTCTTCTTGATGCTTCGGCATCATCTGCCGACCCTGCGCTGAACCCTTTCTCTGTTCCGTCGCCGGCATCGAAGGAGTCTCCGCCGAAGATTACGTTATCAATACCGAGAGCCTTTCTCGCGTAATTTACAAGGGTTGAAGAATATTTATCGTGTCCCGTATGTGTGTCGGTTATAAAAATGAATGATTTTCCTTCGGGAACTTCTTCCATTTTTGCCTCCATATACTCTCTCCAAACGTTGTTGAGTTCGGGAAGGGCAGAGGAAACGTTCTTTCCGTAAATGTAAGCGGACACAAGATTTTTCTCCTCTTTTGTAAGTCCGAGACTTGCAATTTCTATACTTTCCGTGCCCTCCGAAGCATAAACGGCAATCTTTTTACCTGCCGTTATCGGGTCGTCAAAGAGCATAGCAGTGACGTTCTGATTGTCGGTTTCGATATCTGTATGTTCACTTGCGGAAAGTACGTTCCATATCGGGTTATCTCCGACTGTGAGGTATTCGGGATAAGCCGTGAGCATACCGAGAGTTACTTTGAGAAGTGAAACGGTGCTGTAATCGGTATTCGGATAGCTTGTGTAGATCACATAGTAGCTTCCGTCACGTTCCCAGATTTCGTAACCTACGGATTTAACTTCGGAATTATACTGACCTTCTGTAAAGTTTGTTATTGTGACCGTAAATTCTACCTTTTCGTGATTGCTTCCGTCAACCTTTGAATTATAGCCCGTGTCTTTGTTCCAGACAACTACTTTTGCAATTTTTGCGGGAGACGTGAAGTCGCTTCCGATAAGAGAGTCGGCTTCGCCGAATGTTTCGGTATATTTTGCGTAA
>CAKRPQ010000122.1 GCA_934385225.1 uncultured Eubacteriales bacterium
GAATAGCGCTTATTCATTTTCCGCTCTCCGTTCCGAATATTGTAATTATGTGTCTTATTTAAGTTCTTCCCCGTTTATGCCCGCAAGTGCGAGATACGAATTCTCATAATCATACGGTACCATTTTTTCGGCGTAGGCTTTGATCATTATACTGTGGTATGCCTTCGCGAACAGTCCCTCGCTAATTTGCTCTTTAAGAAAACTGCTTAAAGCGACAAGCACCTTCGATGCTCCGCCGAACGTACCTCTATAATATTCAAGATTCATATAATTTTCCGTACATTCAAAGTAAATACCGCATTCCGAATCGAAAAAATATCCTCTTCCGTTCATATCCGTAATATCGCCGTTATTCTTCTTAAACTCTCTTGTTTGCTCGCTTTCGATGCCGTCAAGATTTACACCTGTGAGCACCATCGCATCGCCGTGCAAGCCCTCGGATTTGTACGGATCGTATACTATATCGCCCTTTTTGAACGGAGTAGGAAAATCGAACCAAAGTCCGTCAAAAACGCCGAAGAATGTGTCTGCCTCTTTCCTATCCGCGATCTCCCGCGGGTCAATTTTCAGAAATTCAAAGCTTGGAGTCAGTTCCGCATACCATTCCGTATGAATATCATCGACACGCATTTTCACACATTCGATCCGTACAACATCTTTATCTGGCGCAAAATCTAAATCAAATAATGCGTTAAAAGCAGAAAAAACAGTCGGAAATTCATCGGTCTCTCCGTTCTCGTGTATATATCTGAATTTATATACATAAGGCCTGCTTGAAGCGTCTGCATTTATTTTTCTGTCGCGGAATTGTTCAATGTATTTGTCCTGCAATTCCATATATCTGTTCAGAAATTCGTGTAAACTCTTCTGCGGCACGGTAAACGGGCGCTTCGGGATTTCGCAGTCGGGCATAGTCCCGATAAGCGTCTTCCACGCTTCGTGTTTCTCTCGGATTGTTGCATCTCTGCACTGATAAACAATCCATGCGACTTCAAGCATGCCGAAACGATAATCGATTTTTTCAAGATATTCTCTTATATCCTTTGAGTTGATAAATCTCAATATGCTTTTCCGGTCCATTTTTCGCTCCTATTTTTTATCAGGTGCAGGTGTAACGATAATGCGCCGAGCCGTCGCTTTTGAATGTGACAGATTCAAGCCCGTCAAGCTCGAAGAGTTCCCGTATTTTGCCGACAACGGCGGGAGTATTTATATCGGGATTAAGATATACGACCCCTTTCCCGTTTTTTATTTCCACACGTCCTCGCGGGTAGTAATTGTACGGGAAACCGCCTGTAACGCTTCGCAAAATCTTCTGCCATTCGATTTTGTGATTAAAATTGTCACCCGATTTTGAGCTGTAAACAACCGACGGATCAGACTCGCCCGTCGCGGAGCACTCCGCCGACACAATAATCAGCCGCGGAGCGTCGGAGTTGTGCCCTACACACCAAAAGATACCTCTTTTCATTTTACAGGCGACCTCCTACTGAAATTTCTTTTTAATTTTTTTGTTTCAGATCCATTATACAGAATGTAATGTACCGAAAACGGGATATTACATAGTCCGAGCCGCGGCAAGTCCCTCATGTATCTGTATTTTTATAGTTATTTTCGTAATTTAAGATTTATCTGTGTTAAAATTCCCGCAGATATTTTTTTCCTTCGATAAAAAAGAGTGACAAGCAGAAAACGCTCTGTCCGAAACAATCACAAGCCGTTTATTTTCGTTAAAAACTTTTTCAAATAAAATTCAGACATTGACAAGTTCCCCAAGCGTCGCAACGGAGCAGCCCTTCTTCTCATAATAGACAAGCATTTCGGGCAGCTTCTTTTTATCGCAACTTGTGTATAGCCCGCCTTTGCCATAATACAGGACATCCTCTTCAAAGTGAACCGCAGCAGCTTTAAACTCAAACGGTACACTTCTTTCTTCGATTTCAAAATCTGAAAGAAACAGTCATATTTTCGCCACAAATGCGGCGACAAGCCGTATCGTTTTCCTCTTCATTTAACACATCTCTTTTTTACTTACCGAAACAACCGCAGGGTGCTTACGACAATTTTATTGATGAATCCTGAAAGCTCCTCGCGGCTGTATTTGCCGTAGCCGTCCACCACAACATGAAGCAATCCGTTTGAAAGATGAATGTAGAGCATATCCAGTTCTGCCTCGGTGGCACACTTCAACTCTCCGCGCCAATAGTCGATGCTTTTTTCTCGCGCAAGATCTATCATTTTGCCGAGGATTTTATGGTCGCCTCCGTGAAATACCAGTACACGGCAGGCATTGTCATTACGCTCTATCATTTCATAGATTGCGCCCATCAGCGAAGTCACATCCAGAGAACGGATATATTTAAGTGACTCCTCAAAACCCCCAAGCATTTCGTTTTCTATGCTCTCAAGCAGCTCAAAGCAGTCGGAATAATGTGCGTAAAATGTGGCGCGGTTCAGCTCGGCAAGCTCGCAGACCTCTTTGACAGTGATTTTGTTGATCGGCTTCTTTTCAAGCAACTTCAAAAAACTGTCCTTCAGCACCTTCTGCGTGTAGCGCACGCGTGCATCAGTCTTTTTCATACGAAAAGCTCCCTTCACAAAAGATTCACAAAGATAAACAACACCGCCTGCCATCATGTCGGATATCTTTCGGTTTTCCAAAAGCTGACGGTTGCTATTTGTAAGCATTTCTATTATACTATAAATGAGAAAGATATGCAACACTTATATTGCAAAGGAGGTTGAAAAATGTATAAAAAATACTTTGTTACAGGAGCGACAGGCTTTCTCGGCAGAGCGGTCGTTGGACTGCTTCTCACAAAAGCAACAGATATCTATGCTCTGGTTATGAAAGATGACCTGCTCACCGTCGATCTGCCGGACGGCATACACATTCGCGTTGGCAATGTCTGTAATCCATCGTCACTTGATTCGTTTCTTGAGGGTGCGGACGAACAAAGTTGCGTGATACACTGCGCAGGTATAGTTTCAGTCGCCAGCCGCCCGGGAGAGCAACTTTACAATGTCAATGTCGGCGGCACGAAAAATATCATCGACGCCTGCATTTCTCACGGAGTCGGGAAGCTGGTTTACGTCAGTTCGGTGCACGCACTTGCGGAAAAACCGAAAGGCGTCGAAATTGACGCTGAGACCGATGCGTTTGATCCGGACAGGCTCGTCGGCGATTATGCCAAAAGCAAAGCGATGGCGACACACGCAGTTCTTGATGCGGCAAAGACTTCTCTTGACGCAAGCATTGTTCTTCCCTCCGGCATAATCGGACCGGGTGATACGGCGGGAGGAAGTATTACGGAGCTGCTCCTTTCCTTCCTTGCGGGGAAGCTGCCGATTGCTGTCAGGGGTGGATATGACTTTGTGGACGTGCGGGATGTTGCGGCAGGAATTGTCTCCTGCGCGGAAAAGGGTGTGCGCGGAAAGTGCTATATTCTCTCCGGTCACTATGCCACGATCCGTGACATTCTCGAGATCGTCGGGCGCAGTACCGGCATAAATAAAGCCGTGTCATACCTCCCTGCCGCGCTGGCGAAAATCATCGCGCCGTTCTATGAGCTTGACAGCATCAGACGAAAGAAAAAGCTGTTTTTCACGCCTTATGCCGTCCATGTGCTCCAAAGCAATGCACTTTTTTCCGGCAAAGCGGCAGCAAAAGATCTCGGCTATGCTCCGCGTTCATTAAAGGAAACGCTCATTGACACGGTAAAATGGCTGAAAAAGTCCCGGCTCGCGGTTCTTTGAAAATTGTTTTAATGGGTTCTACTCTGTGACAATGAAAAATGGTCGTGTCAAAAACTTTTATCAAGCAAAAGGGATCAATCTTTGTGTACACCTAGCTGCAAAATTATCTTGCTTTCTTATTGAACATTTGCCTAACTTTAATCACACAAATTGCTTTACACTATCAAACAAGCTGAAAGCTTGTGGAGAATCTCTGTGAGATGATAGGTGGAATCCTAAAACAAACCTTGTTTCACTGTCAATGATAAACCAAACGTAATACTTTTTACCTGAGATTT
>CAKRPQ010000123.1 GCA_934385225.1 uncultured Eubacteriales bacterium
AAAACAATCCCTCCGTCTTGCCGCTTTGCGGCAATCCACCTCCCTTTACACAAGGGAGGCAAAGTCGGGGGTGAAGTTTGAGATAATCCCAATGTGAGCTTCTCCGACTGTGTTTCAAAGCGTTTCTATATCCCGAAAAGCGGGTGTTTTTCCCCGCGCAAAAACAAATTACCATTATAAATTATAATACGCGCGCGCTTTTTTGTCAATAGCCGTTGACGTAAACGACGAAAAGTGTTATAATATTATGAATAATTGTAAATTTTCAGGAGTCGGATACCATGATTAAAATTTTTCAGTTCGCGGATCTGCACCTCGACAGCCCGTTCGCTTCCCAAAGCGTCACAAAGGCTGCCGCCGCAAGACAACGGCTTCGCGAGCTTTTCTGCCGTATGATCAAATACGCGCGCGACGGCGAATACGACCTCGTTCTTATCCCCGGCGATCTCTACGAGGACGGCTATCTCACCGAGGAGACGATGCGGATCGTCGTAAGCGAGCTTGCTACGCTTGCCTGCCCCGTTTTCATCTCCCCCGGAAACCACGATCCGTATACGCGCAGCAGTCTCTACAAGTGCGCGAAATTTTCCGAAAATGTACATATCTTCGAGGGAAGCAAGCTCACGCGCATCGATCTGCCCGACATCGGCGTCGACGTCTACGGCTACGCGTTTACGTCTCCGTCGCTCCCCGAAAATCTCATCGCAAACCGCAGAGTCTCGGACACGGGCATCGTAAACATTCTCTGCGCGCACACCGACGTTTTATCCCCTACGTCTAACTACGCGCCGACGACTTACGCCGACATTGAAGCGGCAGGCTTCACTTATGCCGCGCTCGGTCATCTTCATAACGCTCCCGAAATCTACCGCAGCTCCTGCGCGGCGGCGTATTCCGGCTTTGCCGAGGGTCGCGGTTTTGACGAACTCGGAAAAGGTCACGCGCTCTCGGTAACGATATTCGACACGGGTGAAGTCAAAACGGTCGAAGCAGATCGCATTTCGTTCTCGACGCACAGCTACGAAATAAGAACTCTCGACGTTTCGGGCGCGGAGGACGACGCCTCTGTTTTAGGAAAGATACGCTCGCTCATATCCGCCGCGGAATACGGCTCCGAAACCTCGCTCCGCATTCTTCTGACGGGAACGGTCGCGCCCGCATACAGGCCGAACGTCGCCTTTCTCGAACGCGCCGGCCGCGCGGAGCTTGACATGCTTGAAGTGCGCGACGAAACTCTTCCCCTGCTCGGCGGCGAACTTGACGCGGACATCACTCTGCGCGGAGAGGTCTACCGCTACTTAAAGGACAAAATGACGAGCGGAACGGAGGACGAGCGCGAAACGGCATCGCTTGCGCTCCGAATTGCGCTCGCGGCGCTTGAAGACCGCGACATCGCGCTGTTTATGCCGCCCGAAGAAGCGTCTGTCACAGGCGTCGCGGCAAACGAAACCGGCGAAAGGAGCGAAACACAAAATGCGGATAATTAACGTAAACATCGCCGAATACGCCTCGATAAAGAACCGCGAAATCGACTTTACGGACGGTCTAAACATAATCGAAGGCGAAAACGAATCGGGAAAAAGCACTATCCTTTCGTTCATAAAATTCATTCTCTACGGCTTCCCGAAGCGCGCGGCGGGCGAAGTCCTCTCGGAAAAGGAACGCGCCCTTTCATGGTCGGGCGGAAACGCGGAGGGGTCAATGACGGTCGGAACAGACCTCGGCGACTTCCGCATTGAACGCTCGGCAAAGGCAAAAGGCGACGGAGGCGCGAAAATAATCGACCTTTCGACGGGAACGCAGGTCGCAAAGGGCGAAGTCCCCGGCGAGCTGTTCCTCGGCGTATCGCTCCGCGTTTTTGAGAGCACGGCGTGCGTAAAACAGCTTGAATGTTCCTCCATCGACGGCGGAGAAATCGGCGGCGCACTCGAAAATATGCTTCTTTCCGCGGACGAAACGATGAACACGCAGAAAGCGATTGGGAAAATCGACCGTCTTCGCAAAAAACTGCTGATAAAATCGGGCAAAGGCGGCTCTATCTACGAGCTTTCCGAAAAGTGCGCCTCACTTGAAGAAAAACTGCGCGCGGCAAAAGAGAAAAACGACAAAATAAAAGAATACGAATCCGGGTTTGCCCGCAATTCAAAGCTGTCCACGGAGCTTCACGCCGAACTTGACGCGAAAACGCGCCTGCAAAAGGCACTTGACGCGCGCCAGAAGCTGAACAGGCTCGAAATGTACAAATCCACAAAGGCGAAAACGGAATCGGTGAAAAAAGACATCGATGCGCTCAAAGCCGAAAAATGCCACCTCGGTTTTATCCCCGACGGCTCATATCTGCGCGAGCTTTCTGCGGCGGAGCATGACTATATTTCGGCTGTGCAAAGCGAGGAACATGCGTCGGGAACGCTCAAAAACGCCTTTCCGCCTGTCACGGGCGCGGAGCTTCAAAAAACGCAGAACGCAGGCAGAATACGCGAACTCGGCGGCGAAAAAGCCGCGCGCGACGCATATCTCCAAAGGCGCAAAAAGGTACGCGTGCTCAGAGCAGTCGGGACGGTCTCGCTCGTCCTCTGCGCGTGCGCAATGCTTCTGTGCGCGCTCGCGCTCCTGCCGATAAATCTCCCCGACATTCTTCGCCTTACGTCCGAATATCTCTATGCGGGCGCGGCACTTTCGATATTTCTTGCCGTTATATCGGTATTTTCTTTCATCGCCTCGTCCCGCGAGGCAAAGAGCGCGGGCGCACTCCGCCGCAGTCTCGGTTATCCCGAAGACGCGCCCGACGACGGGCTTTACCCGTTCCTTCTCGAATGCGTCGCCGCCGACGTGCGGAAGAAGGACGCCGAAAAAGCGAAAAAGCTTGCCTCGGATGAGCTTGAAACAGCCGAAAAAAGGCGTGCGGAATGTTCCTCTAAACTTTGCGCTCTGCTTCTGAAAGTCGGTGTGTCGCTCCCCGAAAACACAAAGGCGGACGAAGTCTCCGAAAAGGTCGCGAAGGTTATTGCAGACGCCGAGGAAACGACGCGCGAGCTTGCGGAGCTTGAATGCGATCTCGCAAAGTACGGCGGCGCGCTTGAACACAGCAAGGCGGAATTTGCGGAGCTTGACGAAAAGGTTCTGCTTGGTGCTGTCGCGCCTTACAGCGCAGAAGATCTCGCCGTGACGCCGACGGCACTCGGTCGCGAGATTGATTTGATAAAAAATCGTCTCGATACGGTCGACAACGGAAAATACCGTCTTGACAGAGAACTTATCACCCTGCGTGCCGTTGCGGAAGACCCGTTCAAAATCGAAGCGGAACTTGAAACGCTAAGGAAGCGTCTTGCGCTCGAAAAATCGGTTCACAGCGCGCTGACGCTCGCCGAAAAGTCGATCGAAATCGGCTCGGAGAACGTCCACCGCAACATAACGCCGCGTCTGCGCGCAAAGGCAAGCGAAATTATGGCGTCACTCACGGCGGGCAAGTACGACGACATCGGCATTTCGCAGGATTTCTCGATAACGGTTCGTGCGGACGGCATGACACGCCCGATCGAAGCGTTAAGTTCGGGGACAAAGGACGCGTCCTATCTCTCGGTGCGTCTCGCGCTCGCGGACGTGCTTTACGGCGGCAAAAAACCGCCCGTTCTGCTCGACGAGGTTCTATCGCAGATAGACGACAGGCGCGCAAAGGCTGTCCTCGAAATGCTCCGCAAATACTGCGACGGCGGCAGGCAATGCCTGCTCTTCTCCTGCCACACGCGCGAGGAAAAAATGATTGACGCAAACATTATTAAAATATAGTCATAACCGGCGGCTTGCGTAGCCCTATAAGGGCATGGTACCGGCAGGGCTGAAAGCCCTCTGAAAAGTCTGACATTTGCAAATTTGCACCACAGTCGCAAATGCGAAGGTAACTATTTTTCGCCTCCCTTGTGTAAAGGGAGGTGCCGAGCAACGCGAGGCGGAGGG
>CAKRPQ010000124.1 GCA_934385225.1 uncultured Eubacteriales bacterium
TTTGTAATTGTCTATAACGAGTGGGGAGGTAAGAACCTTGTATTCATTCTCCGAAATCGTTCCCGAAACAGTAACGTAATATTTTTTCGGTATTTTATGTTTTGGGTGAGTAAGCTTGTTTGTAAGCTCTCCGTCGTCGGTAAGAAGAATCAGACCGTCGGAATTGTAATCGAGCCGACCGGCGGGATATAATCTTTTGCCGTCGATTTTGACAATATCCGTCACGCATTTTCGACCCCTGTCATCTTTTGCCGACGAAATAATCCCGCGCGGCTTGTTCAGCATTATGTAGGTGTAGTTTTCTTTTTCGTTCGGATCTAATTTTTTTCCGAGATATTCGACTGTATCGGTTTCGATGTTTATTTTTTGCCCTATAACAGCCGTAACACCGTTTACGGTGAAATTTCCTTTTTGAATTTCCGCTTCGGCAGCTCTTCTTGACATTAGCCCGCAGTCGGAAATGAATTTTTGAAGTCTTGTTTCTTCCATATTATATAGTAATCCCGTTTCAGAAAATACGTCTGAAAAACTCAATTATTTTTGATAGCAGGCTTTGCTTGTATGTTACTGCGTCGACCGCGTATGACGTGACCAGCTCCGATCTTCCGATTTCCTCTCCGTCATATTTGCAGACGAGATATCCTATCCTGTCGCCGCTTGAAATCGGTGCATAAAGAAATCTCGGCACTTCCGCAGAAAAAACACAATCTGAGACAGATACACCGCGCGGAAGTACCGCGGATATTTCATTGGTGTTTGCGTAAACGACGCTTTCCTCATTCCCGCCGATTACTGGAATCGGCGCCGTGTATGAATAAACTGGTATAAGGGTAACATGCGCGTACTCCGAAAAACCGAAGTCGAGCATGACTCTGTGGTCATTCCAGTCGTCGGGCGCGTTTATCGTGACTGCTACCAGTCTTAATCCGTCGCGCTCGGCGGCACTGACAAGACAACGTCCGCTTTTCTTTGTAAATCCCGTTTTAACACCGATAAGACCGTCGTAGGAGCGAAGCAATTTGTTGTGATTTATCAAAACTCTTGTTCCGTTTCCGTCAAGCGGTATAGTTGTTTTGTACGTTGAAACGATTTTCCTGAAAGTGTCGTTTTCGAGCGCATATGCGGAAAGACGCGCAAGGTCGTATGCAGTCGTGTAGTGAGTTTCGCTGTCAAGCCCGTGCGGATTGTCAAAATGAGTGTCTTTAAGTCCTAGTTCGTCCGCTTTTTCGTTCATAAGGTCGGCAAATCCTTCTATGCTACCGCCGACTTCAATCGCTATTGCCGCCGCCGCGTCGTTCGCGCTTGACAAAAGCAGCGCGTAAAGGAGATTTTCCATTGTCAGAAGTTCTCCCTCGTGAAGATAGATCGACGAACCCTCAACTCCTACGGCGGACGGGTCGATCGAAACCTTGTCCGAAAGCGATGAGTTTTCTATTGCGACTATCGCCGTCATTATTTTTGTCGTGCTTGCCATCGGCAGTTTTTCGGTTGAGTTTTTTTCGAACAAAACCTTTCCTGTGGAGGCTTCGATAAGTACGGTGCTTTTTGCCGATACGGACGAAGCCGAAACTGCCGAACACGGCATAACAAAACAAAAGCAGAGAAAACAGATAAAAGCAGGAACGATATACATTTTAAGACGCTTCATTTTACCACCCCGAATAATACAGAATATCTGTACTATTCATATGCGCGGCGGCGTCTTTTATGATTTAGCTTCCGTCAGTCTTTTTTTCCGTCTTTCTTGCCAAACATGGATTTGAATTTGTTGATTATTTCGGGTGAACGATCGAGAAGGTCTCCTATCTGGTCAACCGTTCCGCCTGCGGTGTTAAGACCGACGTTTATCATGTCGACAGCTCCGTCTTTATCGACAACGAGGAATCCTACGGGAGTTATGCTGAGTCCGGTTCCGCCGCCTCCGCCGAAGTTCTGCTGCTTTGCGGGAGAAGCGTCCTTTCCGTTGTAATCGAGACCGCCCGAAGCAAATCCCATTGAGATCTTCGATATCGGGATAATCGTTGTTCCGCTCGGCGTGTTTATCGGGTTGCCGATTACGGTGTTTGCGTCCACCATAGTGCGGATTTTTTCAAGAGAAGTGGATATAACGTCCGAAATTTTAGTTTCTGCCATGGTCATTTTCCTTTCGATTTATCTTTGATTTTTTGTTTGCGTTTTTTTAATATATTCAATAATAACCGCAAGTCCCGCAGTCAATATCTGCCATACTTTGATTGAAAATCCTATGTCGATATCGGCATGCGACTTTTCCGAAACAAAATCGGGCTTCACGGACATATATGTTTTTCTGTTTGTACGCACGTTTTTTATCGAATCGAGCAGGTCGAGAAGCAGTGCGACAGCCTGACTTACGGCTGAATATGCGATAGCTGTTTTTGCGGCATCACCCGTTGCGACCGTTATGTCTATCAGAGTTACGTCAACGCGCAAATATTTGAATATTTTTTTTAATAAGACCTTTACAACAGAGGTTATGAGAGATATTTTCTCGCCGAGCGAAAATTCTTCGCCGTTTGATTTGTCGTTTTCTTTTTTTGCTTTTTTGAGGAATTCTTTTTCGGCTTTTCTTTTCTCTTTTTCAAGCTTTTTTTGTTCTTTTTTCTTTTTTTTCAGAATTGCGGAGTAGGAATAGTCGCGAAGCCGTATTTTTTTCTTCTTTTTTTCTTTTTTCGGCAGTTTGAGCCATGTAATACCGAGTATTTTGAGCTTTACAACCGAATCTTCGCCGTGCATACAAATCGTTATTTTGATGCGAAGGAGCATAATTAAAAGGAGAAAAAGCAATATAGCGCAAATAATTATCAGAGCCGTCACAAATTATCCTCTCCTTTTTATTTTATTATTGTGCTCGGTAGCACTGACTTATTCGGATTTTTCGTCGGCTTCCGCTTCCGACGGAGGTGCGCCGTCGTCGATTTTTATTTGCTCTCCGTCGGTTTCCGCATACATTACTGTTTTTTCGAGTGTGAGTTCATCTACCGCCGGAAGCTCCGAAAGAGAATTTATTCCGAATACTCTGAGGAAGTTTTCCGTAGTGCCGTAAAGCATCGGTCTGCCGGGCGCATCAAGCCGTCCGCACGGTTCAATAAGAGCTTTGTCGAGAAGAGATCCGACGGCATATGCGCTGTCAACGCCTCTGATCGTGTCGATGAATGCTCGTGTGACGGGCTGGTTATATGCCACGATTGCGAGGACTTCCATCGATGACGCGGAGAGGTTCCCACCTTTCCTTATTCCGAGTGCTTCTCTTATGTAAGGAGCAAATTTTTCTTTTGTGCAGAACTGACAGCTGTCATCAAATGTGAGCAGGGAAATGCCGTGTTTGTTTTTTGCGGAATTGTATTTTTCAGCCATGTGCGAGACCATATTTTTTACGTCTCTCAGTCCGAGACCGAGAACGTCCGAGAGCTTCTGATAGGTTATCGGATACCCGGCGGCATAGAGAATCGCTTCTATGGCGGCTTCAATGTCGCCTATTTCCGGCATTTTTGTTTCTTCTGCCATGTCAGACACTTTGGTCGCCTCCTTCCGCCTCTTCGTTATTGTTATTGTCGCTATTATCGACGATTTCGTTATCGGCTTCAAAGTCCGGGTTGAGTCTTAAAATTGTAAGATCGTCGCAAATACTGTTTCCGCTTTCCAAAGTGCCGTCCGACTGCTCTTCAATCAGGATTCTGCGTACTTTTATGAGTTCGAGGATTCCCATAAACGAAGCGATTAGATCGGCTCTTGATTCCGCGCCTGTGAGCAGATCTCTGACCGAAAGTCGGTCGCTTTTTTCGAGTTTGTCCAGTATTTCCATTATTTTAAGCTCAACCGAAACTATCGGTCTGCTTATGAGCGGCGTGAAATGATTTTTTTCCGCTTTTTCAAGTGCCGTGTTTTGCACGACAAGGCGGTGCATTATTTCATAT
>CAKRPQ010000125.1 GCA_934385225.1 uncultured Eubacteriales bacterium
CGGCAAAACCGGCTTGTTTGAATTTAAAATTAAATTTCAGAAAAATTTATAAAAGACGTGTGCGCTCCCTTTATAAGGGCGCACACTCTTTTTTCGCTACCCGGCTCTTTTTTGTGCGGCTGCGGATTTATTTGCCGCATTATCGGCAAAGGGTCTTTATTTTTATTAACGTATTTTCTTTGATTTACATTAAAAAATTTCTATTTTTGCATAAATATATGATATTATTGTATGTTTTTATGTGATAAAATTACATTATCAAACCAATAACGGGAGGTTTTAATAATGTATTTATCATTGTTTACCGACGAATTTTATCAGGATGTATATGAGGTATTGCCGAAGGTTGCTGCATGGGGAATGAAATATGTTGATTTTCGTGCTATGATTAACGGCAAGCCTATTGAAAAGCAGAGCGTTGAGGAATTGAAAAAGCTTAAATCGACAATGGACAGTCTGGGACTTAAAACAGGAGTTATCCAGTCGTCATTGTGTAAAGTGCATCTTCCCGATGCAGACGGCGTTACGAAGATGTGAAGGACAGCTATGCGCTGCCGTTTATAAACTATTTTGTTGAAAGCTCCGTTTTAAGCGTGCCCGATGATAAGATGTTTCGCCCCGATGATGCGATTTCTGTAAATGAGGCATATAAAATTGTGCTGTCCGTTATGGGGTATGACGTAATTGCGAAAAACAGCGGCGGATATCCTACAGGGTATATTGTGTGCGCAGACAAACATAAGAAATATATTTTCAAAGCTTTCGTCGGGAAGCGTAAAGCTTATTGACGCTGATGAAAACGGAGTGTATGAATATGTTGTTGTTAAGGAATATTCTGATGTTGTCGTAAGCAATTTTGATGACAAAAACAGCAGGATATATGATAAAATCTCGGGCAGGGAAATAGATTTTTCCGATATTGAAAACGCAGATTTTTACAGTTCTTCGTTTTCGCCCGCATCAACATCTTTAATTAAACCCGATACTATTTTATCCGCCGCATATTCGGAGGGAGAATTTCTTGAGGCTGTAACAGGGCAGCAGCCCTTGACGGGTATGATTGATGAAATTTCAAAAAGCAACGGTGATATATACGTTGGTATAAGCGGTGGTTCTTATAAGGTTTCAAAAGATTATGCCGAAAAGTTTGACGCTAAATTTTCGGTAGGACAGGGTGTTAAAATTTATATAAATGCGTTCGGGCTTGTCGGCTATGCCGAGTTTTCAAGCTCGGGAAGCGGATATAAATACGGCTTTTTGCTTGACCTTGACACCTCCGAGAGCGGTGTAAAAGAAGTGACGGCAAAAATTTACACCCAAGATTATTCCATGAAAGATTTTGTTATGACCGAAAAGGTAAGGGTTGACGGCGAGCAGAAAAAGAATTATAAAGACATTATAAACAGTATTCCCGGCTGCAAAATTTCGGATTCGCACCCCGATACGGTGTATCCTCAGGTTATAAGATTTAAGGTTAACGATGACGGTTTAATAAATGAAATTGATACCCTTTATATGAATGTCAGTGCGGGCGAAACGGAAAGAAATTCGCTTACACGCACGATAAGCCGCAGCAATTCGCCGTATGACGAAATAAACAACGGCGAAATTCCCGATACTATGACAATTGCGCAAATCGGCTCGCTCAGAAGAATAGGTATGACAAATATCGTAAACACGTCAAGCAAAATTGTTAAGGTTCCTCCGTATGATGTTATTTTGGCGGACGAATATAAGAATTATCAGTTCAGGTCAGGCGCAATTTCAGAGCTGATAAACGAAGGCACTGCGTCTGTTGCGGGCTACAGAAGCGATGTGACCAAAGGATATGATGAATTTTTGGTGTGGTATGACGACGGTTCCGTTGAAAAAGACGCAAGAAATTCGCATATCGGAGTTGTGGATAAGGTTGTAAGGGGCGTAAACAGCGAGGGCGATAATACATACCGCATAAAATGCGTTATAGGCGGCGCAGAAACTTCGCTTGATTTGGATGATGACGGAATAGCCTATTTTGAGGCAATGCCCGTAAAGCCCGACGAGGGCGATACCATTGCCGTGACCACCGAGGCGTCGGGTATGATTTCGCAGAGGGAGATTATTTATGATTTCAGCGAAAGCAAAGTAGGGCCCGGCTGGGCGGAAAATTCAAATATTTATGTTTCGGGCACGTCTTATTCAAGAAATTTCCAGTGTTCCTTGCTGTACCCGGCATACGTATCCGACAAATATGCTGCATTTGTCAATGACAAACACAACGAAAATTATATGACTCAATATAATCAGGCGGCGGATTTGAGCACTGTACCTGTTGTGGTATTTGATAAAAGCCTCAACAAAAACAAGGTTTACGCAGGTTCGGCGCAGGATATGAAAACAATTGAGGACGTCGGAAGTGATAATTGCTCAATCGTCATTCTTCATACAAGAAAAATGAGCATTATAGACGCTGTAATATATAAATAGGACGCAAAGTTTTTAAATTCGGCAAGAATTTCTCTTTGAGAGGTTTTTGGAAAATTAAAATTTTACAGATACCGATAAAACAAAAATACCCCAAGTGTATGCTTGGGGTATTTTTGTTTTATCTGTTGTTCATATGCGTGTTAGAAAGCGAATTTCTGAACTTTGTCGGAGATTGGTTCTGGTGATATTTAAAGTAATTTATAAATTCGTTCTCGTTTTCAAAATTCATAATAAAAGCTATTTCCTTTATCGAATATGAGGTATTGCAAAGAAGATTTTTTGCCATATTCATACGTTCCATATTTATATATTCCTTCAGCCCGACCGAGTGGTGTTTTTTAAAAAGCTTTGAAAAGTATTGCGGATTGAGCATATATTTTGAAGCGATATCCTCGATATAAATTTTTGTGTGACTGTTAATTCTTATCCATTCTGCGGCGTCACGGATAAACTTGTAATCTTTATCGGTGTGAATTGTAAAAGAGGCAAGCTCGTTGAGTATGCCGAGCAGCACCGTTTCTTTTGAATATGACGGGTAATTCTGGCTGTTTGCCACGTGCAGGAGCTTTTTAAAAAGCGACGAATCGGTAAAATTTTTTATATAGTTTGTTTTAATGTCAACAGCCTTAAAATTATCGGTATGAAAATGAATCCAATAAAACGAAACGGGCGGCGTGCTTGTAAGATATCCCTTGTGCGATACGCCGGGCGTAAGTATAATTGCGTCATTTTTTCTTAAGTGATAACGCTGGTTATCCTCTTCCATAAAAACATCACCCGAAATAACATATATAAGCTCGTATGTAATTTCTGTTTTCTGAGGGTGAATCCAAGTCTGGTCGGCAGAAAAAATCCCCGAGTAGACATATTCCAATTTAAAATTATCGGTAGTAAGCATATCTCTTTTTCTCACTTTTTCTACTAAATTTTTGTACTTGTTGCTGTTTTGTTTTAATGTTAGAATTTAATTAAGATAAAGATTACAAGATAATTATACATTTGATTTATTTTTAAGTCAATAGAAAAATTAAAGGTGGACGTTATGGAAAATATAGGTTTTGATAAAATAAAGATAAAAAATTCAATGTGGCATACTTTGCAGAAAATTAACAGGGAAAAGACGATAAATTCGGTGAAAAAGAGATTTTTTGAAACGGGTCGTTTTGACGCTTTTAAGTGCAGCTGGAAAGAAGGAGAGGACAAAAAGCCTCACTTTTTTTGGGACTCGGACGTTGCAAAGTGGATTGAGGGAGTATCGTACATTGTTATGTGCGAAAGAAACGAAGATCTTGAAAATTATGTTGACGGTCTTGTTGAGCTGATTGAGAAAAATCAACATAAAAACGGATATTTTAATGTGTTTTAC
>CAKRPQ010000126.1 GCA_934385225.1 uncultured Eubacteriales bacterium
CCTGCATAGAGTATCTGCGCGAGCAGGTGCGGCTCATAAAGCCGAAGGTCATCATATGCCTCGGCAGAATATCGGCAATGCGCCTGATAAAGCCCGACTTCAAGATAACGCAGGAACACGGAAAGTGGTTTGAGCGCGGGAATTACCTTATGACGGCTGTTTACCACCCCGCGGCGCTTCTCCGCGACCCGCGCAAAAAGGAAGATATGCTCGCCGATATGGAGAAAATAAAGGCGAAGCTCGACGAAACGGGCGCGTCCGACTGACGTTTACATATTAAAGAAAAGGATTTTTATTTTACAATGGACAGTTCTGCATTTTTATCGCTTCTTACAACAATGGCAGTGCTTTTTCTGCTTCTCGCTACGGGATTTATCGCGAGAAAGACGGGCGTTATCGACGACGCCGCGTCGAAAAGGCTCTCAAAGCTGATAGTCAATATCGGTCAGCCGATGATGATAATCCACGCGCTTATAAAGATCGAATATTCCGCCGAAAAGACCCGCGAGGGGCTTATAATGCTCGTTCTCGGTCTCGGACTTCACCTTTTTATGAGCGTTTTCGCGTTCTTTGCATCGCGCGGGATAAAGGACGCGGACGAGCGTAAAATCTCCGAGTTTTCAATGCTTTTCGGTAATGTAGGCTTTATCGGTTTTCCGATTCTGCGTTCGATTTTCGGTGATATCGGAGAGTTCTGGGGTTCTTTTTTCGTGATAGGTTTCCACCTTTTCGTCTGGACATGGGGAATTGCCATTCTCGCGCGCGGAAGAAAGGACATAAAGCTCACGCCGAAAAAAGTTTTTCTTAACTTCGGAACGGTGCCGTGCTTTATCGGCGTTCTGCTCTATTTCCTTATGAAGTGGATAGAAATTCCGTCTGTCATCGTGACCTACACGGGGTATCTGAATAACCTCTGCACGCCTATTTCGGTGCTTATCGTCGGCGCTCTTCTCGCAACGAGAAAGCCGAAGCAGATATTCGGCGACGGAAAGACTTATTACGTCTGTTTCTGCAAGCTGATAGCGATACCGATCCTTGTCTGCGTTATCGAGACGCTTCTGGGACTTCCCGAATATATAATTCTGTTTTCGACGGCGGTTTCGGCAATGCCGAGCGCGACGAACGTCACTATGTTCGCCGAGCTTTACGACATAAAGCCCGGTTACGCGTCGCAGACTGTCGGCGTGACGTCGCTTTTCACGATAGTGACGCTACCTCTTATGATGCTCGCGGCGAACTTCATAATCGGCCTTATAAGGTGAATCTCACACTTGACACAAAAAAAAGATGTGCTATAATAAAAATGACAGATTCGTGCCTTGACACGAAGAAAGCTGAATATAAAGGAGAAAAATCATGAAAAAGATCGCACTTGTACTTATTTCGCTTCTTGCTTGTTTTCTTGTTCTGACTTCCTGCGGCGAAAAGAAAAATTCGGAAGGGAACGAAAGTAAAGACACCGAAACTCTTGCTGTGACCGAAACGGCAGACACAGAAGCACCCGAAACGGACAAGGAGACCGAAACGGCAGAGGACACGTCGAACAAAATGACGCGCGAAGAACTTGTCAGATTTATTTCGGGGCACACATGGTATGATTACTTCTACGGCGGCGAAAACAACACGGCGAAGCTCATTTATACGATTGAATTTACACCGAGTTCCGACAAAATGTCGTTCAATGCGGGCTATTACGAAAGTGAATGGATAAATACTTATTCGGGCAAATACGTAATCGGCGAGGACGGCGTTTTCGTCGCGGACTTTTACGACGAACTGCGCGATGAAACGATGAAAATGACGTTCGTCATAGACGTACTTGATACCGATGTTGTAAACAAAAAGATTTCGATGACTGTGAAAAGCACCGATCCCGCATATGACGCTCTTGTCGGAAAGACCTTTGAGTTTAAGAAGGACGAGGCTCCGTCATACGACGACTGATAACGAGAATATTTAGTAAATAAAGAATAGTTAAGGCGGGCGCAAATGCGCCCGCTTTTTTTAGCATATGATAATGTGTCCAAGCTCCGAAACGTCGGTACTTCCGACGGGAGACGAAATCGAATTAAGCTCCGCGACCGTGCGCAGAGGCACGCCGTAACGCTTTGAAACACTCCAAAGCGTTTCCGCTTCGTGCGGATAGTATATTGTCACGCCGCTCTGCTTTGCCGTTATGTCGTCGCCGCACGGAAGAGTCACGTTCTCGGCTATCCTGTATTCGTGCGGGAGAGTTATGCAGTAGAAAACGTCTATCTCGGTGCTGCAATTAACACCGTCGGCTCCTGTCGTGCAGACGCAGGAGACGGGCGAGGCGCACGCAAACATTTTCGGCGAGGCGTCATCGGGCGCGGACAGCTCCGTGTCAAGCGAA
This sequence comes from uncultured Eubacteriales bacterium, assembly GCA_934385225.1. GTDB lineage: Bacteria > Bacillota > Clostridia > Oscillospirales > CAG-272 > SIG710. The sequence goes on from CAKRPQ010000126.1 coordinate 2,375, forward strand.
AACGGAACGGAGACTTCGCCCGCCGCGTATTCGCCGCCGGACCTTGTAAGAAGCCATATTCTGCAAGTGCCGTTTATCGTGCAATGCCCCTCGTCGACGGAAACGGAGTCGGTTTTTACCGTCATTTCCGAATCGATAATTTCGGGTGCCGCGCCCGACTGCGCCTGAACCGAGAAATCGGAAAAAGGACGTTTTTCGTCGATTCTGACTATGCTGCCGCCGCATTTTCCCATTTTCTCGCCCGTAAATGACGTGTAGCTCACGTCGGTCTTGTGGCTCGGAATGTAAATGTCGCTGACCGTCTCCGCTTCGCTTTCTCGCGCGATAAGCGCTTCGAGCGTTATTTCGGCGTCAAGCAGGAGCTTGCCATCGTCGCTTCGCTCCTCTTTTATCTCACCGCATTTCCCGATTACGCCCGCGACAAGGCAGGGCGTCTCGTCGCCGTCAAGCTCAATCTGCTCGGTGAAAGGTATTTCTACCTCCTCGCTGCGGACGTTTTCGCCGTCCTGCATCAGGATTTTAAGGCACAGATTCCCGCGGCAGTGCAGAACCCCGTCGGTTATAGCACTGTCCGTAACGCATACAGTACCCGACGCGCAGACGGCTTTTTCGCTCTCGCCCATGGGGCGCGTCTCGCCGCTAAGGTCTATGACCTCGCTCATAATGTGTCTGAGGGAAGTGCATTTTGCCGTTTCTGTCAGCCTTTCTGCTTTTGCCTTGCACGCGGGAACCGTCGGCGCAATGTCGCATTTGCAGTAGCCGTTTACCTCGGAGCGCAGGCGCGAGCGAATGTTTACCTTTCTCGGCGCGGTTACTCGGCAATAAACAGAGTCGGGAGAGACGACGGCAAAGATTTCCGGCGCATCGCCGCTCTGCGCACCGCTCGGAAGCTCAAAATTCAAGTCAAACGAAAAATCGTCTCCGAGAGGCGCGGAGGCAAGGCTTCCGTCCTCGCACATATAGATGATGTCGTAGTCGACTCTGCCCGAAAACTCGGCGTTTCCCGTGCCTATGTACCGCGAGACGGGCGATACACGCGCCCTTGTGCGAAGCATTTTCCTGATTTCGGGCAGATAGTCGGGCAGGGTAAAGTCACAGGAAAGCTCCGTAGGTACGGTCTTTTCGAGAAAATGTACGTCGGCAATTCCCGCATCGGGAATAAGTGTAAATTCTGCTGCGGGCGTTTTCTCCCGCATGCCGTTGTTTTTTGTATCCATAGAAACCTCCGCGATTTGTTTTTCAGTCCATCATATGAAAAATGTCCCGTCGATATGCCGAATTTGCTTTTCATATATTGCAATTGAACCTCTTTTGTGATATAATAATCATAATAACGTGATAAAGAGGTAAAATTATGAAACTCGCGGAAATTGATAAAAATCTTGCAATTCCATCAAATATAGGTCGCGACGATGTCGTATGGTTTGATATCGACGACGAACCGTTCAGAATATACC
>CAKRPQ010000127.1 GCA_934385225.1 uncultured Eubacteriales bacterium
GAACACGTTACCGTCGTGCTTTCGGGCGAGGGCGCGGACGAAATTTACGCGGGATACGAATGGTACGACGAAACGCCGATGATGAAGAAGTATAAAAAGCTCCCGAAATTCATTCGCGTCGCGGCGGCGGACGTCGCAAAAAAAATGCCTTACTTCAAAGGACACGATTTCATTATCAAGTCAAGTTCGCGTCCCGAGGACTATTTTATCGGACAGGCATACATTTTCCCCGAAAAGGAAGCGCTTTCCGTTCTCCGCGACGATTACAGAGACGCGCCGTCGGTTCACGATATAACCGCGCCTATCTATGCGCGCGTCAAAGGCAAAACGGAACTTCAAAAGAAACAATACCTTGATATAAACCTGTGGATGCCCGGCGATATTCTGCTTAAAGCCGACAAAATGAGTATGGCAAGCTCGCTCGAACTCCGCGTTCCGTTCCTTGATAAGGTCGTGATGAAACAGGCGCAGGGCATACCCGATAACTACAAGATAAACGGAAAAAACACAAAATACGTTCTGCGCGAGGCGTCGCATATGACTCTTCCCGACGAGTGGGCAAACCGCACGAAAAAGGGATTTCCCGTGCCGATACGATACTGGCTTCGCGAGGAAAAGTATTATAACATCGTAAAGGGCTATTTCACGTCGGACTTTGCGGGCGAATTTTTCGATACAAAGGCACTGATGAAGCTGCTTGATGACCATAAGAACGAGAAAGCGATGAACCAGAGAAAAATCTGGACCGTTTTCACCTTCCTTGTGTGGTACAAGAGATATTTTATTGACGAAAAATAATTTCTCGGAGATTTAACTAAATGGAAAGAACAGATATTGACCTTGTCCCCGTTCTGCTCGGCGGAGACCTTAACAGCTATAACGTTGCGAGAGCTTTTCACGAAAAATACGGCGTGCCGACGCACGTTTTCGGCAGATACCCGATAGGACCGACGATGAACTCAAAGATAGTCGTCTTTCATACTGTCCCGAAAATGGATAACGACGAAATTATGACTGCCGAGCTGCGTAACTTTGCCGAAAAACACGAAAATTCGGCCCTGATTCTGCTCGGCTGTACGGACGATTACGCAGCAATGATAATCAGAAACAAGGATAAACTCGAAGACAGGTATATCTGTCCATACATTGATAAGCCACTTATGGACAGGCTTGTCAGTAAAGCCGTCTTCTACGAAATGTGTGAAAAATACGACATTCCGTACCCGAAGACAAAGATTTTCACCTCCGATTACAAAAAAGAGGATCTCTCGGAGGCTTCTCTCGGCTTCTCCTACCCGATAATAATCAAGCCGTCAAGCAGTATTGCATATTGGAAACACCCGTTTGACGGAATGAAAAAGGTGTATACAGCCTCATGCGCGGAGGAAGCGGACAGTATAATCTCGCAGATCTACGGTGCGGGCTATCCCGATAAAATGATAATTCAGGATATGATCCCCGGAGACGATTCGAATATGTATGTTTTGACGGCGTATTCGGATAAAGACGGGAAGGTCAAAATGATGTGCCTCGGTCACGTTCTGCTCGAAGAACACACGCCAAAAGGTCTCGGAAACCACGCGGCGATAATCACCGAATATAAGCCCGAACTTACAGAACGTTTCAGAAAAATGCTCGACGACATCGGCTATAAGGGATTTTCTAATTTTGATATAAAATACGACTCCCGCGACGGATCTCTGCGCGCATTCGAAATAAATCTGAGACAGGGAAGAAGCAATTTCTATATAACCTCGTCGGGAATAAATATCGCGGAGCTTCTCGTTGACGATTATATACTTAACCGTCGTCTCGAATACACAGAGCAGAAGCACGAGCACCTGTGGCATACGATACCTTTCGGCGTTGTGAAAAAGTATGTTCATAATAAGCCGCTTCTCGAAAAGGCAAAGAAACTGAAAAAAGACGGTGAATCGGGAACGTCGCTCCTTTATGCCTACGACCTTCTCCGCAGTCCCAAAAGACTTATATGGGTGGCGGAGCATCTTCGCCGCCAGTACGGAAAGTACAAAAAATATTGTAAATAAGGAGGTAACGCTTTGCTTAGCGAAAAAAACGCAAAAGTTCTCGGAATTCTCGGCGGTCTCGGACCTATGGCAACCGTTTATTTCTACGAAATGATAACGGCGCATACGAAGGCATACCGTGACCAGGATCATATAGATATTGTCATAAGCAGCCGCGCAAGCACTCCCGACAGAACGGCGTTCGTTCTCGGCAGGTCTGACGAGAACCCGCTCGACGTTATGATGCGCGAGGCTGAAAAGCTCGTTTCCTACGGTGCGGATCTCATTTCGATACCGTGTAATACGGCGCACTATTTCTACGATGCGCTGGCGGCGTCTCTCCGAGTGCCGATAGTCAATATAATTTACGAAACGGCAACGCACATAAAGCGCACGGGCGCGAAAAAAATAGGTATTCTCGCAACCGAGGGAACCGTAAAATCGGGAGCATACGAGCATATGTGCCGTCAGGTCGGAATAGGGTGCGAGGCACCAGGCGAAGAATATCAGAATATAATTTCCGACATCATCTACGGTTCGATAAAGCAGGGAAAGCCCGTCAATATGGCTGATTTTGACCGTGTTACGGAGCATATGAAGAAAAAAGGGTGCGATAAACTCGTTCTCGGCTGTACGGAGCTTTCGCTCATCAAACGCGACGAGGCACTTGACGAAATTTTTGTCGATTCGCTCGAGGTTCTCGCGCACAAGACGATACTTCTTTGCGGAAAAGAACCGATCGGGTTTGATGCCGAGCTTACGGCGGATGTATGCTGAACTTTTTGGGGGAAAACGGTTTTGAAATTCGGTGAAATTCTGCGGCACATAAAAGTAAAGAATGTTTTGATCGGAAACGGCAGCTTTGAAAATTCGGAAATAATTCTGATCTGCTCCGATTCGCGAAAAGCGTGCGGAAATTCGGTTTTTGTCTGCATTAAAGGGCTTTCGAGCGACGGTCATATATACGCGCAGTCGGCTTATGCAAACGGTTGCCGTATATTTATCGCCGAACACGAGCTGCAACTTCCGAACGATGCCACCGTCATAGTAACGGAGGATACCCGAAAGGTGCTTGCCACGGTGTCGCAAGTGTTTTACGGCTACCCGTCAAGGGAAATAAAGGTTATCGGAATAACGGGAACAAAAGGCAAGACGACTACGGCACAGCTTATATATCATATTCTCCTTTCGAGAGGGATAAAGGCGGGATATATAGGAACGAACGGTGTCTCTTTCGACGGGAAATTCTTTGAAACGAAGAACACAACGCCCGAAAGCACGGAGCTTGCCGCATATATGCGAATGATGATCGACGCGGGTGTCGGATATGTTGCGCTTGAAGTTTCGTCGCAGGCGATCTACCTTGACAGAATATACGGAATAGAATTCGACACCTGCATTTTCACTAACCTTTCGCCCGACCATATAGGCGAAAAGGAGCACCCGACGTTTGAACATTACAGGGATTGCAAAGCGCGTCTGTTCTCGGACTACGCTCCGAAAATAGCGATATACAATGCGGACGATCCCGCGTCGGAATATATGATGAAAAACTGTCTGTCTCCGAAATTCAGCTATTCCTGCCACGGCAAGAGTGATTTTTCGGCTGACGGCGAAAAAATCGAATATTTCAGAGAAAGCGGAAAACTCGGTATAAAATTTGATATTAAAGTCGGCGATAAGACGGAGCATGTAAAGCTCCCGCTTCCGGGAGAATATAACGCTTCAAACGCGCTCGCGGCGGTTGCTGCCTGTGTGGGTGCGGGAG
>CAKRPQ010000128.1 GCA_934385225.1 uncultured Eubacteriales bacterium
GTCACCGCCCATTCGCCCCACGATACCGCAATCAAGAAACATATCTCCGAGGAGCCTTGCAGTCTCTTTGAGTACAAGATCTCCTACGGCATGTCCGAAGGTATCGTTCACATTTTTGAATTTATCAATGTCGGCAAACAGAAACCACCCGTCATCGGTAACGTTTCCGCTCATATTTTCGGTAATTTTTGCGCAATTTTCAAGAAAAATTCTGCGTCCCATCACCCCGGTAACGGCGTCAAGCTTTCCGAGGAAATTCTGATATGTCATTTTTCTGTAAACGAATATCAATATTACGAGTGAAATTACATAAAGCGAAAGCATTGCGAGCATAAATTGAAGCTGCAATCGTATAAGATCACGTTCTACCTGAGACGAAAGTTTCATTCCGTATTCTTCAAACATACTGAGTGAACGCGACGCAAAATACATTGTTGAGAGAAGCGTCATGATAAGAACAAAGGCATTTAATACCGTCAGAAAAATGTTTTTGCTTTTCGTGCTTATGTACGGTATTTCGTAAGATTTGTCAATATCCTTTTTAAGTTTTATGACCGTACGGCTGTTATAAATAAGCATTGTAAGTTCCGCCGAAAGTACGCTAAGCACAACGGGAAGTATATCCTTTATACCGAACAGCTTCGCATTTCCGAGGTTCTCTCTCAAAACATCTGAAAAGAAAAGTTCCATTGCAGCGTAGACGATTACGTCATGGAGTTTCGGGGCGATAAAAGATATTATTCCGATATAAAGTCTCGGCTTTTTCGTCTTTTTCACTGCGGCAAAGGAAAGCCCTATGATAAAGCCGAAAAGAGTTCGCGTTCCTATCGAAAGAATAAGACTTTGCAAGGGGCTGCCGCTGTAAAAAGGTGAAAAAATCATATCCATCGGCATAACGTAAGATGCCGATGCTTTATACATACTTGCAAGCCCGAATACAAATCCTATCGCAGTCGATTGTGCGGTTCCGAGAGACGCCGCGGCAATCAAAATCGGGATATACGCGAACGTTATCGAAACAGGCGGAATGTGTATATATCCGAGGAATGTGAAGGACATCAAAAGCTCGGAGGCAATAATTATGGTAAAAATATACAAATCAAACATTGATCTTTTACGATTTAACGACGACATCTGAAACTCTCCCAAAATCGCTTAAATTTTTACGAATGATTTTGCAAAGCCGACCTGCTTTGCACAAGTCGGCTTAATGGCCCGCCCAGGGGGATTTGAACCCTCGACCCACGGAATCGGAATCCGGTACTCTATCCGGGCTGAGCTATGGGCGGATATTTATATTTTACCACATTTTAATCGTTTTGTAAAGAGATTTACAAAAATAAATATAAATATCCGCGTTTTTCGATGCTATTTGAAATCAAGTGCCAAACATCATCGTTTATCCGATGCGCAGAAGAAAAAGGCGTCGTGCAATATACGAAAACAGGTAAGCGAAAGCAAGCATAAGTAAGAGCGAAGCGACAAGAAAACGGAGCGGTTTTACACCGCCCGACGGTGCGAGCTTTTTTTCACGGCAGAGTTCCTTATACATTGTAACAAAGCTCGACAGGCACGGCAGATAAAGTGAAGCGAACACCGCAAAGGCAAGTGCGCCGTCGGGAGAAAAATCGGCGCCGAGCGTCGCAAGCGACGAAACTATCATTTCTTTGCCGCCGATACCCGAAACAAGTGCGGAAACGGCTGCTCCGTTATCAAAACCGAGAGGGGCAAAAACGAATGCTGTCCGATCGCATACGGCGGTCATTGTTTTCCCGAAGAACCACATAATAACCGTGACAAACGATACACCGAGAAGAATTCTTTTTGCAAAAATGAGCATATTTCTGAATTCTCTTTTGAAAATTCCGCCGAAATACGGGATACGAAGTCTCGGAAGTTTGATTTTTTCGTTTGACGCGGTAAAATCGTTATTAACAATGCGAAGAATCAGGAGGAATATCAAAAAAGAAACGATTCCGATAAGATAAATGAGCGTTACCCAGACAATTCCGGATTTTCCGTCTGAAACACGGGAAGAAAGCCACAACATAATAGGAATTCTTGCCGAGCAGGAAATGAAAGGCATCGCGAGAATACAACGAACGCGCTCTTTTGAGCTACGAAGTGTTCTGAGGGAAAGAATGGCGGGGACTGTACAGCCGAAACCGAGTATAACCGACAAGGCAACCTTTCCGTCGACACCGAGAAGCCTGAGCTTTTCGCCGAAAAGGCAGGAGACACGAGATAAATAACCGCAGTCATCAAGCGACGAAACGATAACGGAAAGCAAAAAAACGCGCGGGACAAGCGAAAGTATACATTCCAGAACAGGAAATACACAATGCTGTGCAAAATTATTTTCGAAATTTGCAAAAATCGAATACAGAATTTTATCAAGAAAACTCAAAAATTTATTTCCGATATTCCCGAACGAAATATAAACCACAAAAAACATTAGTGTAAAGAAAAAAGCGGTCCCAAAAAATTTACCAAGAAAGAATTTATCAAAATATAATTCGATTTTCGTTTTTTGCCCTGCAATATTAAAACATTCAAGGAGCTTTTCGGGCTTGATCTTACGAAAAGGACGTGAAAATTTATCTTCATATATTTTATATATCAATTCCGAAATTCCCGTTCCCTTTCGTGCCGATACCGAAATGCACGGAACTCCCGTAATCTGCTCGAATTTATTCATATATATCTGCGAGCCGCTCTTTTCTATTTCGTCTGCCATTCCGAATACTACAAGAAAACGTCTGTCGCTGTATAATTCAAGCATTTTCGTCAAAAAATATATTTGTTCGGATATCCCCGTCGGGTCGATAACAATAATAAGAGTCGCATTTCTGTCATTGTTTATTCGGGCGTATGTAACTTCTTCCTCCGACGTCATTCCGTCGAATGAACATACTCCCGGAAGATCCAGAAAAACAAATTTTTTATTCTTATATACTATTTCCGCTCTTGTTTCGTCTACCGTAACACCGTTTCTGTTACCGATTGCGACATTCGAATTTGTCAATCGGTTAAAAAGCGACGATTTCCCGCAGTTCGGCGGACCGACAAGGAGAATTTCCTGTTCATTCGTTTCCGTATCCTACCACCTCCGATAAATTTTATGACTTTTTCAAAAAAATAATGATATTCAGAGATTTTTTTCAAAAAAGGGATTGACAAACAACCACGGCTGTGGTATAATACGTAGCGTTGTAACAAATTGGGGTATCGCCAAGCGGTAAGGCAACGGACTCTGACTCCGTCATTACCTAGGTTCGAATCCTAGTACCCCAGCCAAAAACCTTCCCGAACTACGTTCGGGAAGGTTTTATTTTTTTATCTAATTGGTTCCAAAAAAATTTTGAGTGTAAAAATGAATTCGGAATTCCGACCGAGTTCATTTTTTAACTTCAAAATCGAGTCGAATTGTTCATTATATACAATAAACGTGACCATAAACATTGCATTTCGTGAACAATTACCCGTTTGACTTGACATTAAAATTTTGGTATGGTACACTGTATTTAGAACAAGTCATTTAGGAGGGTAAAAATGAAAAAAGTTACACTAAAAGTTTCAAGACTAATTTGTATGTTATCTGTTGTTCTGTTTTGCATAACATTCTTTTCTTCAAGTGCATTCGCAACAGAAAGCAACGATCCCGTCACAAGCGGAATCGTTAACAAGGGAGATACCGAGTACGAATACGCTTGGAGTTATGATGCTGCGAC
>CAKRPQ010000129.1 GCA_934385225.1 uncultured Eubacteriales bacterium
ATACCGTCTTCAAATAGATTTTCCACAGCAACACCGATACCGTTTTTTTGTGCCAGTTCTACAAGCGGAGCAAAGTAATCATATGCAAATCTGCAAGCGGCTTCGCTGTCGTAGGTCCCTTTTTCACAAACATATTCATCAGCATGAATAACAATGTTTTTTGCTCCTAACTCTGCCGCGGTCAAAAATGAACGTCTTAATTTTTCTTTGAACTGACTTTCTGGTTCTCTGTTATATCTGTTAAACGGAGCGTGAGACTGTTCAACAATAATCCCTTCACTTTCTAAGTCCGCAGCAAGTTTCTTTGCCTGATCCTGCCAATCACTATCCATAAGAAAATTCGGAGAGCAGTCTATGTGCGAAAAACCGCCTTTTTTACAAAGCCGAGCACATTCCAGATCTGTTCTTGTTTTGTCGGAATCAAAGATTTTTCTGAAATACCCGCTGTTGATTGCTATTTGCATATTATCACCTCGTTTTTTTAATGCTTTCGGTGCCGTTTGCTTTGGGTCAATAAACCCTGACTTCAAAAATCACCGCATTCTTGTATCCGTTTGTGCTGTGTACAACAACGTCTATATTATCGCACACTACTCTTATACATATATTTTCAACTACTATTATAGCATAATCTAAATCAATGTCAACAATGGCGTCTGCATTAATAAATAATCATTTACACCCATCAACGTGATCGATAAAGTTCATCTTTGATCATTTCACATAAATAACACACTCCAAAAAACAGATGAGTCGGCTAATGCTATCCGACTCATCGATTAAAAATTCAATTAAAACACACCGCTTTTCAAAGCCTGCCGAGCGTTTTTACCGCATTCTTTCGGCAGATGCACTTTCCGTGCTCTCCTATGTACATACCGAAAATGCATGAATCAACCTTATCTGCATATTCGGAAATAAACGGATACTCTTCTCTGCCCACGATATATCCCGAATCTCTTATCGAAAGATAATATTTTCCGTTTCTGCCCTCATCGCAGAAATACGCCGAGCTTTCACCCGTATAACCGCTTTCGGCAAGCCTACCGCAGGCTTTTATAAGCCGCTCGGCATCAAGGAAGCGGTAAACAAGTGTTCTCTCATACCTTCTGCAGTCTTTTGTGCGGGTATCTCTGTCTTTTACATCTTCTTTGCCGCCGAAATTCAGCTTCACATCGTCCTCCTCTTCTCCCGTTTCATCGCCTACCGCCGCTCTGTCGGCAAATATTCCGAGTTTGGTTACATACATTTCACAGCCGCCCGTCCTTGACGGGTAAACCTGAACGAAAACTTTTTCACTCGCGGCGTCAAATCCAGTTCGGTGCTTCGCCTCGTCAAGTATGCTCCAAAACGCTTTTCTTGTTTCGGTATTGTCGTAATCAAGCGTGGCACAATCGAGTGAATATGTTTTCATATCGTCAAGTGTCAACATTATTTTGAGTTTACTGTCACTTATCATGATAAGTTCCATTGTCTCGCCCTATATGCTCCTTTCCCGTATAAGAGTTACCTATTAAACATTATAATGAAAATCAGCCGAAAATGGTACCCCAAAATTTATGGTAATTTTCGTGGAAAAAATCGTCACGCCTTGACTTGTTCGTCTTTATGTGATATAATTATATGATATTTTTGGAGGTGATGCCCGATAAAATACGATATAAACACCGCCGCAGTAACGATTTCGGCAGATGAACTCTGTGAAACCGCTTTCGGGAGCGGCAGTCTCGGCACGGGCATCGCGTCCGCGGTTCACTATGAAAGCACACGGCAAAAATGCAGGGACGAGCTGTCAAAAAAGTCGAACTGCTTCACGGCAGACAGAAAATTCGTTCACACCTGCGCTTTTTTCGGAATACACTATGAAACAAGCGGAATTGCCGACGGAATCGAAAAAGACGGTGAAAAAGTCACAATTTATATGATAAACACCGTCGTTGCGAAGGAGTTCGGTATGCCGCCGTCAAAAGCATTTACCGAAAAAGCGGCGTGCATTGCGTACTTTGCGTGTTCGGAGCTTGGCATCGAAAGCGTCAGATTGTGCATCGTCATTTGCAACGCCGAAAACGGAAAAACAAGAAAAATTTTATCGGATCACAAAGCAGCGGAGCTTTTGCGCCGTTTCAATATTTGTCTTTCTAAAATCGAACGCTATGCAAAACTCTGTGTGGCAAAAGAATCGGACGCAAGATACACTATCACGGCAATGAAATTTCCCTTTTCTCAAAGACGCCGTGGGCAAAAAGAACTTATAGAAGAAGTCTACCGAGCGATACACGACGAGAGGCGTCTTTTCGTTCAGGCTCCGACGGGAATCGGGAAAACGATGTCCGTGCTTTACCCATCCGTCAAAGCAATAGGCGCGGGGCTTTGTGACAAAGTCTTTTATCTGACGGCAAAAGCGAGCACCCGAAGAGAAGCTCTTTCGGCGGCAAAGAAAATGTTTGACGAAGGTGCGAAAATAAAGGTCATCGCTCTTTCATCAAAGGAGCAGATGTGCGCGAGCAGATTGTTTTCACTGCTCGGAAAAGGTGTCCAGAATCCGTGCCTGCCGAGCAACTGCGCCTTCTCGCACGGGTATTACGACAGAGTCGGAGACGCCGTTTACGAACTGCTTTCCTCATACGACGGATACACCTCGGGACTTATAAAGGAAGTCGCGGCAAAATACAACATATGCCCATATGAATTATCGCTTGATCTCAGCGAACACTGCGATATAATTATATGCGATTACAACTATATTTTCGACCCGCGGGTTTATCTCAAAAGATATTTTGACGATGACGGAAGCAGACGGGATGACGGTCTCGTTTTCCTTATTGACGAGGCTCACAACCTCGCCGACAGAGCACGCGGCATGTACTCGGCGGAACTGAACCTTTCGGATTTTGAAAAGGTGTATTCCTCTCTGCCGATAACAGAGGGCAAACTCAGTTCGGAACTTGAAGAAATCATGCGTGCTTTTCACAAGCTCGGACGGTTATGCGCCGACAATATGACGGAGGATTTGAGAGGAGACAAACACGGCTTCTACTTTTCGGCGTCGATGATAGGCGGTTTTCCCGAAAAGCTGAGCAAATTTCTCAGCGCGGCGGACAGGTGGCGAAAAAACAACAGGGACGATCCCGTTTCGGACGCTCTCGGAGAGCTGCTTTTCTCGGTAAAATCATACGTTTCAATGCTTGACTTTTATGACGAACATTTCAGAAGCTATATAGCCGTTGACGGAAAACAGATAAAGGTTAAAATATATTGCATTGATCCGTCCGACGTTCTTGACAGGAGAATGAACCGCTCGGTATCAAGCATTCTCTTTTCCGCAACACTGACGCCGACAGATTATTTTGTAGATATGCTCGGCGGAAACGGAAAATCGGAAAAACTTGAACTTCCGTCGCCTTTTCCGACGGAAAATCTGTGTCTTGTCGCTCTGACAGGCATAAGCGTAAGGCAATCCGTCAGAGATCTAAACGCGTCGGGGACGGCAACGGCTATTGCCGCGGCGATTTCACCGAAGAAAGGGAATTATCTTGTCTATTTTCCTTCATATGCCTATATGGACACCGTGGCAAGGATTTTCATAAAGCGTTTTCCCGACGTAAAAACGATAATTCAGAGCCGCGGTATGTCCTATGC
>CAKRPQ010000130.1 GCA_934385225.1 uncultured Eubacteriales bacterium
ATTTACCACTATATCAAGCCCACCAAGTATTGCGGCAACTTCATTTATTTTTTCATCCGCTTTATCAAATTCGGCAGCATCCCAAACCATAGGAAATACATTTTCTCCAAGCTCGCACGCGACGCACTCAAGCGTTTTAATATTACGCCCCGTTATAACAACCGAACAGTCGTTTTGGGATAATTTTTTTGCAATCGCATATCCAATTCCCCTGCTCGCGCCCGTAACTAAAGCCTTTCTCATTTTATCAACTCCTTAAAAATTTCGTTCTGTATTTATTATATAACAAAATTTGAAAATGTAAATGTTTTAAAAAAATTAAATTTGTTTCAAACGGACATTATTATTTATTGAAAAAACAAAAAAATGTGATATAATAAAATAAAAAAGAGGAAAATAGAAAAATGAAAACAGAAACTATGGTATATACCTATGACGCGGTATTTTTTTGTGACACTCTAACAAGCAGCACTCCTTATATTTCCGGCAAACCCAGAAATCATGATAGTTTTGCCTTTGTTACAGACGGAACTCTCGGATATGAAAAGCAAGGAAAGACTGTTCAGATAAAAAAGGGACAGATCGCATATATTGCCAAGGGCTCTATAGATAAAAGCAGTGCATACGATTGTAACGCCGTTTCATATATCGCAGTCAATTTTAATTTTAACGCAAGCCCTGCATCATCAAGACAGAATCTGCCGTTTGGAACTGTTTGCTCGATAAAAAACGCATACCGATATGAGAAATTATTTCGGGAAGCTGTTAATGAATATCGTTTGAATTTGAATGGTTCTCGAATAATATGCAACGGGATTTTATATCAGATAATAGGTCAAATTTACAAGGACCTTGTTTTAGACGATATCAATTATAAAATGGCAAACAAAATCGAAATTGCTGTTGATTATTTAAATCGAAATTACAGCCGTTCTGATCTAAAAATCAGCGAGGTTGCAGAAGCAACAGAAATCAGTGAAAAGCATTTAAGACGTATTTTTTGTGAGATATATAAAATGAAACCGCATGAATTTTTGAGGGATATTCGCCTGAATAAAGCAGTGCTATTGATTTTAAATACTTCAAAGTCTGTTTCGGATATAGCGATTCAGTGCGGCTTTTCTGATGTGTATTCATTCAGCCATTGTTTCAAACGAAACTTTGGAGTATCCCCTAATGCTTACAGAGAACAGCAGGGTTAAAAGATAAATAAATCACGTAAATCTGATATACTCCTAATCTTTATAAGCTAGTTTTTTATTCTACCGCATTGAAAATAAAGTTGATATAAAATATTAAGTATGATTTTATGTACGTAAAAAGCGAAAAACATATTTTCGGGCAAGGTAATGGTTTAACATCGCCTTGCCCGTTTTTATATCCGCTTTTTACCGGATTCCCGGCTTTCTATTTGTTTTTGCAATCGCTCGGTGAAATCCCTTTGACACGTTTGAACATTTTTGAAAAATTAAACTGATCCCTATATCCTGCCATTCTCGCCGCATCACCGACGGAAAAGCCTCTTTCAAGAAAGCGCGACGCAGCCTCAATGCGTGTACTAACGAGCTTTTCACAAATTGTTACCCCGTATCGTTTCTTGAACTCACGCGAAAGATAGCGCCTATTCAAATGCACACTTTCCGCAATGCCCTCAACCGTGATTTCCTCCATATAGTTATATTCGATAAAGTTGTTTATTTGCGTAAGTATATCGGTCTGCGGTTTATCTTCAAAAATATTATGAAGAATTTCAAGCAAATACGAGTTAAAAATCATCGTATCCGTTTCTCCGTCGACAATCGCATTTTTAATTTTCAAAAAAGTATTATGCGCGTAACTCACAACAGGCGGCAAATCCCGCAAACGCTCGCTGCCGCTTCCTTTGAAGGCAATCCATATATATTCCCACGGCGTTTCATCATCGGCCTTATATGTAGTTACATCGTCCCGGCATATTATAAAAATGTTACCCTCGTCAACGTCAAACGTCCCTTTTTCGGTGCTGAAAGTTCCCTTTCCCGACAAACAATAATGAAGAAGATAATAGTCGCGTATATACGGACCGAACGTATATTCCGCGTCGCACTTCTGAAATCCCGCAAAAACAGGAATTACATTTATTTTATCTCCGCTTATATGCGTTTCCATATATTTTTTCACTGTAAATCCGCTCCTTCTTTTTAATTACATTATAACATAAAATAGTTACTAAAATCAATGGATTTTAGTATTTTTTGTGATATAATTTAAGTGTAAAAATAAAAAAGAAAGGTAACTCCTCTATGAAAATTACTTTTATGGGTGCAGGAAGCACCGTTTTTGCCAAAAATGTGCTCGGAGACACGCTCCTTGCAGATCCCTTACGCGAATGCGAAATCGCACTTTATGACATTGACAGCGAACGTCTGAATGAATCATTTCTTGTAATCGAAGCACTTAACAAAAAATACAACGGTGACAAAGCAATTATAAAAAAATATCTCGGCACAGAAAACAGAAAAGAAGCACTGCGCGGTGCACGTTTCGTAATAAATGCAATTCAGGTCGGACTTTACGATCCGTGCACAATAATTGATTTTGAAATACCTAAAAAATACGGCGTAAGACAGACTATCGGCGACACTCTCGGAATCGGAGGAATATTCAGAGCACTTAGAACAATTTATGTCCTTAAAGATTTTGCAGAGGATATGCGCGAAGTGTGCCCCGATGCCCTCTTTATGAATTATACAAATCCTATGGCAATGCTTTCGGGATACATGGAACGTTACAGCGGAATAAACACCGTAGGACTTTGTCACAGCGTCCAAAACTGTTCGAGAAGCCTGCTTGACAAGCTCGGAATGAACGATGTTGTCGTCGGCAGTGAACTTATTGCCGGAATAAACCATATGGGCTGGCTTCTTGAAATAAAAGATGTGAACGGAAATGACCTTTACCCCGAAATCAAACGGAGAGCCAAAGAAATGAATCGAAACGAAAAGCACTGGGATATGGTTCGTTTTGATTACATCGACAAAATCGGTTACTACTGTACCGAAAGCAGTGAACACAACGCAGAATATAACTGTTTCTACATAAAACCGAATTATCCCGAACTCATTGATAAATTCAACATACCGCTTGATGAGTATCCCAGGCGTTGTGAAAAGCAAATAAAAGGTTGGGAAGCACAGAAAGAGACTCTTCTTAACGGCGGAGATATAGAACATACACGTTCGCGCGAATATGCAAGCCGAATTATGGAATCAATTGTAACGAATACGCCTTATGAAATAGGCGGAAACGTTATAAACAACGGTATGATCGAGAATCTTCCGAGAGAAGCCTGCGTTGAAGTGCCGTGCCTTGTTGACGGTCACGGCATTCATCCTACTTATGTAGGAAAACTCCCTCTTATGTGTGCCGCAATGAATATGAC
>CAKRPQ010000131.1 GCA_934385225.1 uncultured Eubacteriales bacterium
CGCAGATAGTAAGCGAGCGCTTCAAGGGAGGAAACGCCGAAACACGCCTTGTATTTGCCGAACGCCAGTCCTTTTATTGTGGCTGCACCTATGCGAACACCCGTAAATGAACCGGGACCCTCGGAACATGCAAACAGGTCTATGCTATCCGGTGCGATATAAAGAAGTTTCAGCGAAGCCTCTATCATAGGCAGAAGCGTTTCACTGTGCGTGTTTCCGCCGTTTATCGTAAATGATGCAAGCATTTGTTCGTCTTCGCAAACCGCGACGGACGCAACGACGGCAGTGCTGTCAAGAGCAAGTATTTTCATTTTTAACTTCCTTTTATATAGATTCGACCGTTATGCTTCTGCTTTCGGGGATATTCGGATTGTTTTTTTCGATTACAACTTTCAGGTAGTTGTCGGGAAGAGCAAATTCAATATTTTCCGTCCATTCCGTTATGCAGATACCTTTATCGAGATAGTCGTAAAATCCTATGGAGTAAAGACTGTCGTCGTCCTCTATCCGATACATATCGAAATGAAAGACATTTATCTTGTCAGACCGATATTCGTTAACAAGAGTAAATGTAGGGGACTTCACGGAAACCGTCGGGGTAATTTCGCGGACGAATCCACGCACAAAAGCTGTTTTACCTACGCCGAGATCACCGTAAAGAGCAATGAATTTTGGTATTGATCCGTCAGACAGAATTGCTTTGGCAAGTTCGGTGCCTACCTTTTCGGTCTCCTCCGCGGAAAGTGTTGTTTTTTTTATATTCATTTAATAAAAACCTTTTATAACGCATATTTATTATAGTATATCACATTTTTGCCTTTATGTAAATAGGTAAAGCTCCGATTTTTGTTTTGAAAGGCGGTATAAAAGCATAATTTTGTGAAAAGTACACAAAAATGACAACGTTTTTTCTACACGTTAAAGTTAGGAAATACAAAAAAGTACTTGAAATCAATGTAAAAATAATGTATAATAGTACCATAGTGTAAAAACGCTAAATGTATTTCAGAAAGGATTTGTTTTTTCGAACACCGAAATGACGAGGTTACCATTATGGCTTTGATCGAAACCAAAAAAATCAGAAACGTTGCATTGCTGGGACACGGAAGTGCAGGCAAAACATCTCTTACGGAGGCAATGCTCTACATAGGAAAGTGTATAGACAGGCTCGGAAAGACGACGGACGGCAATACCGTATCGGACTATGATCCGGAGGAAATAAAGAGGGGTTACTCCATAAATACAACCATTTCCGACCTTATGTGGGGCGAAGCAAAGATAAATATAATCGACACTCCAGGTTATCTCGGCTTTGCGGGCGAAGAAATGCAGGGTGTAAGAGTTGCAGACAGTGCGATTATAGTTCTCGACGCAAAGAGCGGTATCGAAGTCGGAACCGAGCTTGCGTGGGATTATGCTGACGGACAAAATATACCGCGTGCTTTCTTCATAAATAAATGCGATGATCCCGAGGCTGACTTTGACAGAATTTTCAAGGGTCTGCACGCCAAATTCGGCAATGCGCTTTGTCCCGTTTTCATTCCGATAAAAACGGGTGACGGCGTTGTTATGATCGACCTTATGGATATGAAGGCATATAAATATGAGGCTGACGGTTCACGCACCGAAATACCTACAAAGGTTGAATTTGCATCATACGCGTCGCAGTATAAAGACGCTTTCAACGAAGCGATAGCCCAGACGAGCGACACACTTCTCGACAAATATTTTAACGGAGAGGAAATAACGCATGATGAAGCCGTTGAGGCACTTCATACGGGAATAATTACAGGCTCAATCGTACCCGTTTACTGCGGCTCGGCTGTTAAAATGTGGGGTGTCCGCGCGCTTCTTGACGCTATAACGCAGTCATTCCCGCGCCATACGGCAAAGAAATTCGAAACGGTTGTGTCGGAAGGTGGCGAGCTTGTTCCGTATGAAATCAAACCCGACGGAGAAACCGCTTTGTTTGTGTTCAAGACAGTAGTCGACCCGTTTATCGGAAAGATGTCATTCTTCAAAGTAATGAACGGAACGCTTAAAAAGGATGCATCTCTTAAAAACAATACTTCCGGCGTCACTGAGAAGATTGCAAAGATTTATACGGTAAAAGGGAAGAAGCAGATCGAAGTTTCGGAGCTTGCGTGCGGCGATATAGGTATGCTTGCGAAGCTCGCGGGAACAAATACGGGCGATACCCTGACAAATATAGAAGTTCTTAGATATGCGCCTATAAAATTCCCTGTACCCAATATGTGTATGGCTGTTATGCCGCTTGCAAAGGGCGACGAAGATAAAATTTCCCAGGGAATAACGAGACTTCTCGAAGAAGATTATACCGTTAAATTTGAAAATAACGCCGAGACAAAACAGATGCTGATCTACGGAATGGGCGACATTCACCTTGATGTTATCGTTTCGAAGCTCAAAAATCGTTTCGGAACGTCCGTTAAACTTGAAACACCGATAATTCCGTACCGCGAGACGATTACAAAGACGGTTGAGGTCGAAGGAAAGTACAAGAAGCAGACGGGCGGTCACGGACAGTACGGTCACGTTAAGATTCGCTTCTCGCCCGGAGAAACGGACGGACTTACATTTACCGAATCCACCGTCGGAGGCTCTGTGCCGAAGAACTTCCACCCGGCTGTTGAAAAGGGACTTCAAGAGGCGATGACAAAGGGCGTTGCAGGTTATCCCGTGGTCAAGGTCAAGGCGGATCTGTTTGACGGTTCGTATCACGATGTAGATAGCTCCGAAATGTCGTTCAAGCTCGCCGCAGCCCTTGCGTTTAAGGAATGTATGAGACTTGCAAATCCCGTTCTGCTTGAACCTGTCGGACTTCTTAAAGTGACAGTTCCCGACGCCGTGATAGGTGACGCTATGAGCGATATAAATAAGCGCCGCGGTATTGTTATGGGTATGAACGCTGCCGAAAAGAAGGCTTATACAACGATAGAAGCCGAAGTTCCGAAGGCTGAAATGGTTGATTACACGATTGCTCTTCGCGCAATGACACAGGGAAGAGGAAAGTACACATTCGACTTCATCAGATATGATAAAGTTCCCACAGAGGTTGCACAGAAGATAATTGACGCCTATAAGGCAAAGAACGAAGAATAAAATTTGTACCGCCGTTTGAAGCTGTCAAACGGCGGTATTTTTTATAAAGTCAAACCGCCACTGCCCGAGAGCAATGGCGGTTTTGCTGTGAGTGAGAGGG
>CAKRPQ010000132.1 GCA_934385225.1 uncultured Eubacteriales bacterium
CGAAATAACAAATATATATGATGTAATAGGCGTTTGCGGAAACTGTATCGACTGCGATACTCTGACAGAAGCGGGAGTCGATAAAACCGACCTCATAGTCGCTTCGACAGGTTCGGACGAGCTTAATATGCTTTGCTGCTTTATTTCGAGACGCCTCGGTGCAAAGCATACGATAGCGAGAATAAGCAACCCCGAATATCAAGAGGGAAGTCTCGCCTTTATGCAGAAACAGCTCGACCTCTCACTCACCGTAAACCCCGAATTTCTTGCGGCGCACGAGATATTCAACGTTCTTCGTATGCCTTCGGCGGCGAAAATAGAGACGTTTTCCGAGCGTAGCTTTGAGCTTGTCGAATTGCGTATAAAAGACGACTCCGTTCTCGACGGAAAGAGTCTTACGGAACTCAGACGCGTTTATCGCGCCAATTTCCTTATTTGCGTTGTGCGCCGAGGCGATGAGGTTTATATTCCCGACGGAAATTTTGTGCTTCGAAGCGGCGATAAAATTGCCGTTTCCGCCGATCCTACCGAAATACAGAAATTTTTCAAAATGATAGGATATACGCAGAAGCAGTCGAAAGACGTTATGATTCTCGGCGCGAGCAAGACCGCATATTACCTCTCAAAAATGCTCCTTTCGTCTGGCAGTTCGGTGAAAATCGTCGAAATAGACAGGGAAAGATGCCGAACATTCAGTGACAAGCTCCCAAGCACTTCAATGATAAACGGAGACGGCGCACAGCAGGAGATACTTATGGAGGAAGGACTGCCGTCGATGGACGCTTTTGTGACGCTCACGGGAATGGACGAGGAAAATATTCTTCTCTCGTTCTTTGCGTCGACTCTTTCCGTTCCGAAGGTGGTGTCAAAGATAAACCGCGAAGAATTTGCGTCTATGGCGGAAAGGCTCGGACTTGACTGCATAATTTCGCCGAAAAAGGCAGTTTCAAACATTATAGTAAGGTATGCGAGAGCGTTGCAGAATTCCGAGGGCAGTAATGTCGAAACTCTGTATAAACTTATGGACGATAAGGCGGAGGCACTTGAATTTTTCGTCCGTCCCGATTTTCCGCTTGCGGGCAAGCCGCTTAAAGACCTTCGTACTGACCTCAAACGCGGAATAATAATCGCGGGAATCATCAGACAGCGCAAAACCATCATACCGTCGGGCGATGATGTTATTCTCCCCGGGGACAAAGTCATAGTTATTTCCTCGGAAATGAGACTTGACGATCTGTCCGATATTATAAGCTGACTTAAAGGAGTGCGTGCATCAATATGAATCGTAAAATGGTGTTCCGAACAGTCGGTCAGATAATGTGGATAGAGGCACTTCTTATGCTTTTTCCCGCCGTCGTTTCGCTTTGCTACGGCGAAAAATGCGTGTGGGCATTTCTTATTGCTGTCGGAATTTCGCTCGTTTTGGGACTTGCCTTGACGCTTCTGTGCAAGCCCGAAAATAATGTAATATACGCAAAAGAAGGATTTATAATCGTAGCCCTTGCATGGATAATGATGTCGCTTGTCGGCGCGCTTCCGTTTTATATAAGCGGTGAGATACCGTCATACGTCGATGCGCTTTTTGAAACGGTAAGCGGCTTTACCACAACAGGTGCGTCTATACTCGAAGATGTCGAGGCACTGAGCCGCGGCTTGCTTTTCTGGCGCAGTTTTACGCATTGGATAGGCGGAATGGGCGTCATCGTTTTTGTGATGGCGATTATTCCGAATCTTTCGGATCGTCCGATACACATTATGCGTGCAGAAATGCCGGGACCTATCATAGGTAAAATTGTTCCCAAAGCCAAAGATACGGCAAAGATACTTTATCTCATCTATATCGTTATGACGGCTGCCGAAGTCGTTCTCCTTTTGTTTGGCGGACTCAATATATATGAGAGTCTTGTTTACTCGTTCGGAACGGCGGGAACGGGAGGCTTCGGGATAAAGGCGGACGGACTGTCGTCATACTCGCCGTACGTTCAGTGGGTCATCGCTGTATTTATGACTCTTTTCGGTGTGAACTTCAATCTGTACTATCTTATACTGATCAGAAAAGCGAAAAATGCGTTCAAAAGCACGGAACTGTGGACGTATCTCGGTATAATCGTTTTTTCCGTTACGATGATAACGATAAATATAATGCCTCTTGTCGGCGCATTTTCGGACGCTATTCGCACATCGTTATTTCAGGTATCATCGCTTATTACGACGACGGGTTACGCAACGGCAGATTTCAATCTTTGGCCGGAGCTCTCAAAAGGAATTCTGCTTACGCTTATGTTTATCGGCGGTTGCGCAGGTTCGACTGCGGGAGGACTTAAAATTTCGAGAGTAATTCTTCTTTTTAAGATACTCCGCAAGGAAGTTCGGCATATGCTTCATCCGAGGTCTGTAAACTCTGTTCGTTTTGAGGGGAAATCAATAGACAAAGCGACCGAATATTCGGTGAACGTTTATTTTATAATCTACGTCATCTGCTTTTTCAGTATTTTTCTGCTCCTCTGTATCGAACCGTATGATATGGAAACTCATTTTACCGCTGCGGCGTCCTGCTTCAATAACATCGGCCCCGGATTTTCTCTTGTGGGACCCATGGAAAATTTTGGGTTTTACACACCGTTTTCAAAAATAATTCTGTCTGTCGCAATGCTTCTCGGCAGACTTGAAATCTTTCCGCTTATCATATTTGTTTCGCCTTCCGCATGGTCTTCAAAAAAATAATTTCTTATCGGTACATTAGAAAAACGGAGCAAATGGCACAAAAAACGAAGAAAAAAAGAGCTATGCTCAAAGTAAATTAAAATAATCAAAAAAACTTTCAAAAAGTACTTGACAAACTGTTTCGGACGTGCTATAATATGCAAGTCAAAAATTACCGAACTAATTTACGGAGGAATCTTAAAATGTCAACTTTTATGGCAAAGAAAGAAACCGTAGAACGCAAGTGGTATGTTATCGACGCTGCAAATAAGCCCCTCGGTAAAACGGCAGTAGCTGCCGCAAATATCCTCAGAGGCAAGCATCGTCCCGAATTCACACCTCATGTTGACTGCGGCGAATTTGTTATTATCATCAACGCATCAAAAGCTATTCTCACGGGCAAGAAGCTCGAACAGAAGTTCTATCGTCACCATTCGGGTTACATCGGCGGTCTTAAAGAAGTAAACTATAAGACCCTTATGGCTACAAAGCCTGAGTT
>CAKRPQ010000133.1 GCA_934385225.1 uncultured Eubacteriales bacterium
GGCACCTCCAAAGAAATCGCTCCTCGGAAATCCGCTCGGAAAATCGGTTTCTTCGGAGCGACGGGAATCGGATTCCCACCCCAAAAAATCTTTCAGGCACATTTAATCGTGAGGTATGTGCAAAAAAGAGTGACGTAAGCTTTTTATCTGGCAGACAGAAATTCGGCGTACTTTATACCGAGAACGCGCTCGGCTTCAAGACCGAACATATCGTCGGCGTCAGAGCCGAACATTTTCTTCGCCTTTTCGTATGCCGCAAGCATACGGCTTTTTCTGTCTTCCGTATTATGCATATCGCTCGATATAATGCAGCTGCCGTATATATTCTTGAAATTCTTTATAAATTTTCTGTCGCGGCGCGCAAAGAAGCGATTTGCGTTTATCTGATACGACACATACAGTCCCGCAAAGGTGTCGAGAATCCTTCGCCATTCGCGATACCTGTCAATATGCGCGATAACGGGTCTTATGCGTCTCATATTAAGTTCGAATATACATTCACTGAGTTTATCGGTCGGCATTGCCGTCGTCGTGAGTTCCGTGAGCATTGCTCCCGTACCCTCGATACAGAGTTTTCCGATATTTTTATAACTGTTCAGGTCGTTGTCAAAGCAAACCTCTGCGCCGAGAAGGATTTTCGGTATCTGAATGCCCGTTTTTTTCTGTCCGTCAAGAAGTGCTTCATAGCTTTTACTACGCTTTTCAAGGAATCGGTCAATATCGTCTTCGTTTCTTATTACGCAATGCGGTGTAGCAACAATAATCTTTACTCCCTGATCGTAGCTGTCGCGCAGCATTTTCAGGCTTTCATCAACGTCTGCCGCGCCGTCGTCTATCGACGGCAAAAAGTGACTGTGTATATCTATCATTTAGATGTCGTACCTCCGCCCGAACTGTCCTCGTACTTATAGTTGTACTTATATCTGTAACCGTACTTATATCCGTATTTATACTTATATTTGCCCTTCTGGTAGTAACCGTACTTCTTATGCTTATCCTCGCAGCCGTGCACTACCGCGCCGAGGATTTTCGTTCCCGATGAATTTATCGCGTCAACGGCGATGTCAAGGAGGTCAAACGTTGTAACGTCCTGCCAGACGGAAACGATGACGCCCGAACTCTGCTTCATAACCACCGAGGCGTCTGTAACTATCGTTATCGGAGGTGTGTCGATTATTATGTAGTCGTAGATTTCTTCAAGTTTGCGGAGCATTTTCGCAAATTCTTCGCTTTCGAGAAGCTCGGACGGGTTCGGAGGTATCTGTCCCGCCGTCAGAACGTCAAGGCACGGACGAACGTTTCTTTTTATCGCGTCTTCAAGCTGTGTGAAGCCGCAGACAACGTTCGACACGCCGTCTTTTCTTTCAAGAAAGAGGTATCTGTGAACGGACGGTTTACGGAGGTCGCAGTCAACGATAATAGTTTTCAGCCCCGCCTGCGCAAATGTTATCGCAAGATTGACGCTCGTTGTCGATTTCCCTTCTCCGGGCGATGCGCTCGTAACGACAATGCTTCTGCCCGCCTCTTTTTTCGGAATGGCAAACATAACGTTCGTTCTTATTGCCTTATATGTTTCCACGGTGTCGAAGTCGGTTTCGGGACCGAGAATATTCTCGCCGATGTCCGTTACTTTTACTTTGCTTCTGTCGTTTTTGTTTTTTGTAATATTCATGTAAGCTCTCCGATGACAGGAATGTTATATCTCTTTTCGATGTCTTCCGTTTTGTGAATACGCTTATCGGTGATGAACCCGACAAAGGCTATGCCGCAGCCGACGACAAATCCGACCATAAAGCCGAGGACGGTCATTTTCATAACACCTCTGCCGTTCGGAGACGAAGCGCGTATCGGCGCGTCAACGACTTCTATCTCGCCTTTTTTGTATATTCCGAGCAGCTTGCCGGGTGCTTTTTCAAAAATCGTTTTGGCTATTTTATACGCGTCGTCCGCATTGTCAAGCGTAACGGAAATTTTAAGCAGCTCCGTCTCGCCGAGAGACGATATGTCTATTGCCGCGAGAAGCTCCTTGCGGGAATACGAAAGCCCGCTCGCCTCGATGACCTCGGAAATGAAAGTTCTCGTTTTGAGAATTTCTGTGTAAGTTGACGTTATCGTTCGCGAGGCATCGACGTCACTCTTCTGAATATAGTTTGTGCCGTCGGTATTATCGTTGTAGTTACGGCTGCTGACGTAAAGGATCCCGCTCGATGTATAGGTATAAG
Source organism: uncultured Eubacteriales bacterium (assembly GCA_934385225.1). Classification (GTDB taxonomy): domain Bacteria; phylum Bacillota; class Clostridia; order Oscillospirales; family CAG-272; genus SIG710. The sequence continues at coordinate 2,223 of CAKRPQ010000133.1, forward strand.
GCTTAAAAAAGTATGTTTTCGTAAACAAAACAAGTGCACCGCAGAGCGCAAGAATCGCAATCAGTACTTTATGCTTCGAAATAACAAACAGAATATCATTCAAACTGATTTCAAATCTTTCGGTTTCTTTTATCGGATTTTCAGTTTCCATTCAAGCTCCTTTAACCACATAATTATCATTATGTAGTTTAATAAATGTGATAAACGGCAAAATATTTTTCAGAAATGAAAAAAGCACGAAAAAGGGCGTCAAAATAATGATTTTTAACGTTTTGGCGCGGGTTTTTTATGCTTTTTTCACAATTTTGCCAATTCGGTATTGACAAAATGAACCTCTTGTGGTATTATTATGTAGAATCAAATATAATGACAGTCAAAAACACCACATAATGATAATTATGTTGTTGGTTTTTAGGCACTACATAATGATAATTATGTAGTCTTTTTTGTAAACGGCGCGCTTCGGCAAAGTTGTTATCAATTCCGATAAACAAGTTGCAACTTATCGAGTTGCAGTATATGATTTTTACCTGTTTCCATTGTATAGATTCTTGTTGTATTGATATTCGAATGCCCCAGAACGTCTGCGAGCTTTACAATATCACGGCTCAAAGAGTAAAACGTTCTCGCGAACAGATGGCGAAGATTGTGCGGAAATATTTTCGATGCACTCACGCCCGCTCTTTTCGCAAGTTTTTTCATTTCGCTCCAAATATTCGAACGGTCAAGCGGATTTCCGTTTCTTGTGACAAAGACCGAGCCTGTTTTTATACCTTTCTTTCTGATATAACTCACAAGCAGCTTTCCGAGTTCCGGCGGTATGAACGCGCTTCGCATTTTGCCCTTGTTTGAAATGCGTATTTTGCCCGTTTTCACCGCCTCCGCGGTCACATACCGCAGCTCGGAAACCCT
>CAKRPQ010000134.1 GCA_934385225.1 uncultured Eubacteriales bacterium
AGCATATTCTGATACCGAAAAATCTTATTAAAAACGGTCTTGCACGCTCGGAAGCACTGTCACTTTACGGAATGCTTCACAGCATGGTAATGCCTGTGGTTCTTTTTCCGACCGCGATCCTCTTATCCTTTTCGGGACTGCTCGTTCCGGAGCTTGCCGAAGCGAAAGTCAAAAACAAAAAGGCGCTTATCAGCTTCATTGCCTCGCGCGCCTTTCATTTTTCACTCATTTTTTCGTTTTGCATAGCGGGAATACTAATTACATTTTCGGACGAACTCGGACTGCTCATATACAAGAGCCACGAAGTCGGAAATTTCATACGAAAGATTGCTCCGCTCGTCCCTGTTATGTATCTTGACAGCGTTACCGACGCAATGCTTAAAGGCCTCGGCGAGCAGGTATATTCAATGAATGTGAATATTGTCGATGCCCTGCTATCCGTCATCTGCGTCATTCTGCTTTTGCCTAGGTTCGGCATTATCGGGTATGTGATAACTATATATCTGACCGAAATAGTCAACGCGTCGCTCAGCATAATCAAGCTGCTTTCGATAACGGGAATGCGTACAAATATCAGAAAATGGGTTTTTGCACCTCTTCTGTCCGTCGTCGGAGCAGCCAGCGTGAGCCGAATACTTATAGGGACGGTTTCTCTTTCTGTATCGGGTGTCACGGAAGTAGTCATCTGTTCTTTCGCGGTCTTTTTTTTCTACATAATCCTCACACGACTTACGGGAGGAATAAGCAAGACGGATATAAAATATTTAAGGGGAGTTTTCAGACGCTCCCCTTAGTAAATTCGGTATGTAAAGTTCCGAGATGGTTTGTGTAGTTAAGTCTTACGGCTGTTATTTCACCGTTTTCCCACTCAAATTCGTTTATGCTCGCATTTCCGACCCAGCCGAGCTCCTGCATTCCGCCGACACCTACGCCTTTCGCCCTTGCGATAATACAACGGATAGGTGTTGCGTGTGTCCCTATAAGAATGATTTTACCGTCGTTTGCGGCGGCTATTCTGTCAATCTCCGCATTTATGCGCTTGTAAAGTTCTGCGACCGACTCGCCGCCGTCGCAGACACACGCGCCTATATCGTTTTTCCATATTCCGTAGCTCTGCGGATACAGAACGGGCAGCTCGTCAAAGTGATGCCCTTCCCACCTGCCTGCATAGATTTCGCGCAGAAATCTATCTTTTATTACGGCCTTTCCGACCCTCTCGGCATATGGGCTGACGGTATGAAAAGCTCTGTTTAGATCACTTGCGTAAATTTTGTCAATTTTCGTTCTTTCACGCACAAGCTCGTCCGCAACAAGCTCGGCTTGCCTGAAACCGAGTTCAGAAAGTTCTGCGTCCTTATGTCCTACGAAAACCTCGGCTTTGTTCGCTTCGCTTTGTCCGTGCCTCACGATTATAAATCTTGTCATTTTTTCACCTTCTCTGTGTCATTCAGATATTCTGCCGCGGCAACAGCAGCCGCAGAGCCGTCCCCGACCGCCGTTGTGAGTTGCCTGACACTTTTTTCCCTGCAATCACCCGCAACAAAAATACCTTCCGTCACGGTTTTGCAATCCTCGCCCGACGCCGCGTACCCCGCGCTGTCAAGCTTTAAGACGTCAGCAAAGTTCTCCGTTTCTGGTTTTTGCCCGACGGCAATGAAAAGTCCCGACACTTCTATCGTTTTTTCATCGCCGTTTTTATCGAGCAAAAGAGACGAAAGTTCATTATCACCGACAAGCTTTTTTATAACGCATGGAGTGATTATTTCCACGTTTGAAACGGATTTGAGCCGCTCTGCAAGCTCTGCGTCGCCGCGAAATTCGGTTCTGCGGTGTATAAGATAAACCTTTCGGCATATATCCGCAAGATAAAGCGCGTCTTGCAGAGCGGTATTTCCGCCGCCGCAGACGGCGACGTCCTTATGGGCGAAAAACGCTCCGTCGCACACTGCGCAGTATGAAACGCCTGCGCCCACAAGTCTGTCTTCGTCCGCGATTCCGAGCTTTTTGTGTTTTGAACCGCTCGCAATTATGACGCACCTTGCGTCAAAGCTCTTTTTTCCGCAGATTACAGTTTTTTTGTCGCCGCAATCAACTATTTCTTTGGCTTCTCTGTACGCGAAATCGGCACCGAGCGATGTCACCTGTTCCATAAGCGCATCGGCAAAATCCGAACCGCTTATCTGCGCAAATCCCGGATAATTCTCTACTCTCGGAGAATTAACTATCTGCCCGCCGACATTCTCTTTTTCAACAACAAGAACCTTTTTCCCCGCACGAAGAGCGTAAATTGCCGCCGTCATTCCCGCGGGACCCGCACCGATTACAATTATATCGTACATAAAAACCTCCGTTTTTTTCAGAACGTCCAGTTACCGTCCTTAAATATCTGAACGGTCTTTCCGTCATAAGTATGTGCCGTTATCGCCAAATCCTTTGTTCCTATCATAAAGTCTTCGTGTATAATGGAATCGTTTACGCCGAGCTTATGAATTTCTTCAAGTGTATATTTGTCATAGTCCTTGATACATTCGGGAAAGCCTCTGCCGAGAGCAAGGTGGCAGGACGCATTTTCATCAAACAGCGTGTTCATAAACGTTATACCGAGATTATTTATAGGTGAGTCATACGCGATAAGCGCACATTCGCCGAGATATGAAGCTCCCTCGTCCATATTTATCATCTTGCGGAGAAGTTCCTCGTTCTTTTCGGCATGGACTTCGACAGCCTTACCGTTCTCAAAACGAATACTGAAATTCTCTATAAGCTGACCGTTATACGAAAGCGGTTTTGCGGAATGTACAACACCGTTTGCCGTGTTTCTGTCGGGAGAAGTAAACACCTCTTCAGACGGAATGTTCGGGTTATAATAGTCGCCGCCGAGCGTATATTCGCCGCCGCCTGAGAACTTGCCCTCTTTAAGAAGTCCGACGGTGAAATCAGTTCCGTTTGAGGACTTATATTCAAGCGTTTTGATGCCGAGATCGTTCAGATACTTGCAACGCTTTGCGAGATTTTCGTTATGCTCGTGCCAAGCGGCGATCGGGTCGTCCATAGCTCTCGACGCGGTGAGAATTGCCTCCCAGAGTTTTTCGACAGCCTGCGATTTTCTCAGATTCGGGAAAAGTTTCTTTGCC
>CAKRPQ010000135.1 GCA_934385225.1 uncultured Eubacteriales bacterium
CGACGGACGAGTATCACGAAAAATGCGTCGAGAAAATATTTAAGAAGCTCTATGATAAGGGCGATATCTATAAGGGGTACTACGAGGGCTGGTATTGCTCGCCCTGCGAATCGTTCTTTACCGACACGCAGGTGACGGACGGCAAATGTCCCGATTGCGGAGCACCAGTTCAGAAGACAAAAGAGGAAGCGTATTTCTTCAAAATGAGCAAATACGCGGACAGACTGATGCAGTACATCGACGGGCACCCCGACTTCATAAAGCCCGAATCGCGTAAAAAGGAAATGGTAAACAATTTCCTTAAAGTCGAAGGCGGACTTCAAGATCTCTGCGTTTCGAGAACGGCGTTCACATGGGGTGTTCCCGTCACGTTTGACCCGAAACACGTAATCTATGTATGGATAGACGCGCTTTCAAACTATATAACGGCGCTCGGCTACGACCCTGATTTTGATATGGAGCATCAGCCCGAGCTGTTTAAGAAAAACTGGCCTGCCGACGTTCACATTATCGGCAAGGATATACTTCGTTTCCATACGATCTACTGGCCGATTATGCTTATGGCACTTGATATTCCGCTCCCAAAGCAGATTTTCGGACACCCGTGGTTCAACTTCGGCACGGATAAGATGTCGAAGTCAAAAGGAAACGTCATTTACGCCGACTCGCTTTCCGAAAAGTTCGGCGTCGACGGTGTGCGCTACTATGCGCTCTCCGAAATGCCGTATGCTTCCGACGGTTCGATAACATACGAGAGCGTAATAAACAGATACAACACCGACCTTGTAAATAACCTCGGAAACCTTTTCAAGAGAACGCTCGACATGGTTAAGAAGTATAACGGCGGCATCGTTCCGACGTCTTCCGACTCCGAACCGCTTGACGATGAGCTTAAAGAGACCTGCGTGAAGGCTTTTGAGGCTTACTCCGCGTACATGGACGGTTACCGCATTGCCGATGCACTTGAAGAAGTGTTCGCAATGCTCCGACGCGCAAACAAATATATCGACGAAACGACCCCGTGGGTTCTTGCAAAGGACGAGAGCAAAAAAGCGCGCCTTGATACGGTTCTTTATAACCTCCTTGAAGTTATAAGATGGGGAGCTGTAATGCTTCTGCCCGCTATTCCGAACAGCGCCGAGGATATACTCGCGCGTCTCGGAACCGATGCCCGCGATTTTACCACGATAGGCAATGCCGAAAAATTCGGCGGAATGGCGGCAGGCAAGCCTACGGGCGAATCGAAAGTTCTTTTCGCGAGAATAGACGAAGAAAAAATGCTTTCCGAGCTTAACGCAGAGAGGGAAGAGATGATGAAGGCGGCAAAGGAAGCAAACGCAAGAGCGAAGGCGATAGAAGGACTTGCAAAGATCGGGATAGACGATTTTATGAACGTCGAGCTGCGTACGGCGCAGGTGCTTGAATGTGAAAAAGTCCCGAAAGCGAAAAAACTGCTCAAACTCAAAGTCGATCTCGGCTACGAGCAGAGAACGGTGGTTTCGGGAATTGCGGCGTTTTACACACCCGAAGAGCTTGTCGGCAAAAAGATAATTATTGTCGCAAATCTTAAACCCGCCACGCTTTGCGGAATCGAATCAAACGGTATGATACTTGCGTCGGGAGAAGAAAAGATCCGCGTGGTGTTCCTTTCGGAAGACACGCCTCTCGGAGAAAGGGTCAGATAAAAATGAAAATAAACGTATATCTTCTTGACGCGCTCGACACCGTGCTTGACGGCGATAAACCGCGCTGCGATACTCTCAAATACGCAAAAATGCTTCGTAACGAAGCGTTCTCGTTCGAACTTGCCGTGCTCGTCTCGCAGACGGAGAGCGACGGACTGTGGGATGACAAGATGGAGCTTCGCGTAACGGTCGAATCGGAAATTAAAGATATGATTTCGGTCTATACGCTTGAAAACGTTCCGTGTACGCGCATCGGATATAAGTTGAGCGACGACTGGTTTATAAGCAAGAAATCGGGCATATATCCCGATCGGCTTGAAAAGCGCAAAAACAACGATTTTACAGCACCGATAGGTCATGCGCGGAGTGTTTTCTTCACGTTGAATGAGGAAAAATCGGATCTTGATCCCGGAAAATATCCCGTTACGGTAAAAGTATTCCGACGTGACAGGCACGAGCGTTCCGAGCACGAGAAGATAACTCTTGTCGCCGAGAAATCTTTTGATATAGAGGTTATCGATGCCATGCTTCCGAAGCAGTCTATAATGACGACAAACTGGATTCATTATGATTGCATAGCGCATTTTTCGGGTACGAAGCCGTTTTCGGAGGGGTTCTTCAAAACGGTGCGTGAGGTTATACGCACGGCGGTCATAAACGGTCAGAATATGGTGCTGCTGCCCGCGTTCACACCGCCGCTTGACACGCCTATCGGTGCGGAAAGAATGACCGTTCAACTTGTCAAAGTCACAAAAGAGAACGGGAGGTATGTTTTCGATTTTTCTCTTCTCGACAAATTTGTGCGTATGTGTCTTGAATGCGGCGTCGAATATTTTGAACACAGCCATCTCTTTACGCAATGGGGCGCAAAGCACGCACCGAAGATTATCGTCCGCGAAAAAGGAAAGAGCGTAAAAATGTTCGGCTGGAAAACCGACTCGCGCTCGGAAGAGTACAAGACTTTTCTGACCGCGTATATTACGGAACTCAAAAAATATATTGCAGAGAACGGTCTTGACGGAAAATTTTTCTTCCATATATCCGACGAGCCGAACACGAGCGATCTTGAAAGTTATGGCGACGTGAGCGGATTTATGCACGGGCTTCTCGGTGATCTTCCGAGCGGCGATGCACTTGCCGATTACGAGCTTTACGAAAACGGATATGTAAAAACACCGATAGTCGCAACCGACAGAATGGACGATTTTCTCGGAAGATCCGACAATATCTGGGCGTACTATACGGGTATGCAGAGTATGGATAATCTTTCGAACAGGCTTATCGGAATGCCGCAGGAACGCGGAAGAATACTCGGAAC
>CAKRPQ010000136.1 GCA_934385225.1 uncultured Eubacteriales bacterium
CGAATGGGCGGTGACGAATTTGCCGTGCTCATAAGTGAAAGAACGGTTACGCAAAATGAACTTTCGGCAAAACTTGATACTCTTCTTTCGGAACTGTCGAATATAATACCCGAAAAATGCAAAATAAGTTGCAGTATAGGCGCATGTCATTTTGAGGGAAATGCCGATGTAAATGACATAGCAAAAGTTGCGGATAGGATTTTATATGAGGCCAAAAACAAAGGTCGCGCCTGCTATGTTTTAGGCGAATATTCGGCAGAATAAAAAACGGAGGCGTGAATGCCGTCGATTACTGTAAAAAATAAAGAAGGCGAAAAATTGATGACATCAAAAAGACTTCCTTTCGGCAGATTCAAAGACATTGATATGACGCAGGGAGGTATAGCGGGAAATATAATAAAATTTGCAATCCCGCTGCTTGCGGGCAATCTGTTTCAACAGCTGTATAATATGGTCGACACATGGGTTATAGGTCAGACGGGCGAGAACGGTGCATATGCCGCGGTCGGAAGCGTAGGACCTATAATAAATATACTCGTAGGATTTTTTCTCGGATTGTCAAGCGGTGCGGGCGTTGTAATATCTCAATATTTCGGTGCAAAAGACGATGAAAAGGTTCATGATGCCGTTCATACGTCGATGATGATGACGCTGATTTTCGCGGCACTTTTTACCGTAGTCGGAATCCTTATGACGCCTTTTATGCTTGACATAATGCTCCATTCTGAGAGCGAAGCGAGCGATACCGTTTACTATTATGGAAAAGAATATCTTACGATATATTTCGCAGGCGTTTCGGGACTTATGGTGTACAATATGGGATCGGGAATACTGCGAGCCGTAGGCGACTCCGCAAGACCTTTTTATTTTCTTGTTCTTTCCGCTCTTATGAATATTGTGCTTGATCTGCTATTCGTATTCGGTCTTGATATGGGCGTAAAAGGTGTTGCCATTGCGACAATAATTTCGCAGTTCGTTTCCGCCGTGCTTGTAACAATCGTTTTGCTTCGGAGCAAGACGACGGTCAAACTGACCCCGACCGACCTGAAAATAGATTTTAAAATGCTCGGAAAAATTGTAAAAGTCGGAATACCCGCCGCGCTCCAAATGGCACTTACGGCGTTTTCAAATGTGTTCGTGCAGTCGTATATCGCGGGGGTAAACGGCGATAAAACGTTTTGCCTCGGCGGCTGGACAACATATTCCAAAATCGACCAGTTCATATTCCTTCCCGTACAGTCGCTTTCGCTTTCGGCAACGACCTTTGTAGGGCAGAACCTCGGAAGCGGCAATGTGAAAAGGGCAAAGAAGGGTACATATATATCTTATTTTATGGCGACGGCATGCACCGTTGTTCTGATGGCTGTTATAATGATTTTTGCACCGTTTCTTGCGTCCTTGTTCAATAAAGACGAGAATGTCGTGCATTACGCGACGGTATTGCTGCACTATATTACTCCTTTTTATGTTTTTTGCTGTATAAATCAGGTGTTCTCGGCTTCTATGAGAGGTGCGGGGAACAGTCGCGCTCCGATGATTATAATGCTGTGTTCGTTTGTTGCGTTCAGACAGGTTTATCTTTACGTTATGTCAAACTACATTTCGAACGATATTATCCCGATTGCGCTCGGATACCCTGCGGGGTGGTTTGTCTGCGCGGTCTCAACGCTTCTGTATTATCGCTTCTTCTTTGATTTTGAAAAGAACAAACTTGTCTGATTGTGTCCTTTGATGCCTTTTATGAATATCCTTTTAGTAAAACATTATTGACATTTTTCGCCTAATATGCTATAATCTTTTCTATTCCGCGTAAAGTGTCGAAAGGATATTTATGTTAATGAAAAACAACTATAACCACACGATGAAAGCAAGCTACATCGGCTATATCGTTCAGGCGATAGTTAATACGTTTATGCCGCTTCTTTATGTGACTTTCTGCGATTCTTACGGGATTTCGCTTGATAAAATATCGCTTCTGATAACGCTCAACTTCGGAATGCAGCTTTTTATTGATTTTCTTTCGTCCCAGTTTGTAGATAAAATAGGATATAAAACAAGCGTTGTCGGTGCGCACCTGCTCGCGGCTACGGGACTTGTCCTTATGTCCGTTCTGCCGAACGTGATGACAAATCACTATGCGGGAATACTTATTTCGATGGTCTTTTGCTCTATCGGCGGCGGACTGATTGAAGTCGTTGTCAGCCCGATTGTCGAGGCGTGCCCGTGTGACAACAAAGAATCGCATATGAGCCTGCTCCATTCGTTTTATTGTTGGGGTCATGTAATGGTCGTCCTTGTTTCGACGGGATATTTTGCAATTTCTGGTATCGAAAATTGGAGATTTCTTGCGCTTGCATTTGCGTTTGTTCCTCTTTTTAACGCGTTTTATTATATGGCGGTTCCGATAAGAACGCTTGAAGAAAAAGACGGCGAGGAGAGTATGAGCCTGAAAACGCTCTCACAAAAAAAGATATTCTGGATTATGATGCTTCTTATGGTTTGCTCGGGTGCATGCGAGCTTGCGGTCAGCCAGTGGGCTTCGGCGTTCGCCGAAAAGGGACTCGGAATATCAAAAACACTCGGCGATCTTGCAGGCCCCCTCTCGTTTGCTGTTCTTATGGGGGTTTCGAGAGTTGTGTATGCGAAGATAAGCCATAAAGTTTCGCTTGAAAAATATATGCTTGCAAGCTGCGTGCTCTGCTTTGTAAGTTATCTTGTCACATCGCTTTCGCCGATCCCCGTTCTGTCACTTATCGGATGCGCCATATGCGGTTTTTCGGTCGGCGTTATGTGGCCCGGAACGTATAGCCTCGCCGCAAAGGAAATAAAGGGCGGCGGAACGGCAATG
>CAKRPQ010000137.1 GCA_934385225.1 uncultured Eubacteriales bacterium
GTATAGTCTTGCGGGTATTACTTTTGAATTATTAACCACAAGAACATCTTCCGGTCTTAAATAGTCAATGATATCATAAAAATGCTTATGTTCAATGCTTCCGAGCTCGCGGTTAAGAATCATGAGGCGCGATTCGTCGCGCTTTTCGAGAGGGGTTTGCGCAATAAGTTCATCGGGAAGATCGTAATAAAAATCCGATGTTTTCAGATCGGTGTGTGTTTTTTCGTTTATTATTGTTGCGTTTGCAGTTGTCGGTTCAGACATATTTTTACCTTTCGGAAGTAACATAAAATTGTTTTTTACATATTATGTGTATAGTCAATAATCGTTTGGAGGATTTGGCATGAGCAAAAATAAAAATTCGGTTTTTATCGGTGCTGCCACGGCACTTGTGACGCCTTTCAGGGACGGTGCGATCGATTATGAATCGCTTTCGACGCTTATTGAAAAGCAGGTGGAAGGGAATATTGACGCCATTGTCATTGCGGGAACGACGGGTGAAGCGGCGACGCTTACAGACAGTGAGTATGAGGAGCTTGTTCGTTTTTCCGTTGAGAAAATAAGGGGCAGAGTGCCCGTCATTATCGGAAGCGGATCAAACTCAACCGAGCGCGCCTGTCATCTCACGAAAAAAGCAAGTGAACTCGGAGCGGACGCACTTCTTGTAGTTACACCCTATTATAACAAGGCGTCAAAGAAGGGACTTGTCGAGAGTTATCGGGCAATTTCCGATTGTACCGAAAAGCCTGTAATCGTTTATAACGTTCCGTCAAGAACGGGAGTGAATATTTCGCTTGACGTTTATAAAGAACTTGCTAAGATTGAAAATATTGTCGCCGTGAAAGAGGCAAATAAAGATATCTGTGCCGCAAGCGAGCTTATTTTTGAATGCGGAGATGATCTTGATGTTTATTCGGGAAACGACGATGAAATAATTCCGCTTCTCTCGGTCGGTTCATTCGGTGTCATATCCGTCGTTTCGAACATTATCCCGTCGGAAATACACGATATATGCCGTTATTACCTCGGCGGAAATATGACAGAGGCTCGGAAAAAATTCAAAAAATGTTACGAACTTATCAAAGCAATGTCGAGCGAGGTGAATCCTATTCCCGTCAAGACAGCACTTTCGTTTCTCGGTCTTTGCAGGGAAGAGTTCAGATTGCCTCTTTGTTCAATGGCAGATAAAAACAAAGAAAAACTAAAAAGTATCCTTCTTGACAGTCCGATCAAATGAACGGGTGAAGCTCGCATTCGCTCCTCATTTTTGATATGACCGTTCTCGGTTTATGCGATTTGAATATTGCGGATCCCGCGACGATAACATTTGCTCCGTTTGAAGATGCGCGCCACACGTTTTCTTCGTTCAGACCGCCGTCAACTTCAATGTTTGTTCTGAGTCCGCGTTTTTCGATTTCGCGGCGGAGAATTCTGCACTTGTCAAGCGTTTCCGATATCATCTGCTGACCGCCGAAGCCCGGCTCAACCGTCATTACGAGAACCATATCGAGCTTGTCAAGATATGGGAGAACAATGTCGTGCGGAGTTTTTGGAGAGATCGCAAGCCCGACTTTTACGTCGTGTTCTTTTATGTAGTCGATAAGCGAACCGATGTCCGCATTGCTCTCGGCGTGGAAGGTTATAATGTCAGCACCCGCTTTAATAAAATCGTCAACATATTTTTGCGGATCGCTTATCATGAGGTGAACGTCGAATATCAGGTGGCTGAGTTTTCTTATAGAGGAAACGATTCCTGATCCGAAGCTTATATTCGGAACAAAGTGTCCGTCCATAATATCAAGGTGCAGATAGTCCGCACCGCATGATTCGACCTTTATCACTTCATCTGCCAGATGCGCGAAATCGCAAGCGAGGATCGACGGCGAAATAAATACCATAATTGAATGCCTCCTTATATTTTGTTCGTTTTTTATTCTTGTGAACTGTTGCCGTTTGTCGCATTTTGTCATGTGTCGGCATATTATTTTAGTAGTCCGAAAAAATGTGCCGCGTTTCCCGCCCGACGGTAATAAAAAAGATGTGAGCGATTTTTTACGGTATAAGCGGCGGCACTTTGTCTGCACGGAGAAGGGCGGTGTGTTCTTTTCCGTGCTTTATTTTTCGTTTGTCACAAGGCATACCGCGTGTGCGGCTATGCCTTCTTTTCTTCCCGTAAAACCGAGCTTTTCCTCGGTTGTTGCCTTTACGCTGACGGCATCATATTCAATTCCGAGCACTTTCGAAATGTTTATTCTCATTTTTTCGGTGTGCACGGCAAGTTTCGGCGCTTGCGCGATGACGGTCGAATCAATGTTGACGATCTCAAATCCGTTTTCTCTTACGAGCTTTGCAACTTTTTCGGCAAGTATAAGGCTGTCTGCACCGAGAAATGCGTCATCGCCACTGGGAAACAATTTTCCGATGTCGCCGAGAGCAAGCGAGCCGAGAATGGCGTCCATAATTGCGTGGACGAGGACATCTGCGTCGCTGTGACCGTCAAGCCCTTTTTCATAAGGGATTTCGACGCCTCCGAGTATCAGCTTCCTGCCCGTGACAAGCCTGTGAACGTCATATCCGTGACCTATTCTGAACATTTATACCCCTCTTTTCCGAAGAATCATCTCCGCTTTTTCAAAATCGTCCGCGTGAGTTATTTTAATATTATCTCGGCTTGTTTCAACGAGTTTTACGTGGTATCCGATTCGTTCGACAAGCATATTGTCGTCCGTCGCCTCGATGTTTTCTTCGTCTGCGGTATAAGCGGCGGCGCAGTAGAGGTTTCTTGCG
>CAKRPQ010000138.1 GCA_934385225.1 uncultured Eubacteriales bacterium
ACGGGAACGGCGTTGAGGATCTCCGTCTTATCTTCAAGACTTACAAGCAGGTTTTTAAGCTGCGACATATCCGAATATTCGGGGTAGCGAAGCAGGTGGTCGATGCCCGAATATCGGAGGTCGCCGCCGTTTATATCGTTCATTACATCGTAAATATTCTTTATCATCGGCTGCGAAAGCTCGGAATAGTCGTCCATCATTCCCTCAAATTTCATTACTGTCGGGAGTGTAATCTTCTCCGCTCCGAGACCCGCGAACGAAGCGTTAAGCGCGTCGGTTATATGCTCCGCAGTCTCGCGCGTAATGCTCTTTTCGGACGACATTGTTCTTGACTTGACGCTTCCGGTCGATGTCAGCATAACTGTGATGAACGTATGTTCGTCAAGCGGCATTATCTCGAAACGACTGATACACGCGGACGCGGGACGCGGTTTTATCGCGATTCCCGTGTAGTTCGTTAAGGACGACGCAAGTTTCGACGCCGATTCAAGCACGCCGTCAAGCTCGTTCATACGAACTTTCATAGCTTTGCTCATCTCGTCAAGCTCCGTCTGCGACATCGCGTAGCTGTCGCGCAGGCCGTCAACGTAAAAGCGGTATCCGAGGTCGGACGGGATTCTGCCCGACGACGTATGCGTCTTTTCGAGGTAGCCCGCCTCTTCAAGCTCCGCCATTTCGTTTCTTATCGTCGCCGACGAGCAGGAGAGCTGCATATTTTCCGTCAGATATTTCGATCCGACAGGCTCACCGAGGGCGATATGCGCTTCGACTATGGCTTTCAGTATCTGTTTCTTTCTGTCGCTTAATTCGTCGCCGCACATTTCGTTTTTCCCCCCTCTTTTTCTTTTCACTTTTAGCACTCACACATATATAGTGCTAACCGATATTATGATTTTACCACGGAACGGATTTTTTTCAATAAGTTTTTGTATATATTTTATGAACTTTCTGTAAATACAAGCATTTAGCCGTCGCGACTGCCAAAAAAATCGCTCCCCGCACCTCTTTTATCATATAAAAAGCACAGTGAGAGTATAATTTAGTGAAAACGCCCGCGAAAAAGTGCGTCCGTAACGCAGGTTGCAGAGGAGTTTTACGGCCTTTTCCGCTGCGGCTTTGCCCATTCGGCGCACCTTTTCGGAGCTTTTAGAGTCTGCTTTCGGGAGAACATATGTTTTTTCATAAAATCGGCGAAATTCTCGGAAAATATTTCTTCGGCGGCATCGTGCCGCTTTTTCTCGCGTTCTGCGGAATTTTCTTCATTATATATTTAGGATTCCCTTTTTCCGTGCTGCGCGAGAGGCGCGACGCGCGGAAAAGTAATTGTCAGACAATTACAAAAGATAAAAAACGCGCGGGAATTTCGGGTTTTTCCGCGCTCACCGTCGCGCTTGCGGGAACTCTCGGTGTCGGCAACATTACGGGCGTCGCGAGCGCGCTTATCCTCGGCGGTGCAGGGTCTATCTTCTGGATGTGGGTCAGTGCTCTGCTCGCCATGGTGCTAAAATACGCCGAAATCGTCCTTGCGCACGGACACGCGCGCGTCTGCGGCACCGAAAAGCACGGCGGCGCGATGTACTATCTGCACGACGGCTTCCGCGGAGAAAAAGGGCGCGGTCTTGCCCTCTTTTTTTCGTTTTTCTGCCTTATGAACTCGCTCGCGATGGGCTGTATGCTCCAATCGGAGGCGGTCACGGGCGCGTTTCGCGGCGTTTCGCATCCCGTCACGGTGCTTGTCGGCGCCATGCTCGCGCTTCTCGTCGCGCTCGTCGTTTTCGGCGGCGATGGAGGCGGCGACAATATCCCTACGCTGACGACAGTAATTATTCCCGTTATGTCCGCGCTCTATGTCGTGATGTCGCTCTGCGTGATAATAAAAAATGTCGGCAGTCTGCCGCACGTTCTGCGCGAAATTTTCCGCTCCGCATTTAACTTTCATTCCGCCGTCGGCGGAACGCTCGGCTTCGGCGCTTCGCGCGCGATACGGTACGGCTTTATGCGCGGGCTTTTATCGAACGAGGCGGGGTGCGGAACAGCACCGACGGCTCACGCTTCGTCCTCCGTGGTCTCGCCGCGCGACCAGGGGCTTCTCGGCGTCCTCGAAGTGTTCGTCGATACGATACTTCTCTGCTCTGCGACGGCTTTTTCGATACTGCTCACCGTCGGAACGGACGCGGAAATCCTTTCATCGTTTGCGGCGGGCGGCGAGATGCGGCTTGTTCTCGCGTCGTATTCGTCCTTTTTCGGGAAAAGTGCTCTGCCGCTAATGGCGACGGCGGTTTTCTTTTTCGCATACGCGACGATAGTCTGCCAGATTTTCTACGGCGTCGAAACACTCCGTTTTCTGACGCACAAAAAGCGCGTGCGGACGTTTTACAAGCTCGTCTGCATCGTTTTCGTCTTTCTCGGCGCGGCAAAGATAAACGCGGGGGGGATTTCCTTTTTCCTCTCCGACCTCGCGCTCGGAAGTATGACCGTCATTAACCTTGCCGCACTCCTCAAAATGCGAAAGGAAATTAAAAAGGCAGGAAAGTCATAACCACCGGCTAAGCCGGTGACTTGCACAGCCCTCTGAAAAGTCTGACATTTGCAAATTTGCACCACAGTCGCTAACTATTTTCGCCTCCCTTGTGTAAAGGGAGGTGCCGAGCAACGCGAGGCGGAGGGATTGTAAAATTCACTTAACAGAAACAATCCCTCAGTCGCCTACGGCGACAGCTCCCTTTGCACAAGGGAGCCTCCGCTGCGGCGGGATTGCTCA
>CAKRPQ010000139.1 GCA_934385225.1 uncultured Eubacteriales bacterium
AAGTGTGTTGGATACAAAGGACTCAGCATACTGAAAGTAAGAATCGTCCGCGCGGTATCCGACAACAATGTCGTAGCCGGAAAGGTCAATTGAGTAATGCTCTATGATATAATCTCGAGCGTCAACGGCAACCTCGGAATCGAGTTTGAAGGTACGGAACTGAAGAAGCAAGGCAATCCAGTTGAGAACCGTATGATTGCCGCTCAGCAGGTTCAGCACTTTCAGTCCGTCATCGTCAAAGTTGTAGACATTTACAAAGCCGTCCGTGTTCTTTTTGCAGGCCCATTCCTTGGCCATTTCATCGACACGGGCGCAGTAAAAGCCTCTTCCGTAGTCATTGTGTGGATTACCGATATTGACATCCGGAACCTCGATGATGTGATCAGTTCCGTGAAGTAGTTGAATTGTGCTCATAAAACTAAGCCTCCCTATATCATTGTGATGACACAATCATATTATATCATTGCAATGATAGTTTTGTCAACGGGGTTTAAAAATATTCCGAAATAAAGTTCGAAACGGAGAATACAAAATGCATGCTTTTAGAAATATGAAACCATGGAACACACAAGTGAGATGAAACGATGACCTATGTATATTTATGGAATCTTGCCTGTGAAGAGCTAAGAGGAAGGAATGGTGTTTGAATGAAAAGAATATGGCTGTATTTATATGCCCAGGACGAAAAAGAGGTAGACATTCAAAGGGAAGAACTGATGAATCATTGCTGTGAAAGCCACATGAATATTGTAGGAGAAACCGTAATGATTCGAGAGAAAAAGCTTGACCCCGATGGCTTTTCTACTGCAATTAACCGCGCCGTGGAAAACAGATGCGATTATCTTGCAACTTATAAGACCGAGACAATTGAAATGGATGATCAAATGGGTATTGCGATCTGCGAGGCATACATAGAAAGCAATCTTTCTCTTTACTCAACGAATGATGGGGCGTTTATGGAAAAGATCTATAAGGCGCTCCCCTGGCTAAAACTTTGGAATGCGCCAAACCTTTTCTCGATGGATGAGGATTTAGATGCTGGTGAAAAACCGGAGTACCCCGAACCTCGTTGGCTTGACTCAATAAATGTGCGTGTGAAAAGACAAGGCAAAATCTGCAAACTGACATTTACGAATTTGTGTGAGGACGAACAATTATTCGCGCTTTCTTGAATGTCCAAAGAGGAAATCAAAACTCTAATGATGCAGCTTGCGTCCAGTATGCAGCGACTTGTGAATCTGTTTGATATTCGAAGGGAGCAAGAAGAACAACTTACTGCCAAAGGTAAAGACTATCTGCTTATCCAACATTGAATCTGATGTGCATAGATAGCAAATATGAAGGGAGAAAAATAAGAATAACGGAGAATATTCCCGCGCGGGAAGGCGCGAGACCTTGTGCGCGTCCTCATTTTATGTTATAATCTTTGTTGTAGACTGTTTTTTCTGTAATGGGATTGCCTCGTGTACCGGAAAAATATCGCTTATGTGGGTGACATATCATGATGAAACCGCTATCGCCGAAAACGCTGGAAAAGAAATACGCGGAGCTTGGCTTGTCGGAAGCCAAACTCCGTCTGCTGCACACATATTTTCGCTGTTTTTCGAACTTATACGGCGTGATTTCCGTGCGGGAGGCATGGGATGTTTTCAAGCACTACGAGGGGCTTTCCGTGCATAAGAGGGACTTTGTTGCGTTTTCCGGCGTTGTACAGCGGGAGGCGGGGCTGCCGTATTCCGTTTACGAGCTACAGGAGGTATTCCGCGACGAAGAGTCGGACATTCCGCAGGATCGGCTGATCGTAAATAACGACCTTGTTATGACAGGCTATCACCGATTTATTCAAATTTACGCAACGGTCGAACGGCAAGAGGACAAGTCGCATTACCTGCCGGAAAAGTCGGTCTTTTTGTCCTTTGTCGAGGATCGATTCTATCTTACCCCGCAGGGAAAGGATATGGCGTCGTTTGTCGGAAATCTGCGCACGGGCGGAACGATGCGAAAGCATGACAAGACCCCGACGGGACCGCTCCTTGATGTTTACGGTAAGCCCGTTTTGGGGAAAAGGCTTTCGGAGTTCGTGTTCCGCACGCAGATGGAAGCGTTTGAAATCGAGTATTTCAAGGACGAGCACAAAAAGCGGAAGCTGGAGGAGGAGTACACTGCCGTCGCCGCCGATAAGCTGCTGAAGGACATCCGCCTTTACATCATGACGGGCGGGGTTTATCGCGACAGCTCAATAACCGGCAAAATTCGCCTTTTGGTCAAAACGCTCGCCACCGAATACGATGTCAGCCTCTCTGAGAAGCAGTTTGAAAAATTCTTCGATTTGTTTCTCAATCTGAACAACTGCAGCAATTTGTGGCTGAACTGCGGCTGGCGTCCGGACGAGCTGTACCGCAGGGAAGGGGGCGGTTTGCCGAACGCCGTCTCGGTCGGACCGAACCTGCAAAAGCTGTTTGATTCCGGCAGATTTGACCGCGCGGAATTTGAGAAAACTCTCGCCGAAATGGGGATCACACCCTACTACGGCGAATAAACCGCCGAAAAACCGAACTGCTCAAATAAATTCAAAATTCGGAACGTCGGGCGTTCTTCCGCCTCGACGTTCCGGTATTTTTCACCGAGCTTTCCGGCAGCGTAAGGCTGTCATAATACTGATTCTTGATTAAACTATTTCATCAAGAATCCCAGCGTGTCGAAAAACCCTTTTCGGCACGCTGACAGACTGCGAAAAAGTTCGGAAGACAAGCAACT
>CAKRPQ010000140.1 GCA_934385225.1 uncultured Eubacteriales bacterium
TATCGGCATTGACAAGTGCCTCAACTTTTGAAATTTCTTCTGCCGTCATAGGTGCAAAATGCGTAAAGTCAAACCTTGTCTGATATTCGTCAACATATGAGCCTGCCTGCGTAACATGAGTTCCGAGAACCTTGCGAAGTGCCGCTTGAAGGAGATGTGCCGCACTGTGGCTTCTGCATATTGCGTTTCTGCGTGAAAAATCAACCGACGCTTTTACGGTATCTCCGACTTTAAGAGTCCCCGAACCGCCGCTTACACGACATATATGGATATAAACACCGTCTGTTTTCTTTGTATCGACAACCTCTATTTCAAGGAGGCCCGCTTTCATTGTACCGGTGTCGCCGACCTGACCGCCGCCTTCACCGTAGAAAGGAGTTTTGTCGAGGACAAGCGAAAATTCGCCCTCGTTCACCTCATCGGCAGGTGCGTCATCTATAACGATTTCAAGCACCCTGCCCTCTGTTTCTGTTCTGTCGTATCCGCAGAATTCGGTCTTTTGGAGACCTGCGAGAATAGTCTTTGAAGAGTCGCTCCAACCGCTGATATTGCCTCTTGCGGTTCTTGCTCTTTCTCTCTGCTCCTGCATAAGAGCGGTAAACTTTTCTTCGTCTATTTCAAGCTCCGATTCGGAGGCAATTTCCTTTGTGAGATCAAGCGGAAATCCGAATGTATCGTAAAGTCTGAACGCTTCCTCGCCCGAAAGCTTCTTTTCGCCCTTTTTCTTTGCGTCCTCCATCATAGATGAAAGAATTGCAAGCCCCGAGTCGATAGTGGCGTCAAAACGTTCCTCCTCAACCGAAATGACTTTCATAATATAGTCTTTCTTTTCGCCGAGTTCGGGATAAGCACCGATATTCTGACCTATAACCACCTCGCAAAGTTCTGTAAGGAACGGTCTGTTTATGCCGAGGAGCTTCCCGTTTCTCGATGCACGGCGAAGTATGCGGCGAAGAACATATCCCCTGCCCTCATTAGAAGGAATAACTCCGTCGCAAATCATAAATACCGCACCTCTTATATGGTCTGTTATAACTCTTATAGAAACGTCGTCTTTGTGATTTACTCCGTATTCTTTACCTGCAATCGCGCAAACGGTGTCAAGTATCTTTCTGACGGTATCAATCTCGAACATATTGTCAACGCCCTGCATAACGCACGCAAGACGTTCAAGTCCCATACCCGTATCGATATTCTTCTGAGCAAGTTCGGTATAGTGACCCTTTCCGTCACTGTTGAACTGCGAGAAAACGTTATTCCAGATTTCCATATATCTGTCGCAGTCACAGCCCGGCTTGCAGTCGGGTGAACCGCAACCGTATTTTTCGCCGCGGTCAAAATATATCTCGGAGCAAGGACCGCAAGGACCCGTTCCGTGTTCCCAGAAGTTGTCTTCTTTGCCGAGCCTCACAACGTGTTCTGCGGGAACGCCGATCTTTTTTGTCCATATTTCGTATGCTTCCTCGTCGTTCTCGTAAATCGACGGCCAAAGAAGCTCTGACGGAATTTCGAGAACCTCAGTAAGAAATTCCCATGCCCACGGGATAGCTTCGTCCTTAAAGTAGTCCCCAAAGCTGAAATTTCCGAGCATTTCAAAGAATGAGCCGTGACGTGCCGTATGACCTACTCTTTCAAGGTCGGGCGTGCGGATACATTTCTGACATGTTGTGACGCGACGACGCGGCGGAATTTCCTCGCCCGTAAAGAATTTTTTCATGGGCGCCATTCCGGAATTGATGAGAAGAAGCGATTTATCGTTTATCGGTACAAGCGGGTACGACGGAAGACGAAGATGCCCCTTCGACTCGAAAAACGAAAGATATTTTTCACGAAGATCATTTAGAGATGTCCATTTCATTTTGTATGCCTTTCTGCCCACAGAGCACGGTTTGAATTTAATAATAAATTATTATATCACATAAAAAGAAAGTTGTCAACAATTACGCGCGTTTCATGCACCGATTTCTTATTTGAGCGGGTGAAGTGCCGCGCCTATTACCGTTCCGAACTGAGAGTTCGCGGGAATGATGAAATTAACATCAAACGTCGGCGCAAGCGACGTGAACACCGCTCTTACGTGCGGCATTGTCGTCAGGTTTCCAGTCAGAACTATATTTTTAAGTCCGTGAGCTCTTGCAGCGAATATTGCCGTGGTCGCGATGGTTTCGGACACCATATTTACAATTCCGAGAGCAATATCGTGTTTTGTTGCGATATCGCTGAGTTTTCCGAAATTCGACGCGGTTATATCCTCATTCATTCCGGGATATTTGTGATTTTTCGAAAGATCCTTTACTCTGAGATCAACGTTATCAAGATTTCCGCTTTCGCAAATCTGTTCTATATGCTCAACCGTATCTATTCCGAGCATTTTTTTGGAAAGACCGATAAGTGTGCCTCCGCCGACGCCCGTACCGCCCATATATTCGATTTTACAATTACCGCGGGTTATCCTCTTTGCGTGTATTATCGCCGTTCCCGTTCCGAGACTGACAACAATGGCTTCTTCAAGCCCCGAAAGGTAAAGTCCGCCTATTCCGACGCTGTCAAATTCGGGAACAGAAACACAGCGAAGCGAATATATAGGCTCTTCGACATAGGACGAGCCGACTCCCGTCATCATAACCCTGTCGATATCGTCAAGCGAAAGTCCGTTTTGAAGCGTATATTTTCCGAGCGCGCCGTATATCGACGTTATCGGATCCGTCGCACGGACAAATTGCGGCGCAATAAGAGTGCTTGGTCTTC
>CAKRPQ010000141.1 GCA_934385225.1 uncultured Eubacteriales bacterium
TGCCTCTTTAGCTCAGTTGGCAGAGCACGTGACTGTTAATCACGGTGTCGTTGGTTCGAGCCCATCAAGGGGCGCCAAAAAATCGGCAGGTACAAACGTACTTGCCGTTTTTTTACTTGTTACTTCTTCACTTTTCACTTGAATTTAACCGATTTTTTGGAAAGTAAAAGTGAAGAATTGAAAAATTCGTAGTTATATGTCACTATGAAAAGTTGAAAGAAAATAACAAAGGAAAAGCAGTTCGGGTTTGAACAGTGAAAAAGGAGTGATTGCAATGGTTAATATTTTGCTTGAAGGATATGACATAGCTTCGCCATGGCTTTTTACCGATCTAAAAAAATATATTTTACCGAACCATTCCGTTGCGATTGTTGCATTTTCTTTCAACGACACCTGTAAATCCGCGAACGACTGGGATTCTCTATATAGTAGGGAAAACGGGATATATTATGATGCTATCACACGTGGATTTGCCTCGTATGGCATTTCAAAGGACAAAATTGATTTTATCAATTATTTCAATGATACCAAAGAATCTGCCGCAGAAAAGATCAGTAAAGCTGATATTATCTACTTTCCCGGTGGTTTGCCTGACAGAATGACGGATCGTATCAAGGAGTTTGATCTGGTCGATATTTTGATGCACCATAATGGAATTGTGATGGGGTATAGTGCCGGAGCGGTCATTCAACTTGCGGAGTACCATTTGTCTCCCGACAAAGATTATCCTGCGTTTGGGTATTATGAGGGGCTTCCTTATCTGAAAGACTTTTACCTTGAAGTACACTACGAAGGAACACGGGAGCAAGATGAGTCAATCAGGCGTGTGATCTGCGAACGCGGGAAAACCGTATATGCAACTGCAACGCAATCCGCCGCCATTCTTGTGAATGACGGGAAAATTAAATTGCTCGGTGACGTAAAACAGTTTGATCCGTAACAATTACGAAGCCTCCCGCAGAAAAGAAATAACGACATGACTCTACTGTGTATTTTCTCGGCAATCATTTCATATCCGATTTGCAGAGACTGCCGGATAAATGCATATCTTGCGAGCTTATACATGCACTAAAAAGTACTTATCGTTAGACACGCTCCCGAAAATTACCCGAAAACAAGATTTTGTCGTACATACATCTTTGTAGTACTAAAAAGCTACAAAACATAAAAGCACAAGATTCAGTTGGTCTTGTGCTTTTTTTGCTGCTATATTCAGCGTTCTGTGCACTTCGCGGAATATTTGAATTTATTAGTTGCCTTTTGACCTGTTTTTCAAAAAACAGGATTCGAACCGACGACTTCGTTTTCATCTCCGTAAAGGATTCAATCGAGTTCATAGCCGTATTTCAGCCCGATCAGTTGGGCAAGTGACGGTGAGAGCTTGGAGCCACGCGCGGATGAGTAAATCTCGCTCGTGAGAATGGAGATGTAATTCCGCGTCACACCGATGCTTTTGGCAGATGCGGTCTTGGTCAGACCCTGTTCTGAAATGATCTTATTCAGTCTTTGTGCCGGTATCACCGTCATTTCCGCCGTTCTTCGATCGGTTCATCAGAGAGATATAGATGAGAAGTTCCTTGCGGGATTTAACATTGAGTTTTTCGTATATGTGGGAATTATGGTATTTCAGCGTGCTTTCCTTGATATTCGCCGATTCCAAAATTTCCTTCGTAGACAGCCCGGAAACATAGTAGTCGAAAATTTCACGTTCGGTTTTGGAGAGATCCGGAATTCTTTCTAAGAAGAAGCTGTACGCCTCCGGATCAACCGTGTCTTTTGTACGTTCTGCCAGCTTATCAATCTCCGCCTGTGCACGATCGTATGCTTCTTTTGCCGCGTTTCGCTCCTCAATCAGCGAGGCGAGGTAGTCGGCACTTTCCCGTTCTTTGGATGAAAGGAAGTCCAGCACATTGTTGATTTCCATAATGTCGGTTCGTTTTCGCTGACTGCTCTCGGCTTTGATCTGTTCCAGACCTTTCAGGACAGGTGTCAGGTAACGGTGGCTGACATAAATACAGCATAATACCGAGAGAACCACTAAAAGCAGGACGAGAAATCCTATGCTCAGCGCATTTTTGAAATTCGCCTTTGCAAAGTCTGCCTTCGGCGTCATGACGATCGCAGAAAATCCGGGTGAAGTGCCGTCGCCCGTGTAACTGCGGACAACGCCGACGAAATTCTCATTTTCACAACGGAATTCTGTCAGTCCGCCGCCGATTTCCCGCGCCGTCAGTGTTTCCTCAGGGGTGTAGTAATAATCATCGGACGCACCGCAGGCGAGAAAACTGCTGTATGTATCGTTTTCACTGATCTCCGCCATCAGACAGGTCGGGTGGCTCAGCTTCGACACCTGACTGTGAAGAAGAGCAAAGTAGCTCTCCGAAAGTTCAAAGCCGCAGATACCAATCAGTGAACCGCTCATATCACGGATCGGCAAGGTGATCAGCATTGCCCGCTCGGACATCCCGGGCAAGGTGAACAGCCCCGTGAAGCGGTAAGATTGTTCCAGAGAAAGTCCTGTGTTGGCTGTCGCCGCTTCCCAATCGGGAAAGGAATCACAGCGGGTTTCCAACCGCCATTTTCTGTGCGGCATAACGCCGTTTTCCCGGCTCACCG
>CAKRPQ010000142.1 GCA_934385225.1 uncultured Eubacteriales bacterium
GCTCACGGACGGCACATATACAGACACCGAAAAGTATCTCGAAGAGGCAAAGGAAAAGCACGAAAACACAGTCTACTACGCAACCGACGCATCGCTTCAAGCGCAGTACATCTCAATGTTTGAAAAAGCGGGCATAAAGGTCGCTCTCTTTGAGAAATTGATAGATACACAGTTCATTTCGATGCTCGAAAGCTACGAACCGAACGTAAAATACGTCCGCATCGACGCAGACGTTGCGGGTGCTCTCAAAGAGGACGGCGACGCTGCCGCGGACAAGAACGAGACAATCGAAGCACTTTTCAAAAAGGTGAGCGGCTCGGACAAGCTCGAAGTCAGGTTTGAAAAACTGAAAGACGCAGATATTCCCGCGCTCCTCAACGTTTCCGAGCAGTCAAGACGTATGGACGAGATGATGAAGATGTATTCGATGATGAACACAGACGGCGGAAAAGCACCCTCTATGCCGCTCGACACTACGATAATTCTCAACACCGCCTCGCCTCTTATAAATCACCTTATCGAAACGCAGAAAGCCGACGAAGAAAAAGCCGAAAAAATCGCAAAACAGATATTCTATCTGTCTCTCATTTCACAGAGACCGCTCGATGCGGACGAAATGAAGAGTTTCCTTGCGGACAGCTTCGGTATTCTCGAAAAGCTTTAAGATACAAATGAAGAGCAACTTTGAAATCATTTCCGAAAATCTCGGAATTTACTCGGGTAGGTCAAGAGCCGAGGACGATGCCGCCGAATACTGGCTCTCTCGCGCGGCGGCAGTGCTCGGCACAGATGAGCTTAAAGCTCTCTGCAAAACTCTTGACGAGCGAAAAGCCGCATTTCTTTCGGAAAAGGTCTCGCTTTCGGGCAAAAAAATCAATTTTCACCCAGACATAACAACATCTGCTCCCGAAAAAAAGGAAAATCGCATTTCACTCGTTGAAAATGCCCTCTCGGAAGGAGCTCTCAAAACTTTTTTCGGCACGGCATACACAGAAAAGGTTATTAAAAACAATTTTATCGACATTTTTGAAGACGTTTACAGCGGCGGTGCTTCATACTGCATCGCGCCCGTCGAAAACACCGATTCGGGAAAGCTGATAAGCTTCTATTCGCTTATTT
The DNA here is from genome assembly GCA_934385225.1 of uncultured Eubacteriales bacterium. Taxonomy (GTDB): domain Bacteria; phylum Bacillota; class Clostridia; order Oscillospirales; family CAG-272; genus SIG710. The sequence continues at coordinate 1,120 of CAKRPQ010000142.1, forward strand.
CAAACTACAATTTCAAGATAATAAAAACCTGCGACGTGGAACACACGGGCGGCGACGGTTCGACAAAATTCGCGCTGATCTCACCCGCTCCCGTCTACATCGGAGGCGGTAAAAACATTGAAATAAGCGTTACCCCGCACGACACGGAAAGCATAGGACGTATTCTCCGCGCGGCGGCTTTTATGGGGCTTAAAATGCGGCGCGTCGATTCCGTTCCGTTTGCGCACATAACGGGCGAATATTCATTCTACATTCTTTTTGAGGCGGAGGACAGGCAGTCCGTCACGGATCTGCTCACTTTTCTCTTCCTTGAAGGAATTTCTTTTACGCCGATAGGAATTTTTGAAAACAACAAATAATATAATTATAGTATTGGAGCAAGAAAAATGAAAAAGCATTTCACTTACACTCCTCACGGAGTCTGTTCAAGAAAAATTGATCTGGACATTGAAAACGGCATTATAACCGACGCCGCGTTTCTCGGCGGTTGTTCTGGCAACACGCAGGGCGTCTGCGCCCTTGTCAAAGGTATGGGCGTTGACGAGGCTATAAAACGTCTCGGCGGCATTTGCTGCGGCACAAAAGGAACTTCATGCCCTGATCAGCTTTCAAAGGCTCTTGAAAAATTCAAAGAAGAAAACGGAGAAAACTGATTTATGACTTACCTCGAAAACTACAAAAGATGGCTCGGATCGGACAAGCTGTCGGAAGCGGAGAAAAACGAGCTTTCGGCACTTGCGGGAAAGGACGACGAGATAAAAAGCAGGTTTTCGTCAAATCTTTCGTTCGGAACGGCGGGGCTTCGCGGAACAATGAAAGTCGGCATGAACGCAATGAACGTTCACACCGTCGCGCAGGCAACGCAGGGCTTTGCCGCGCTTATCCTTAAAGAAAACCGCGCAAATGACGGCGTAGTGATTGCCTGCGACAGCAGAAACAACTCGGAGCTGTTCTCGAAAACGGCAGCAGAGGTTCTCGCCGCAAACGGCATAAAAACATACATATTCGACGGCATAAGACCCACGCCCGAACTCTCTTTCGCCATTCGCGAGCTTCACGCCGTAGCGGGAATAAACATCACCGCCTCGCACAATCCGAAAGAGTACAACGGCTACAAGGCTTACTGGGACGACGGCGCACAGCTTCCGCCGGAACACGCGAAAATAGTTTCGGGCGAGATAGCAAAGGTCG
>CAKRPQ010000143.1 GCA_934385225.1 uncultured Eubacteriales bacterium
ATGAACATTGTTAGGTGTGTTCAAAACACATTCTTTAACAGAAGCGATGATATTGTAAAAACAAAAACATTCAATGAATTTTATAACATATTCCAAGAGGAAATGTTTAACGATTTATGTGAGGCTGACAAAATAGGAAAAGGATTTCAAACTATACGCGAGAGGGACTGCAATCTTGTCAGCAGCTTATTTATTGACGGTTGCATAGAAAATGCCAAAAGTGTTACACAGGGAGGGACGGATACTTACATTGCCGTAGGTTTGCTTATAGGTATTCCTAATGTAATAGATTCACTATCTGTTACGAAACAAATTGTTTTTGACGAAAAAAGAATAACAATGAAGGAATTGATCGAAGCACTGCGAAATAATTGGAACGGCCATGAAGATTTAAGAGAATATATCCTAAAAGAAGGGTTGTTTTTCGGCAATGACGACGACTGTTCAAACGACATCGCCAACAGATTTTTCAAAAGTCTTGACAATTGGAATACCGGCGATAATTATTTAAAAAAGCCATTAGTATTCGGAAATCTTGTCGGCTATAACGAACACCATAAATTTTTTGGTGACAATACGAGAGCCACGCCCGACGGAAGATTTGACGGGGATATGATAACCTTCGGAATCGGTCAGTCTGAGGGCAAGGACAGGAACGGTCTTACTGCACTTCTATCATCGGTGGCAAAATGCGATCCATATTCGATATTGACAGGTCCAAGCGTTACAAATGTTTTTCTTGACGAACAACTGGTGAAAAAAGACGAAAATTTTGAAAAGCTTGTTTACCTGTTTGAAGCGTATTTCAAAATGGGCGGAACTCATTTTCAACTTACATATGTTTCGAAGGAGGATTTAATTAACGCGAAAAAAACACCCGATAAATACAAGAATTTGAGAGTAAGAGTTTCGGGTTTTTCCGATTATTTCACATGTTTAAATGAAGGTCTACAAGATGAGATAATTAAAAGGACATCACACACAAGATAAGAAGTGTTAATTATGAGAGGATAAGACTTTTGAACGAGTTTCAGAAGCCATTTATCCCAGTATGTACGCAAAAATGTTAAAAGAACTGACCCCACATCGAGAGAAAACGCCCATTTGTTACTTTCCGAAGCACACACAAACGCCGTAGAGTATTTTATTATATTTGCTGGGTTTTTATCTTTTGCCGTTCTGATAATTTGATGTTTTTTCAATAGGCTTGACATTTTACAGAATTTGGTATATACTATATACGGTTATAGTGCTATACTTCAAAAGAAAACTATAATCCATATCTCAAAAACAAAGGAAGCGACCCTAAAAATGCCCGAAGATATCCACGAAGCCGGCACGTGGCTTATTACCGTTCTGATACTTGTAACATATTCTGTCGGTAAGGAGGATTTCAAAAAGTCTGTCCAAAATATGAACGTTGTTGCTTGTATAATAGTCGCATTATGTGTGATATTGCCTCTTTTCTTTTAGGCATATGGCGGAAACGGTTTCCGCCGCTGTGTAACTCACAGTCGAATTTTAAAGAAGCCCCGATTTTCGGGGTTTTCTTTTTTATATATTGACATTGCGGAGAAAATATATTATAATAATATAGTATGTTTTCTTGCAGAAAGGAGCAAAACCGAATGGAAAAAGGGAAGAACCGAATTTTCAAAACAGCGTTTCTCATGGTCGTGATAACTCTTTCTGCAAAGGTTCTCGGAATGCTCCGTGATATTCTGCTCGCTTCGTCATATGGGACGAGTTCTGATGCGGTGGCATATGATACCGCAAGCCGTCTGCCGCTTCTTATTTTTGATTTCGTTATCGGCGGAGTTGTTACGGCTTCTTTTATTCCTGTTTTTAATGAAGTTTCGTTCAAAGAGGGAAAGGAAAAAGCGTTCGACTTTGCCAATTGCTTTATAAACGCTGTTTTGCTCCTTACCTCGATTATAACCGTAATAGGGTTTGTGTTTGCCTCGCCTCTCGTTTCTGTTCTCGCGCCATCGCTTGAAGAAAGTACCGCGGTACTTGCGGTTTCTCTTACCCGAATAATGTTTCCTATGGTGATCTTCACGGGTCTTGCGTATTGCTTTGTCGGACTTCTGCAATCGTTTGATAAATTTCTTCTGCCTGCACTTATTAGCCTCGTTTCGAACCTTATTATGGTTTTGTATTTCGTTTTCTTTAACGAAGAATTCGGCATTTACGGTCTATCCGTTGCAATGCTGTGCGGTTGGGGGTCCCAGGCACTTATTCAGATGCCGTC
>CAKRPQ010000144.1 GCA_934385225.1 uncultured Eubacteriales bacterium
TATTATAATAATGCAGTAAAATAAATTTATGAGGGAGTAGCAAGCACCATGCGGCGTAGCAAGTCAACATAATGACCCTTTTTGGGTCTGGCTTGCCTTAAATTGCGAGACTCATGTATAACCCCGCGGCTGTACATGCTTCCCTTATGTATGTTCGGCGTGACGGTTGTCATTGTCGGACTTATTTTTTATTATAATATATCGCATTATGCGCGATCGGAGGTTTTATTTTGAATTTCGATTTTCTGTTTATTACCAACAGCGCTCTGCTCGGCGTAGGGCTTGCAATGGATGCCTTTTCGGTTTCACTTGCAAACGGGCTTGAAGACCCGAAAATGAAAATGCCGAAAATGTGCGGCATAGTCGGCGTTTTCGCTTTCTTTCAGGCGCTTATGCCTATGCTCGGCTGGGTCTGTGTCCACACCGTAGTCGAAAAATTCAGATCCTTTGAAAAATTTATACCGTGGATCGCTCTTATTCTTCTCTCATACATCGGTGGAAAAATGCTTATCGAAGGCATAAAGGGAGACGATGACGAGAATGTCGAGGCGGGATCGAAATTGACTTTTGCCGCTCTGCTTATCCAAGGAATTGCGACGTCCATCGACGCGCTTTCGGTAGGCTTCACCATTGCCGACTACGGGTTAGGTATGGCTCTCGCCGCTTCGCTTATAATTTCGGTTGTAACGTTTGTTGTATGTCTTATCGGAATTACCATAGGAAAGAAATTCGGCACAAAACTTGCCGGAAAAGCGTCCGTTCTCGGCGGAGTGATCCTCATAGGCATCGGAATAGAAATTTTCGTCAGCGGTCTGCTTAAATGATATTTACATATAAAAAAGTCGCGGTTTTCCGCGACTTTTTGTTTTTATCCGAGCTTAACGTCCCAGCCCGCAAGGTACTGTGCAAGAAGAACGGCATCACTTGAATTGACCGTGCCGTCCGCATTGACGTCCGCCGCCGAGAGCTGCGTAGCATCAAGCGTTATGCTCGCCCATCCCGCAAGATACTGCGATAGCAAAACCGAGTCCTGAGCCGTGATTTTTTCGTCAAGGTTTACATCTCCGTAACGAGCCTTCGCTCTTATAATGATATTTCTGCTGCCGCTTCCGAAAATAACTTCAAGCACATGGGAAATTGTATATTTCCCACCCGCAAGGTATGTTATTGCTTTCTCCGCGCCCTTACCCGCGGTAAAGACGGAAGTACCCGATTCTACAACGTCAAGCGAGGTCATAAAGTACAGTGCGGCGCAGTTTGCTCCGCCGACAGCCGTCAAATTGCCATCCGCGTCGATCGTTATTTTATTTGCCTTTATCGCGTGCGAACCGTTACCGCCTGTAACGTTTATATTTGCACCTTTCGACGACACTATAACAAGTTTCGAGGCAAATATACCCTCTCCGCCTCTCTTCGACGATTCACCGCCGATCACGGAAAGATTTGCGTCACACGAAAGTGTGAGTTCACCGTTTACTACAATTCCGCACAGGTCTTTGCTGTAAGCGCTGTCTGACGACGCACCCGTTATTTCGGAATTGCTCTTTACATAAACCGTGAGGTCGCCCGACGCGGATATCCCGGAGCCGTTATAGCCGTCAAGCGTGAGCGTGTTCGTTTTTTCGGAATAAGACCAGCCTTCACCGACAGCGTCGACATCGCTTGCAAAAGTCTCCGTACCGACCGTGATCGCGTATTTCGGCCTCATTGTGGCAAAAGTGTTCGTAACAAGAGCAAAAAGCATTATAAGACACAGATTGAGAGAAATAATTTTTTTCATTTTAATTCTTCCTTATCTTTTTGTATATCGCCGACGGCAAGACCGCACAAAATATAGAAAAATACGGACGCGCCGCAAACTTCAAACAAGAAAAATCCCGCTGCAAGATATGAAATAATACACGGGACTGTGAAAAGAGAATGTTTGCCTCCTCTTTTCAAAACGGAAACGCAAAAAAGCACAAACGAAACAAGTGAAAAAATACCCGTTGTACACAATTTTTGGAGAAAAATATTATGGGCAGCGTCGGGCGTACTGACTATATGATGTCCTCCCGCGTCCCTTTCAAAGCTGAAAGAAACTTCGTTTACAAACGTACCGGGGCCCGAACCGAGAAGCGGGTGTTCCGAAAAAACGCGGAGCGAGTCACGCCAGATCTTTATTCTTCCCGAACCGAGCAT
>CAKRPQ010000145.1 GCA_934385225.1 uncultured Eubacteriales bacterium
CATCAAGTTCTTTGACAGGCAGGGTGACGAGGTCGAACAGAAGCGTCTCACCATTGACTGGAATGTGGAGCAGGCACAAAAAGGCGGCTTCCCGCACTTCATGATAAAGGAAATAAACGAAGAACCCGAAGCAATCAGAAAAACAGTTGCAACGCGTCTCGGCGACGACGGTCTTCCGCATTTCGGCGTGAGAGAGCTTGACGGCGGACTTTTATCCAAGTTCAAGAACATTCACATCGTTGCCTGCGGAACGGCAATGCACGCAGGGCTTATCGGCAAAAATATTATCGAAAAGCTCGCGAGAGTTGCCGTAAACGTTGATATCGCGTCGGAGTTCAGATACCGCGACCCGATACTCGACAAAGACGATCTGGTCATCCTCCTTTCGCAGTCGGGCGAAACGGCAGACACTCTTGCCGCGCTCCGTCACGCAAAGTCGAAGGGCGTTTATACACTCTCTATCGTCAACGTAATAGGTTCGTCTGTTGCCAGAGAGGCGGACAGCGTACTCTACACATGGGCGGGTCCCGAAATTTCGGTCGCAAGCACGAAGGCTTACAGCGTTCAGTGCGCCCTGCTCTACCTCTTTGCCATTCAGATGGCAAGAGTTAAGGGACTTATGGACGACGAGGAAGCAAAACGCCTTTGCAAGATACTTTCCGAGGACACGGGACGCGCGGTCACGGAAATGATCGCAAAGGACGACGAGATAAACGAGGCGGCACGCAGATATCTTTCCGCCGAACACCTCTTCTTCATCGGACGCGGAATCGACAGTGCGCTCTGCACCGAGGCTTCACTTAAATTAAAGGAAATTTCCTACATTCACAGCGAAGCCTACGCCGCAGGCGAGCTTAAACACGGCACGATCTCCCTTATCGAAGAGGGAACGCCCGTTGTCGCGGTTATGACCGTTGACTCTCTTGCCGAAAAAGTAATTTCGGGCATAAGAGAGGTCAAATCAAGAGGTGCTATCGTGCTTGTGTTCGCAAAAAAGAGCATAGCCGAAAAGTACAATATTCCCGCAGATAAGATAATCGAAATTCCCGATATTGAGGAAATGTTTGAAATGTTCCCGGCGGCAACGGCTGTCCAGCTCTTTGCATATCATGTCGCGGCAGGCAGAGGCTGTGACGTCGATAAGCCGAGAAATCTGGCTAAATCCGTTACCGTAGAATAAGAATGACGCATAACATAATCATAATCAAAAGTCTCGTGTAAACCGAGACGAAAAGATGGGTGTTCCAAAACTCATTTAGAGTTTTGGAACACCCTTTTTTTGTCACTCGACAACAGATTTATAATAGCTGCCGAAATTCGCGAGCGCGTCGATAATCGGCAGCATTTCGCGTCCGAGATCCGTTAGTCCGTACTCTACTCTCGGAGGAATCTCGTGATAATCTTTTCTGTATGCAAGTCCGTCGTCAATCATTTGCCTTAAACTGTCCGTCAGCACCTTTTGCGAAATGCCTTCAAGGTCGCGCAAAAGCTCGTTGAACCTCCACGGACGCACTTTCAGATTTCGCAAAATGAGAAGCTTCCATTTTCCGCCGATAAGCGCAACCGCAGTTGCCACGGGACAAGCGGGCAGTTCGTCCTTCGTTTTCATATCATTATCACCTCCGCAGTTATATTATATCACACATTTCCGAAATTGTATATAGTTATAAAAAAGTGCGTACTTGTTTTTATATGCGCTGTATGCTAAAATACAATCAAGCAAGAGAAATTGCTTAAAAACGGAGGTAAAAAAATGAAAAACTACACAAAAACAAATGTCGGAAACGAAGGAAGAGTCGAACTTCACGAAAAACTTGCGCTCACGGGTGCGGAGATCAGCGTAAACAAGCTCCCCGCAGGCGCGTGTGTGCCGTTTGTTCATTCTCACAAGAACAATGAGGAAATCTACGGAATTCTTGCGGGCAAAGGGAAGGTAATAATCGACGGTAAAGAAATCGCACTTGCGGAGGGCGACTGGTTAAAGATTGCTCCCGCCGCCAAACGTCAGTTCTTTGCGGCAGACGATACGGGCATCGAATATGTATGTATTCAGGTTAAAGAAAATTCGCTAGGCGGGTTCACGGCGGACGACGCAATCGTTTATTAAAACTTTATATTCTATCCCATTTCACTCTACTTC
>CAKRPQ010000146.1 GCA_934385225.1 uncultured Eubacteriales bacterium
CGTAAACGCTCTCGGAAAAATCGCGTCGGAATATAAAAAGCGTTTCGATTGCCTGACCGTCGGAATTACGGGCAGCGTCGGAAAAACGACCACAAAAGAGTTTGTCGCGTCGGTTCTCGAAAGAAAATTCAGAACATATAAAACAGAGGGCAACCACAACAGCGTTATAGGTATGCCGCTCAGCGTAACGGAAATGCCGCGTGATACGGAAGCGGCGGTTTTTGAGATGGGAATGAGCGGGTTCGGCGAAATATCGCTTATGTCAAAAGCGGCGCGTCCGAATATCGGAATAATTACGACGATTGGCAGCTCGCATATAGAGCTTCTCGGCACGCGCGAAAATATTCTGAAAGCCAAAACGGAGATAATCGACGGAATGGCGGAGGACGGAATACTTCTTCTTTCGGGCGACGATCCGCTGCTTATCGGAGCGGATAAACGCGGACGCAAATGCCTGTATGTTGCGATAGACAACCGCGACGCCGACTTCCGCGCGCTTAATATCCGCACCGAAATATCAAAAACAACATTTGATGTTCTCTACGACGAAAAAATATACTCGAATATCGAAATACCGATAATGGGACAGCACAATGTCTACGCGGCACTTTTCGCGTTCGCCGTCGGAATGCTTTCGGGTATGACTGCGGACGAAATAAGAAGCGGGCTTTCGTCGTTCAGAAGCCCCGGTATGAGACAGCATATTTACGATGTGTCGGGTATAACGATAATTGAGGACTGCTATAATGCAAGCCCCGAATCAATGCGTTCGGCAATAGACGTTCTCGCCGAGCTTTCCGCAAAAAAATCGGCAAGGCCCGTCGCACTTCTCGGCGATATGCTTGAACTGGGCGAGCGTTCTCCCGCAATGCATGCGGAGATAGGCGAATATCTTGCAAGAAAAGGCTGTAAGGTGCTCTTTACCTACGGAAAACTTGCGGAAAACATCGCCTCGTCTGCCGCAGGGAACGGAATGAGCCCCGAAAACATATACGTCAACCGCGATAAAGAGAACAGACGCACGACAGAGGATATGCTTATGCACGCGCTTAAAAAGGGAGATGTTCTTCTTCTCAAAGCCAGCCGCGGAATGGCGGTCGAACACTTTGCGGAGTATATCAAAAACAATCTGAAATTCTGAAAGGCAATAAAATGAAATCCGAAATGACGATAAATTATATTATAACCGCGGCACTTGTTTTTCTTCTAACCGTTCTCCTCGCGAGAAAGGTCATACCGATACTGAAAAGTCATAAAGTCGGTCAGAAGATTCTCGACATAGGACCGAGATGGCACAAATCGAAAGAGGGGACGCCCACGATGGGCGGTATCAGCTTCATTCTTTCGATACTTCTCGTGATGACGGGATTTTTCGTTTACTACGGCGTAAAGGGAAGAGCCTCCGAGCTTATTCCTCTTGCGCTCACGCTCGGACTTGCCACGGTTAACGGAATGATAGGTTTCGTCGATGACTATACAAAGCTTGTGAAGAAGCAGAACGAGGGACTTCTCGCGTATCAGAAATTCCTGCTTCAAGTCGTTGCGGCTGTGCTGTATATTCTTGTCTTAAAGAGGACGGGATACCTTGATACCGTACTGTACATACCGTATTTCGGAAAAGAATTTGATATAGGGCTTTGGTATTACCCTCTTGCGGTGGTACTGATAACTGGAATTGTAAACAGCGTGAACCTCACGGACGGCATAGACGGTCTCGCAAGCTCGGAAACGCTTATCGTAGGAATATTTCTTGCGGTCGTCTCGTTTGTTACCGGCAATATAAATCTCGGCTTTGTTTCCGCATCGCTTGTCGGTGCTACGCTCGGATTTCTCGTATATAATTTTTACCCTGCACGCGTTTTTATGGGCGATACCGGTTCGCTGTTCCTCGGAGGAGCGGTCGTCGGTGCGGCTTTTATGATAAATAATCCGCTTATCGTGCTCGTTTTCGGCTTTATGTATGTGCTCGAATCCATATCCGTAATGCTTCAAGTCGGGTGCTTCAAGCTCACGCATAAGCGAATCCAGCATTGACCTCATCTGCTTGTTCTCG
>CAKRPQ010000147.1 GCA_934385225.1 uncultured Eubacteriales bacterium
GTCTATAAGCTCGGTAATGGTAGGCTCGTCGCCGCATACCGCGCACTTATGCGTGTCGCTCGGCAGCTTTACCTTGCGGAACTCCATTTTCAGAGCGTCGTAGGTAAGCAGGTAGCCTGTAAGCAGCTCTCCCTGGCCGATAATGTATTTGATAGCTTCCATAGCCTGTAAGCTTCCGATAACGCCGCCCATAGCGCCGAGAGTTACGCCAAGTCCTGCAATATCTCCAAGTGCTGAACTTCCGCCGGGACCATTACCCGTAATGCCGTTCTGCATTGCTTCCATACCAACCATACGGCTTGTTTCCTGTGAATATGTGTAGCCCTTCATCTTCATTTCAGTAGCCTCCGCCTCGGCTTTTGTTTTATACGCCTCCGCCTCTGCCTGTGCCTTAATCTTAAGTGCCTCCGCTTCGCCTTGTGCACCTACCATTTTGAGCTGTGCCTCGGTCTGTGCCTCTAAAATTTTTCGTCCCTGTGCCGCTTCTGCCTCGGCTTTTCGGATTTCTTCTTCACGAACTTTTAAAGTTTTATCTGCAAATTGCTGCTTTAATCGTCTGAAATTTGAGTCTTCATCGGGCGTTAAGATGCTTGTCACAAAAAACTCGGGCATATACAAACCGTATTCGTCCAAGGTTTTGTTGATGATAACTCTCAAACTGTCTGAAATGGTGTCAATATATTCATCTATTTCAAGTATATTGATGTTGCTGTCCTTAATTGTTTTCGCAAGGTTTGCTTTAACCTTGTTCATAACAAGTGCTTTGAATTTACCCACAACCGAGGTTATGCTGTAACCGCCGCCGATAACATCATTTTGAGTAAATTCGCCTGTTGTTCCGACGAGCTTTATCAAAAGCTTTCTGGAATCGTTCACACGCATACTGAAATTTCCGCAAGCGCCGATTTCAATATGTAAACCGGATGCCGGGTCAAAAAGGCGGACTTTTGAGTCCGTGCCCCATTTAATGCCCATTTGTGTGGTGAGGTTAATAAAATATACCTCGGAATGGAATATTTCATCGGTGTTTGTCGGCAGTTTATAAAGGTTTTCCAAAATGGGGATATTCTGCGTTGACAGGGTATAGCGACCGGCACCGAACAAATCAAGTGCCTTTCCGTCACGGAAAAATATTGCCTCTTGCGATTCGTGAACAATAAGCTGTGAACCTAAATTAAAGTCTTCAATCGGGTGCTTCCACACAAAGGTTTCGTTGTTGCCCTCGTACTTGATAACGCTTGCCAAGCCTTGATTTTTAACTTTTTCCTTCACAATGCGTTCCTGCACATTGATTACGGTATCGCAAAGTGGGCAAGTGTAGTTTGTCGCATTCTTGTCAGCAGATAATTTACAGCTGCACGAAGGGCAGGTGAACTCCACAAGTGCCGCCAAATTCTCGGCAGTGTTTATTTTTTCATGACAAACGGGGCAAATTGCATTTTCACCTTTGCTTTGATCGAAAACGACATTGTTTCCGCAGTGCGGACATAGTTTTGATGTCATTTTATCTGTTTTAACATTTATAATATTTCCGCACGAACATTCAATCTTCTTTTTTGAAAAAAATCCTGTCGATGCCTCAGCATATCGCCCGCATGACGGGCATTCTATTACGAATTTAGACATCTTTCATTCCTCCTCAATAATCTTTTTTCTTTCCGCATTTTGTACAGGTTTTTAAGAATAAACCTTTAAATGCGCCACCACAGTGTTGACAAACGCCTGCGGAACGATACTCGGCTTTTTTTCTTTCCCATTCCGCTTTTGCGATTTGTTCCTGCCTTTCTCTTTCAAGCCTTTTCGCTTCATTCGCCACTTTAATTTCAGCGAGCCGTTTTTCTTCAGCCGCTGCTTGCTTTCGCTGAATTTCTTCTCTTTCTTTTTCAATTTTCTTAAACTCGGCTTTTCTGTTTTCTATGTAGTCTTCAATTGATTCAAAGCCTTCAGGAATATATATGTTTTTCCAATCTGCAACTTCACATTGACCATATTCGTTTCTCCCACAGGCAAGCACGGTCCCGTCCGATTTCAAGC
>CAKRPQ010000148.1 GCA_934385225.1 uncultured Eubacteriales bacterium
TATCTACATCATAAAAGGCGGTCCGGGTACGGGAAAAAGCGTTTTTATGAGAAAAATTGCCGAGCGTGCCGAGAAAGAGGGAAAAAAAGTCGTGCGGTACTACTGCTCGTCGGATCAGACATCACTTGACGGAATAACTGTCGAAAACGATTTTGCCGTTCTTGACGGCACAGCGCCGCACGATACGGACGCGACGCTTCCGGGTGCCGCCGAGGACATAGTCGATCTCGGCGTTTTCTGGGATTCGAATGCCCTTGCGTCGCACAGAGAGGAGATAGGGAGACTTAATGCCGAGAAAAAGCGCGCATACTCGCGCACATATCGCTTTCTTGCCGCATACGGAGACGTGACAGGCGCGCTCCGTGAGCTTGCAATGCCGATTTTTGACCCCGAAAAGGCGGAAAAGTACGTCACACGTCGGATAGGGAACGCGAGAGGGAAAAAATACGAAACGCACATCGCCGTCTGCGATTCTGTCGGCATGGAGGGGCGGGTTAAATTCGCGTCGCTTGAAGAACGAGCGTCCGAGGTCTGCCGCGTCGACGATTCACTCGGACTTTCGCACCTTGTCCTTTCCGCCGCGCTTGATACCGCCGTCCGCCGCAGACTTTCCGTCACGGTTTCGTATGACCCGATAATCTGTTCCGTCCCCGATGCGGTATTTTTTGAGGAGAGCGGAATACTTTTCGAGAGCGCGCCGCATGGGAGCATAAATCCGACGCGGTTTATGAATAAGGAAGCGGTCGGGAGCGTGAAAAAGAAGATAAAGAGTGCCGTCAGACTTCGCGAAGCTATGCTGTCCGAGGCGGAGAACGCCCTCTCCGACGTCAAAAAAGCGCATTTCGAGATCGAAAAAATATACGGTGCTGCAATGAATTTCGGCGCAAAGGAACGCTTCACCGAGAAATTCATAAACGAACTTTTCTGATTGTTTCACTTTTGTTACCGTATCTGTCCCACACTTGACAGAGGTAGGGTAATATGATATAATATGCGGTAGGATTTAATACGAAAGGAAGTACGTAAGTATGAAAGTTACATCGGCTGAGGCAGCAAAAATACTCAGAAAATACAACGACGACTATGCGTCGCTTTGCGGAATGGAGGAACAGAGCAAGAGCTTTGTTGCCGCCGTCGGCGAGGATATCGAAGCGGTAAGACCGCAGTACGATTTCCTTGACACGCAGAAGCGTAAGGAAGAACTTGAAGCGAAGATACGCCGCCTGAAACACGAGATAAACACGTTCAATCTGGCGACAAAGGTTGCGGGATTTGATATGACCGTTGACGAGATACTTGTTCTTATACCGCAGCTTTCAAGAAAGCAGCGCATTCTTTACACTATGAAAACGGTTCTTCCGAAGGTGAGAGAAGCGTCGTACGGCGGAAAATCGCCGATAATAGACTACCGCTACGCAAACTACGACATCGCCGAGGCGGAGAAAGAATATGACCGCGTTTCCGAGCTTCTCGCAAAGGCGCAGACCGCGCTTGATACGGTGAATACCACCGTTCCGTTTGAAATTACGGAGTAATTCCGAAATTTTTCCGTTGCCGTTCGCCAATACATTGCATACGCAAGTGCATCGTTCAAATTAAGCTGTGTTTAGTGTTTTCCGTTTTCCGTTATTCTCTTTTTATGGGTTAATGTAAACGTTCAGTGTTACTTTGGCAGATGGAAATATTTTTTTATTATCGGCGTTCGGCATAAAAACTTTACCCTCTCGCGGCGGAAGTACGGTTATACGCGCGGGAAACCTTAAAAGGGACTGTTAAAAACATCGTTTTTAACAGTCCCTTTTTCATATTCAGCCGTTTATGTTTGCAAGATAATCGGTGTATTCTTCGAGGCACATTCCGAGGTTGTGCATTCTTGTCGCGTGGTATCTGCCGACAAAGCGGTAGTGCCACGGCTCAAAGCTGTATCCCGTTATCTCCACCTTGTCCTCGGGAAAACGTAGAATGAAACCGAACTTGTAGCAGTTTTCGATAAGCCAGGTGTAGGCTTC
>CAKRPQ010000149.1 GCA_934385225.1 uncultured Eubacteriales bacterium
TAAATACCTTCGTATATGGGATGATGAAAATGTTTTTTATACATTCCATATGTATGAGCCTTTTGAGTTTACGCACCAGAGAGGCGTCTTAATGGCTAATACCCTTTATTATAACAGAAAGCTCGAATACCCCTGTGATGACGTTGACAGATACAGAGACTTTTACAGACTTAACGGTGAAAATCGCTATGAAAACCTTGACAGAATCGATATAAATTATATTCGCAGCTTTATGAAGGGCGCAAAAGAATTTACGGAAGCACACCCCGACAAAGTCCTTTGGTGCGGCGAATTCGGAACTATACGTCACGCCGACATAAAGTCAAGAGAAAACTGGATGAGAGACGTTATTACCGTACTTAAAGAATGGAATATTCCGTATTGCGTCTGGAATTACCTTAGTACTCCGAACGACGGAAACCGTTTCAGTCTCGTCGACGACGATATAAGGAAAATCCTCAGCAAAGGTCTTCTTAATGCTTTGCTTGGAAAGTAAAAGAGGTGTTTTCGATGTATTATTTACTTCTGGCAGCATCTGTCGCTGTTTCCGTCACGAAAAATATAATTACCAAAACAGATAAAAGATGTTTTTCGGGACGAAAAAACCAGCTTTTCGTGAATATCGTGACAGGTATTATCGCGCTTGTCGTGTTTGGAATATTCGTTCGTGACATCGGTATTGTCCGTGATGCAAAATTCCTCGTTTTGTCGCTTTTCTACGGTATTTTCACAATGACGGGACAGATGTTTTATATTTCCGCACTTGAAACGGGACCCGTTTCGGTATGCACGATGATATATTCCTGCGGATTTATAATTCCGACCGTTTTTGCGGCTGTTTACTATCATGAAGCAATGTCGATTCCGTGCATTATCGGAATAATTCTTATTTTTGTTTCTATAGTCCTCGTGACGGGAAAAATCGAGAGAGCAAAGGACGGCAGATGGATATTTTTCGCTGTCGGTTCAATGGTATCGTCGGGACTTATCGGCGTTATTCAAAAGCTCTTTCGCGCGGGATTTGACGGTGGCGTAAACGAGTATCTTTTTGTTTCGTTTGCCGTTATGCTTGTATTTTCCGCCGTAATGTATCCGTTTGCGGGCGGGAAGGATACCGCAGTATGTGAAGGCGAAGAAAAACCGAAACCTAAAATACAAAGGCGGTTGTTTCTTTCCTCCGTATTCGGTCTCGGCATAGTCCTTGCGAATAAATTCAACCTGTATCTTTCGGGCGTTCTTCCCGGAATAGTCTTTTTCCCCGCGATAAACGGCGGTGTGCTTGCGTTCACGGCGCTCGCGTCGAGTATTATACTTCGTGAGAAGCTGACCGCATTGCAGTGGATAGGAATTGCGCTCGGAATCGTTTCGATTGTTCTTGTCGCACTCTAAATTTTCTTTTCGAGAACGCGACGCATGGTTGTGAAACCGAGAACTTCGTAAAATTCTCTTGCGCTTTTGTTAAACTCCCACACGGTGAGATCGACTCTTTCGGCACCGAATGTTTTTGCCTCGTAAATAACCTTTTCCGCAAGCATTTTTGCGATTCCGCGGCGGCGAAAACTTTCTTCGACGAAAATATCGTCAATGTAAACGGTTTTCATATTTTTCATCATGCTGCGGTGACGCTTTTCGGCGGTGCAAATCCCGACGATTTTGCCGTCCGAGACAGCGCAAAGCGCGAAATGCGTTTCGGGGTTGATGATTTCGTTTCTGAATACGTCCTCCGAGTAAATGTGCGGGACGGGCAGATAAACGTCGGGTCTTGCCGTAACGTGAATCCCGTGGAGCTTTGCCATAAGCGAATCGAATTCGGCGTAGTCATTTTCGTTCATATTTCTGATAAAAACAGGCATATCGGATATCCTCCCGTATGCC
>CAKRPQ010000150.1 GCA_934385225.1 uncultured Eubacteriales bacterium
GGTATGTGGTCTCCTACGACGAGAGCGGAAACGTGATAAAGAGCGTAAGACAGATAAAAAAAGGCGATAATGTGAGAAACGAACTTGCGGACGGCAGCTTTTACAGCACAGTCGGCGAGATCGTGCTCCGAAAGGATAAATGACATGGCAGAAAAGAAAAACAAACCGAAATTTGAGGACGCGATGAAGCGCCTTGACGAGATAGTCGCGTCGCTTGAAGGCGGCGGAGAACTTGACGCGTCGCTCGCACTCTACGAAGAGGGAATAGGACTTGTGCGCGAGTGCGGAAAAATGCTTGACGATGCGGAATCGAAGATAAAAATTCTGCGCGGAGACAAAGAAAGCGGAAAAATGACCGAGGAGGACTTTGACCTTGCCGAAGAAGGAAGATAAATATTCGGCTCTTCTTGCCGATATTCACGCTGTTTCCGCACAGACGGAAGAATATATGGCAGGGACGTTCGGCGAAGCCGACACCGATATAAACGAAGTCGCCGAAGCGATGAAATACAGCCTTTTCGCGGGCGGAAAGAGGATAAGACCGTACCTTGTCGTCTCGTTTTGCAGACTGTACGGCGGACGTGACGAGGACGCGATACCGTTTGCGGCGGCGGTCGAAATGATGCACACTTTTTCGCTTATACACGACGATCTGCCGTGTATGGACAATGACGATCTGCGTCGGGGAAAACCGACCTGCCATAAGGTTTACGGTGAGGCGACGGCTCTTCTTGCGGGCGACGCGCTCGCGATAAAATCGCTCGGAATTGCTGCGAAAAACGAAAATGTTCCGCCCGAAGCGAGACTTAAAGCGGTCACGGCACTTTCATGCTCGGCGGCGGAAAAAGGTATGATAGGCGGTCAGATAATGGATATGTACGGCGAGACGCACCCGCTCTCGCTCGAAAAACTGATAAAGCTCCAAAGCCTTAAAACAGGCGAGCTTATGCGCGTTTCGGCGATGCTCGGCGCATACGCGGCAGGAGTTTCGGAGGAGGACGCACGTTTTCGCGGCGCGCTCGAATATGCGTCGGGCATAGGACTTGCGTTCCAGATAAGAGATGATATTCTCGACGTTGTCGGCAACGAGAAAACTCTCGGCAAACCGATCGGAAGCGATAAGGAAAGCGGAAAGAATACGTTTGTAACGCATATGAGTACGGAAGAAGCGGAAAATTACGCCCGTAGGGTCACCGAAAAGGCTAAAAATGCGATTTCGGCATACGAAAATTCGGAAATGCTTATGACGCTTGCGGATTTTCTGCTCAACAGAATGAAATGACCCGCGCAGATGTCTATTTGTGTGCCGCGGGGTACGCAAAAAGCAGAAGCGCGGCGAAGGAACTTATCGAGAAAGGGAGCGTTACGCTTGACGGTAAGACTTTGAAAAAAGCGTCCGAGCTTGTCGATGAGACGGCGGAGCATACGGTGCTTGTGAAAAAAGAACCGTTCGTCTGCCGCGGCGGGCTGAAACTCGAAGGCGCGATTTCCGCGTTCGGGACAGATGTTTCCGGCAAGACCTGCATCGACATAGGCGCATCGACAGGCGGTTTTACCGATTGCCTTCTTTCGCACGGCGCAAAAAAAGTGTACGCTGTCGATTCGGGGCACGGTCAGCTCGATCCGTCGCTCGCGTCCCGCGACGATGTTGTAAATATAGAAGGATATAACGCGCGAAATCTTAAAAGAGAGGATTTTGACACAGATTTTGATATTGCCGTTATGGACGTTTCGTTTATTTCGCAGACGTATATTCACGCGGGAATATCCGATGTTTTAGGAGACGG
>CAKRPQ010000151.1 GCA_934385225.1 uncultured Eubacteriales bacterium
ATGAGCTTCTTAAACGAAACGAACTCGCCCTTTTCGTCGTCCTCGCCGCGGTCAAAGCCGACGAAGAGCTTTACGTTTTTGAGTGCTTCGCGGTTTTCGTGAAGCCAGTTTTCCCGCTTGCCGTCATAGAAAATGACCTCCGCCTCGCTATCGCAGAGGACGTGAAGCATTTCGGGTGTCGGAAGCTCCTTATCGACGGGGACGTAAACGCCCGCGCTTTGAAGCACCGTAAGGTACGTGACTATCCAGTTATAACTGTTTTCGCCGATGCACGCAATGTGACTTTTGCCGTAGCCCAGCTCGCAAAGTGCCGCGCCGAGCTGCTTGGTTCTGTTATCGAACGCCTCGTATGTGACGCTGACGATCTCGTCGTCGCTTCCTCCGAATTTGTAGGCGATCTTATCGCCCGCCTCGGTACGGGCAAGCTCCATCATTTCGCGTATGGATCCGAACTTCTTCGGTTTGTAGGTCTTTTCGGCTTTTTCAATATGAGACATATCCATATTACCTCTTTTCTTAAATTTATCCGTATTAAATAATGTTGAATTCTCTGTCTATCGAATTTTCCACCATGAGTAGGTCCACGTCGCTCTTGTCAAGCTCTCCGCTGTCCATAAGGAGTGCCGCGCCGTAAATGAGCGAACGGACGATGAAGGTCTTTCTCTTTCTGTCTGTCGTGGACATATGAACTTCCTCGCAATAGCGGGTGATTATCTCGTCCGTATATCGGCTGACCTGCATCTTTGCGTGTATCTGTTCGTGACTCATATTATCGTCCTTCATAAGGATTATCGAGCGGAAATTCGGGTGATCCACAAGGAACTGTATATACGCTACGCTTATTTTTATCAGAAGCTCGCGGTTTGTCGCTCCCTTATTTTCTTCAAGCAGCTCTTCCTGTATCCGCCGCCAGTTATCGTTTATATAATTTATTATCGCGAGCAGAAATTCGTTTCTGTTCTTATAGTGCTTATAGGGCGCGGCGCAGGAAACACCGCAGGCGGCGGCAATACGTCTCATCGACATATTCTGAAATCCGTGCTTTTCTATATCCTCTATTCCCGCGAGAAGCAACAGTTCGGCGGTTTCCTTTTCGGGTGCTTCATTCTCCGTCATAAACGGTTTTCCTCCTTTTCTCGCGTTTGGTTATCACCGATAACGTTATCAGTGATAACCGATTATAACACGCAGGGAAACTTTTGTCAATAGCATATGGGTATTGTTCACCGAAAATTCAATAATCTTTCACCTTAACGCATAACCGCCATTGTAACTTTCTTCCTGCCTATTGCAAAAAACGCGTTTTTGTGCTAAAATATATCCGAATATAAATTTCTAAGGATATATAAAAATGGTTTTTTCGTCTTACCGTTTTATTTTTGCTTTTTTTCCTGTCGTTTTTGCCGTTTTCGCGGTCTTACGCGCGCTTAAAAAGCCGATTCTTGTGAAAATATGGCTCGCCCTTGCGTCGCTCGCCTTCTACGCACTCGGACAGCCCGAATTCTTTGCCGTTTTCCTCGGATCGGTGCTTTTCAACCATCTCCTTGCGTTCGTTATATCGAAAAACGGAGAGAAAAAGGCTCTCGGAACGGCACTTATGCTCGTTTCCGTCGCCGAAAACATCGGTCTGCTCGTCTATTTCAAATACACGAACTTCATAATTCAGAACATAAACCGCGTTTTCGGAAGCGGAATTTCGCCGCTTAAACTTATCC
>CAKRPQ010000152.1 GCA_934385225.1 uncultured Eubacteriales bacterium
ATGCTATCGTTTCCACATTCTGTATGCAGACGTTTACAAACAAGAGATTTTCAAATTTTTTATCTGAGAGACAATTCACCATTCTTTCCTCCCATGATTTTTAATGCTTTATCATGTATAAGGCTCAATCTTTCCTGACGGCAAGACAGTAACCAACATGCTCAAAGGCTTTCATATCTGCCCCGGATTTGTCGATCACATCTCTTTGAATATCATCGGGGGTCAAAAGCTCATAAATCAGAAAACCGTGCTTTTCAAGTAGCCTCTCAAGCTCCGAATAGGAAAACGCCGATTGCATCGGTTCGCCACCTGCTTTTGCCATCATAATAGTATTCTGCACACGCTTTTCGAGGGCAGCAAAGAAACCCTCATCCGGATAATCAAACACAAGCGTGCTGCCGTCCGCGCAAAGCGATGAAAGCTCGGCAAGCGTTTTGTCGATTGCTTTTGCAGAAAGGTAGTAGGTCACACCGAGCCATGAGAAAAAGGATTTCACGGACGGGTCAAAACCGCCGGCAATCAGGCGTTCCGCCAGGCTGTCTCTTGTAAAATCCACGGAAACAAAGCTAAGATTATCCGGAATCTTCCAACCGGCGCGGGTGATTCTTTCCTTTTTATCCGCCTGCGTCAGAGGATGATCGACCTCGAATACCTTGTGCTTTAATAAGAACTCTGTTTCCCGGAAGGCAAAGGTATCCATGCCTGCACCAAGCATGACATATTGCTTTGTGCCGGTCCGGACGGCGGTTTTCAGAGCCTGTTCCGTATATGCCGCACGGCAAAGCGGCGACGGAGCGATATGAACATTGACAAGTCTGCGCAAAAGTTCCTTCGGCTCCTGCTGCGCGGGATCAATCTTCGGCTCAAAGAACTGCGCTCCGCTGAGAATGTAGCTCCCAACGGCATCATACTCTTCTGCCGTCATCAGCTCTTTGGCAAGGTGATCTGCGAAAACCGGATGTTCTTCATTTTCTGCGTGAAACGCCCGTCCGAATGAACTCATAAGGGCGGTAATACTGGCTTTGTTATTCATTTCTTTGTTCCTCCTACCTATTTCAAGTCAAAAAGAAAAGTTTCATAGTCCTTTACATAGTACCGTATATTTTTTCGCCCCTTTTGAATAATAGTGTGTCCCTCTGCTTCTAATTTTTCTTTCTGCGCCTCCATGCCGTTTGGATATTTAGCATTCAGTTCTCTGTTCGCTTTTAATGTTCTCCGATAAGGCGTTTCATCGTTTGTACGCTGATCGCTCACCCATGCCACAATAGAAACAACATTCCTGCCGTAATCGGTTCTGTAAAATCCGCACCGCTCAATTCTGCAAAGTATTCTCGTATTTTACCAACAGTAATCACTTTACCATAAGGAATTTTTTTCATTACCCTGTCATAGTCGATTGGCGGAGCAAAATACATTTTACTTCCACCATATTTTTCAATGCTTTTCTGGTCTGTAATGATTTGAAATTTTGGCATATCCTTGTTATCGTGCAACATAGCATTAAAATCTTTTTTATCTTCGTTTGCCATTTCTGCCACCTCCTGCTTTAAGAATAATCTGTTTGTCATTCCTATGCAATGAGACTGTTTGAAAAATTTGTGACTTTTCAATTTGTATTATAGTTTATCACTCATGGCGACTCCCTCCTAAAGCCACCATATCTAAATG